>JBBKWZ010000161.1:0-9289 GCA_037969195.1 Rubricoccaceae bacterium | reverse complement strand
CTACCACGGCGACGAGGATTCCGAGCGCGAGCCCCGCCTTCCCGGACGACGCACGCGGACGTGCGTCACGACGTGGCGCCACGAGGTAAAACTCATCGCGACGCTGATTCCAGCGTCGGTCAAAGCCTGGCGTCGCTTCAACCAGAAGGAGGTCACCTGCCAAAAGAAGCGTCCGTCCGAGTGCCCCATCAAGTGTTGTGTCCTGCCGGCGCACGGCAAGCACGACGCCCTGGTACCGCTCGCGGAAATCGATCTCCTTTAGCGTGCGCCCCACGAGGGCCGACGACGGCGCGATTACGGCCTCGTAGAGCGGGAGCGTCGCTGTGGTGTCGGCCTCCACTGGCGCTACGGCCCTCGCCAGCCCAGGCTGCGCCAGGAGCCGATCAAGCGCAACGCTGTGGCCTGTGAATGTGAGTCGGTCGCCTTCACGGATAACCGTCTCCGGCGTGGCCGGGCGCACGTCATCGCCGTGGCGGAGGTGAACGAGGTAGGCGTCACCTAGCGCCCTGAGTCCGGCCTCCTCGACGGTCTGCCCCACGAGCGGTGAGCCCTGCGCTACGCGTGCCTCGAAAAGGCACTCAGCAAGCCCATCGTCCAGGCCCTCCCCCACACCACCACGGTCTGGAAGCAGCCGGTATCCGACAAGAGCGAAGTAGGCGATTACGGCAACAGCTACGGGGATTCCGACCCCCGTCAAGGTGAACAGACCGAGTGGTGGGTACCCCGCATCCTCCATCAGACCCGACACCACGAGGTTCGTACTCGTACCGATTAGTGTGATCGTACCTCCTACGATGGCCGCGTACGAGAGCGGGATCATCAACTTCGAGGCGGGCACTCCGGTTCGCTCACTCCATGCCTGCACGCGGGGTATAAGCATAGCCACGATGGGTGTGTTGTTGAGGAAGGCGGACATCACGGCTGTCGTGCTCATAAGCCGGAACGTCGCCATGCGCACGTTCGACTCCTTTGCGAAGAGGAGCCGATCAGTGAACCCGAGCGCGCCCGTATTCTGCACACCCGCCGCGACAACGAACAGCGCGCCTACGGTGAGTACGGCGCTGTTAGAAAGCCCGGCGAAGGCGTCCTCGGGCGTCAGAATGCCGAGGATGAGCAGCGGCGCAAGGGCGCCTAAGAGCACCAGGTGTGGCTGCGCGATGTCGCGTACGAGCGCGACGAGCATGAGACCGATGACGCCGAGCGTCGTCCAGGCCTCCCAGGAAAGGGCGGTGGGCATAGGCGGTGAACATCAAAGGCAGGGGTCCGGTACTTCTTTAGCACCGACCCGGAATGATAGGGGCGCCCTCCGGCCGGACGACGGAACTACTCCACTTGGGCAAGCAACAGAGCGGACCTCAGACACTCAACCCAGATTCCAGTTCACGCCGCGCCCAATCTCCGGATCCGGGTAGCTCCATTTAACCGCGCCCTGATCGCAAGCATACATGCAGGTTCCACACTCGATGCAGTCCTCGAACTGGAAGTGAACCTGCTTAGCCTCGTCGAGCGTGTAGCAATTTGCGGGACAGACGTACGTCGTGCACTTGTGTGGGCACGTCGAATTGCAGATGTCCGTGTCCACCTCGATGTGGGCCTTCGCCTCCGCGCGGCCCTGATTGCGGTAAGTCACCTTTCCGAGGCGCTCGGCAATCGTAAGAGTTGGAATATCAGACATACTTGTAGACCACGGTAAAAAACAAACTAACTGTCATTGCAGGGAGGCGCTTGCGCCGACGCGGCAATCCCGTGACTTTATCCGGTGCCTTCAAGATTGCTTCGCTACGCTCGCAATGACATTTGTCACATCGCTCGCGAAGCTCGTTTTCCGAGTTTCACAAGATCCCAGAAGCCCATGTGTTGCTTCCGTGCATCGCTGAGAATCTTGTAAGCCTTCCGAGTCGGTTTGTTGTCGACGGTGAAGAACTCCCGCCCGAAATCGCACACCATTCGTGGTACGGCGGTGAACATCTCTGGACTGTGGAGCACCTTGACTGCTTGCTGGAAGCCGCGCAAATCCTGCATCACATAGCTGTTTTCGAGCGCTGTGCGGTAGTTCTTGAGCATCGCAGCGCTGAAATCGCCGGCCTTTTTGGCTTCGATAGCGGCTTCTGCAGCAAGGATGCCCGAGCGCATCGCGTAGTCCATTCCCTGAATGGCGCGACCCGCGTTGAGAACCAGGTTCGCAGCCTCGCCAGCCACCATCAAGCCATCGGTATAGATCTCCTTCGGCATGATCGACATATCGCCCGTCGAGACAACTTTGGCGTTGTATTCCAGTACCTCGCCGCCACGCAGTTGGTCGGCTATGGCGGGGTGCTGCTTGAATTCGTCGAGCAAGTCGTACGGCTTGTGCTTTTTATCACGGAGGTCTGCCATTCCGAGCACCAGGCCGACAGACAGCGTGTCCTTGTTCGTGTAGAGAAATCCTCCGCCCTCTACCCCGCCGGACGCGTAGCCGACGAACTCGTTCGTGAGTCCGCTATTCCCTGAAAGCTGAAAACGATCTTCCAGAACTTTCTGATCGAATTGGATGACCTCTTTGACGCCCACGGCCAGGCCATCTGCCGGGACGTACTCCGTCTGCAACCCGACCTGGCGCGTGAGCAGGTTGTTGACGCCCTCGGCAAGGATTACGCAATCAGCGTGGAAGGTCTCTTCTCCTGCCCGAATGCCCACAGCTTTTCCACCTTCCATCAGCACTTCCTGAACGAGGATGTCGGTTGCAAGGAAGGATTCCTCGGCGTGGCTGCTTTGGTCGATTGCTTCCTGCACTTTTCCGGCCAACCACGCGTCGAAGCGTGAGCGCAAGACCGTGAGGCCCGTGTACGGCGTCTGATTGAAGTGGTCGGACTTGAAATCGAGAGTAAATGCTGCCCCCTCGTCCATGAACGTGAGGCGACGGTGGTTGACAAACCGCTCGAACGCCGCGTCCTTCTGCTCCCAATAGTCGGGGACGAGACGGTTCAGATCCGTGCCCCAGAGTACACCACCTGAGACATTCTTAGCGCCGCTCCATTCTCCGCGTTCAATGAGGAGGAATTTGGCGTCCGCGCGAGCAAACGTCATCGCGGCTGACAGCCCGGCGATACCTCCCCCAACAATGATGCAGTCGAATTTGTCGTCCATTGAATATAAATACACTCAAAAATGTCATCCCCGCGAACGCGGGGATGACGCAGTGAGGGTTTGAAGGAGCCTACGTAGCCACCGTCTTCTTCTTCTTAATCTCCTCGATCAAAATAGGCAGCACTTTATAGAGATCACCGACTATGCCGTACGTGGCGACGTCGAAGATCGGCGCGTCGGGGTTGGTGTTGATGGCAACGATTGTGCGGCTGTTTGACATCCCAGCTACATGCTGAATGGCGCCGGAAATCCCCACGCCGATGTAGAGATCGGGCGATACGACTTTGCCAGTCTGCCCGATCTGCGCCGTCGCCGGAAACATCCCCGACTCTACAACCGCCCGCGACGATCCTATTCCCGCGCCCAACACCTCCGCAAGTTCTTCCACAAGCTGCTTACCGGCCTCGTCCTTGACACCACGACCCGCTGCAATGACAACCTGGGCATCAGCCAGATCAATGGCCCCTGCTGTCGAGCCGACGATCTCGCGAAGCGTCTGGCGAAGTGCGCTTTGGTCGAACGAAAACGGAATCTCCTCGATAGTGGCTTCCGCGGGCGACTCGGTGGCCTCGTACGAACCAGCGCGAACGGAGACCAACACGAGTGCGCCTTCGGCACGAGTTCGAGCCATGAACTTGGCGGCCATCACAGGGCGGAGGGCTTCAACCGCTCCATCCTTCATTTCAAACGAGGCCACATCTGGGAGCACGGAAGCGCCTGTCCGAACCGCGAGGGCACCGAGGACATCCTTTACTCCCTCCGACGACGGAAAAACAACCAGCGACGGTTGGGCATGCCCAATCATGGCTTCCAGTGCGGCGAGAACCGGCGCATTGATGTGCTGCCGAAAGACAGGGTTGTTGACCGCGTAGACTTTTTGTGCGCCGTATCGACCAAGCTCACCTACTACAGACGAGGCGTCAGCAGTGAGCACACAAGCAGCGCAGATTGCTCCCTGGTTTTCCGCAATCTGCCGGGCGCGACTCAGCACCTCGAGCGAACCTCGGCTCGGACTTCCGTTCTGGACTGCGACGTAGGCGAGAATCGTAGGCATCTATTTAAGAGAGGTAAAACTTGGTGGACGAGATGTATTTCGCCCCTACGACAATTCCAAAAGACCAACTAGTTCGGCAACCTGCTCGGCAGTCTCGCCCTCAATAAACCGACCCGGAGAGCGGGTTGGAAGTGATTCGAAACCAAGAACTCGTACCGCCGCTGACGGAATATCCGCTAGCGGCGCCGAATCGACAGGCTTCTTCTTCGCGCCCATCACACCCTTCAGGTTGGGGATGCGTGGGTTGTTCATGTCGTTCGAGCACGTTACAAGGCACGGCGTTGGGATCGCGAGGATCTCCTGCCCCGTGTCGCCTTGGCGGGTTACAATAAGTTGATTGCCTTCGATGGCAAGGCCTACGGCGTTGGTCGCAAAGGGGAGCCCAAGGCGTTCGGCCAACATGCCCCCGCCGAGCCCTGCGTCCGTGTCTTGCGCCTGCTTACCCGTCAGGATGACATCATAGCTATGTCCTTCAAAGCGATCGGCGAGAATCTTGGAGACGGCTGCTGAGTCCAGCTCCGTGCTTTCGGGCACCACGAGATGCGTTCCGCGCGCAGCTCCCATTGCAAGGGCCTTGCGGATTGTTTCTGTGGCTCTGTCTGGGCCAATCAGGACGACATCTACCTCATCGTCCGTGGCTTCGGTAAGAACAAGAGCCTCCTCCACAGCCGAGGCATCGTAGGCGTTCAAAACCACGCGTCCGGCATCCATTGACAATGCGCCATCCCGGATTTGAATGGGCGCGGTAACATCGGGGACCTGCTTGATGCAGACGCAGAATTTCATTGGCTACGGTGCTGGATTGAAGGCCTGTAAGTTAACCAGAGGGGCTGGTGGGGATTGGCCGCTTTCCTTTGATCTCGGAGGAATTGGCCGAGTTCTATTTCAGTGCAACGGGATTGGCTTCGCCCATCCCGACGGGGAGATCCTGCAAAGATGGATGCAATGACTGATGTCATAGTTGCCCTACTCTGGACGGCTCATTGAGCAAGCTCAGAGCCATCCAGGCTAGGGCAAGACGCTACACGCCCACATCCATCTTTGCGGAGAGGGAGGGATTCGAACCCTCGGTGACGCAAGACGCCACACCGGTTTTCGAGACCGACCCATTCAACCACTCTGGCACCTCTCCGAATTGGGGCAGAAAGCTACGGTGCGGGCGTCGTCCGTTGTGTGAGGAGACGTGAAAATGGCTCGCGCTTGTGGCTTCGTATTCTGCCAAACTTGACGAATACCGTTCCCCTTCCCTCTCAGCCTCTGGCCATCGGGTGCGCAACGCCTGTGTGCGCGGCCTCCGCTAACTCGGCGACGTAGGATCCGTCCTCTGCCCGACCTTCAATGGCATTGCCCACGACGATAAAGCTCGCCCCGGCTTCCACGCGGCTTGAAACACCGTCGGGGGTTTGAATCCCGCCCCCCACAACCAGCGGTATCTCTACAGTCTGCGTGATAGCCGTGATCATTTCCTGCGAAACCGGGTGCTCCGCCCCGGAGCCTCCATCCGTGAAGATGAGCTTCATTCCGAGCATTTCCGCTGCAAGGGCCGTCGTCGCAGCAATTTCCGGTTTGTGGTGCGGGATCGGTGCCGATCCACTCATGTACTGCGCCGTCGTCATCCGGCCGGATTCGATGAGGAGATAGGCCGTTGGAATTGGCTCCATGCCGAAACGCTTGATCATGGGCGCTGCGTGGACATGCTGCCCGATGAGGAGCTCGGGATTGCGCCCGCTCATCACGGAGAGAAACAACACCGCGTCATACGCCGACGCCAGTTGGCTCACGGAGCCGGGAAAGCCGATGATCGGACGATCCGTGGTCAGCTTCATGCGACCGACATAGCGATCCAGTTCGCCTGAGTGCATCAAGCTGCCGCCAATGAAGAAAGCGTCTACGCCGGCCTCGGTACATCGCTCGGCAAACGCAGGGGCTTCCCGCTCGGCCAGCTTGTCAGGATCGACGAGCACGATGAAGCCCGCGCCCTTCTCTCGCCGCGTGGTAAGCAGGTAATCGTAGATGGAGCGGTTGTTGACTTTGGATTTCAATTTTGGGGCGCGTCGGATCGAAGAGCAGCAAGGTAGCGGCCCACAACCATCGATTCAATGAAAAGAGGGCGCGAGCCGAAGCCCACGCCCTCTTAATCACGTGTCATGCCGATGAGCAAACCGAAGAGTGATCTCCCCAGCCTCGTCAATGGACGAGGCATAGGGGATCCCTCACTTCGTTCGGGATGACATCGATATTACTTCGTCAAGACAACGTTGCGTGACTGGGAGAAGCCTTCTCCGATAGCGCGGTAGACGTACAAGCCGCTTGGCAGACCGTTCGCATCGATCGAGAAGACACGACGTTCGCCCGCGGCCATCTGGCCCGAGAAGATCGTCTGGACGTGGCGTCCGAGTGCATCGAACAATGCGATATCAACCTGCTGGGCGTCCGCAACGCGAAGCGTGAAGTTGGCTGCCGGATTGAACGGATTCGGATAGGCAGCCGTCAGTTCGAAGCCGATTGGCTGCTCACCTTCGGGACCCGTCTCGCCTGCGGTCGGGATTGCTACGCTATAGCCCTGATCCGTGTAATGCGTAAACATGGTGTTCAGATCAGCACCAGAGTAGCCCATGTTGATAGCAGCCTGCATTACTGCCTGCGCAGCTACGGGCTGGGTCGTTCCACCATTCGTCATCATCAGGCCCTCGAACATGGCCGTGTTTGTGGCATCCCGGCCAAGATCCTCCCAGATCTTCAGGTTCGATGTTGACCAGTGCTGGCCACGCTGGTGCGGCGCACTTCCGGTCGGATAGTTTGCCGTGTAGTTCGTAATCCGACCCGGCCAACATGGGTTGTGACCGTCCCATTTGAACACCCAGTTGTACTCAGGATCAGCAGAAGTAAGTAGGCCAAGGCTGCGAGTGTACTCAACCGCAACGTAGTCACCGAACCCTTCGCTCAGGCCATCGGTATTTGAAACGGCGCCGGCCAACCAGTCGTGAATACCGTGGCCCAACTCGTGAACGATTACGTCAGCGTCCTCTGAATCGTCAACACACCCTTCGCCAAAAGCGATCCGTCCACCCGAGTAGTGCGAGTTGTCTTGCCCGCTCAAGCCATGCGGGTCGAATTGAACGCCACCTGAATACTGCCGCGGCGTAAGCGGAATACCCAGCGTCACATTGATATACCGCATGTAGTTATCAACCTGCCAATAGACGTTATCCGCTTCAAAGTCTGCCGCCAATCTGGTGAAATCCCACGTGTCGGTCGGCTGCAAGAACAATCCAAAGAACGGAGATTCGTTGTCGATGATCACGGCGTACGGCCCAGCCAGCTTGTAATTGACGCCATCGAACGTGATGTCGCGCAGCGTCACCATTGAACGTGCCGCGGTCAGTTCGGGCGTATCGGCATCATTGCCATCTACATAGCCCGGGGCCCCGTAATTGACACCGGCGCGTGTAAGCGGGTCCGGGTCGAAGATGTATCCAGTTCCGTCAACGCGTGAATGTGTGCGGTGTGAATCCGCTGTGGGTGCAAAAGAGGGGGGATCGTCACCATCTGTCTCGTCGTCGCTGTGATGGTACACGGCGTGGTCTTTCACGCGGAGGAACTCACCAGTCGCGGCATCGACAATCGCTTCCCAGTCTCCGATGGGCGAACCTGGAACAACGCGGACACTCCAGGCCAATCTGGCATCATTCTCCGTCGGGTAGATGACCAGGTTAGTTTCGTCAGTCAAAAGATCGCCGGAAACGGACAGGTGATCGAATGCACGCTGACGAGCGGATGCCTCGTCAATCACTGGCACCACGCTTGGCACGGACACATTGGGCCGGAACTCGTTGAGCACAAACTGAACGCGGTTCTGGTTGTCAATATTGATGACCGTCTCCGGAGCCCAAACAGGAACACCGGCAACAGTCTGCCGGAACCGCACGTTGTGGCCAGCCCGACCGGAACGCGTAGAGCGGTACTCAAATTCACCTGTTGCCGAGCGCAACGTAGAAGCGTTCTGAGCAAGGTATTCTCGTGCCATTGCTTCCGGATTACCCGGAGTCACAGCATATTCGACGCCGGAAAGAACGCGGGGCGTGCCATCGACATCGCTTGTAAACATCGTTGAGGTGACACGCGAAATTGTTTCAACGTAGTCATCGCCGATCTCAAGGGAAGAGCGCTCGGCGGGCTTCTGAGCCAACGCGGTTGTTGCTACCAGCGCAAGCGCCAGGATGAGAGAGAAACGGAAGTTCATAGTGATCGGTGATGGCTAGACGAATCCAAGTAATGCAGTGAGTTCTGCCGGACTTCAAAAGTAAGGCGCGATACAATTCGCTCCAATTCATGATTGAGCGGCCACACTGTGTCCCTCCCGAAGTCGCCCGCGATACCTGGAACAATGAATGAGCCAGCGCTCAGCGCTCCGACCTACCGCAGGGCTTCCAATTCTGCCCCGGCCGCCGCCAGCGCATCGCCCAGCTTCTCTGGCTGCTTCCCTCCCGCGGTTGCGAGATGCGGTCGCCCGCCTCCGCCTCCACCGACGATCTTCGCGAGCGCACCAACCAGCCTTCCTGCCTGGATGCCCTGTTTAACGAGATCGTCCGTCACAGCGGCGACGATGTAGGCTTTGCCTTCCTCAAGATCTGCGCTACCGAGAACGGCTACGGTGTTCTCCTTCAGGTCCTCGCGGATCTGCTCACCAAGATCGCTGAGGGATTTCATATCCGCGCCTGAGATCTCACCAGTAATCAGGCGAATTCCGTCCACGTCCTGCGCGTCGGCGATGAGCTGGTCTAACCCGGCAGATGCAGCTTGTTGTTTGAACCCGGCCAGTTCTTTTTCGAGCGACTTCGTCTGCTCCTGAATCCCCGCCACGGCGGTTTCGAGGCCATCCGGAAGCTGTTTGAAGAGCCCGCGCGTGGACTCCAGTTCGAACATCTGAGCGTCGAGCCATTCAAGGGCTTTTGCGCCTGCCACGGCTTCCACGCGGCGGATGCCGCTGGCGACGGAGCCTTCACTGGTGAGTTTGAACAGTCCAATCTCGCCCGTCGCCTGGACGTGCGTCCCACCGCAGAGTTCGATGGAAGAGAAATCTCCACCTTCAAACGTGACAACGCGAAC
>JBBKWZ010000160.1:0-9234 GCA_037969195.1 Rubricoccaceae bacterium | reverse complement strand
TTGGAGGCGCAGCCGTTGGGGTCGGCCCCGGCTTTGAGCAGCAGGTCTACCGCCTCGACATTGCACATATAACCTGCTGCAACGAGTGGCGTAAACATCCCACTGTTGTAGATGTTCGGGTCAGCTCCAGCTTCGAGAAGGAGTTCCAGAGCGGCTTGACCGATCCGTGCCGAACGGACGACGGACTGGGTCAACAAGGGCATCGAGCTTTCCTTCAAAGCCTCGGGGTCGGCACCGGCATCGAGGATCGTGGCAAGAAGACCGGGATGGTCCAGGGCGAACGCGTCGAGCGATATCTTGTCTGGGCGTTCTTGAAGAAACAGCGCCTCTGGGTTGGATCGTGCTGTCTCTACCAGGTCGTCCCCTCCGCGCGCGATGAGGCTGTCGGCGAGGCGCTCCCGCTTGATCGTCTGGGCGACTAGTTGCTGCTCAGCCAGGGCCGCATCAAAGCTCGGGAGCCTGTTCAGTGTTATCACTTCGTAGTACACACGCTCTCCGTCGGCACGAGTAGCGATGACGTTTTCCGGCGCTCCCGCAACCCAGCGTCCCTCCCAAACGGTTCCTTGCTCGTTCTGATAGACGCCCCATCCATGCGGCGTGTTGTCCACAATCCAGCCCTCGTAAACCAATTCCATTGGCCAGACGATTCGGCCTTCGCGGGGTTGTCCGCTATAAAAACGGCCTTCGAACTGTGTGCTGTCCGAGTAGGTGGACGTGCCATCGCCGTGGGGCAGGCCATCGCGCCACGCACCATCATATCTGATCTCCTCTCCGTTGTCGTCGGAGAAGATTGCCGCGCCAATGCCATCCTCGCACGAGCCCGTTACACAGACGATCGATTGCGCCAGGACTGGTCCGGCAAGAAGAAAAAGTGCGCAGAGTTTGAGCGTGCGTTTCATGGATATCGTCAGTTGGCTATTCGGTTGCGCCTGCCTCGGTAAGCAGGTCGGAAATCTCAGATAAATCGTACCCCCGAGCAATCTGGAGGGCGGTCATTCCGTCTCCGTTCGCTGAGTTTAAATCCGCACCGCCGTCGATTAGTGTCTCAACGATGTTGATCATTTCATAGCTCACGGCAAGATGCAGGACAGTCTGCCCGATAGCATCAGGCGCATTTGGGTCGGCTCCGGCTTCCAGCAACAAATGCGTCAAGAGGAGGCTCGATGGCGAGATGTGGACAGCCATGTGGAGCGGCGTGAAGCCGCGAACATTCGGCACGGAAAGTTCGGCGCCACGCGCCAACAGCAGTGCTACCGTTCGGGCATTGCCAAATGATTTGCCGTGCGGGTTAGTCGCACGGCCCAGGACGGAATTGTTGTTGTTGTCCCGTGCGCTCAGATTGGCTCCGGAGTCGAGCAGGAACGCGACCAACTCCGTCCTGTCGCTGTATGCGGCCCACGCCAACGGAGTCGTGCCTCCGTCGCTGCCTTCCTCAATGTCCGCATCGAACTCGAGCAAGAGCCGGGCGATCTCGACACTCCCCACGTCAGCGGCATACCAAAGGGGCATCCGCCCAACGTCATCGGGCGCAAAAGGATTGGCCCCAGCATCCAGAAGCATTTCCACAACCTCGACGTGATTGCTTCGAATCGCCTCGATTAGCGGCGTGGTTTGGTCCTCGAGATAGTTGTTAAACTGTGTGCCGATGGCATCCGGTTCTGCGCCTTCGTCCAGTGCCGCGCGGCGAGCCACGGTTTCGCCGCGAGCAGCGATGCCGATCACATCATCGGGAGATGGCTGGGCGAGCGCCGAGATGTTGACAAGAAGGGCAAACGAGAGGAAGATGTGACGCATGCTTAATGTTTCTATTGCCTGGCAACGACGGATTGATGGCGATCCATGAGACAGAGTTTTACTGGCCGGATATAGAACTAGACAATCTGGCCCTGCCTTCCTCATCCGCTTGCCGAAGCGCGGCGACGCTGAATGGTCCCGGAACGACGGTGAGCGTTGCTTCCTGCCCACTTCGCGACGCCGTTCCCGGGCGGAATATCTTCAGCCGGGCGTCTGATCCACCCGACGCATCGGCCAGAGCACGGGCAATGGCTTCCATGTCAAAGCCGAAGATTGATTGGCCGTTGACGGCGACGAGATGATCGCCTGAGAGGATTCCGGCCTGCTCAGATGGACTTCCGGGGGCGACGCCAACAATCATCGTCACGTCTTCGCCGCCGGGATGCAGCGAATAGGAAAACCCAAATCCGCGACGCATATCATTCGTGTCTATGGTTTGGCCTTGTTGCGGACGGCTCGCTTCTGAACCTGCTCCACCAAGGCGTGCAACTTCTGCAAGCGCCTCAGCTTCTACAGCCGTCAGCATTCGGATGAGTTCGTCGGCTTCAAATAACGCGTATTCCTTTTGTCCAGTTGGGGGCGTGTAAACAAACACTCCCTCCTTCTTATCCTCCACCCATCGTCCATCGACCCGAATGACCCCGATGCCGGTGACAAGGAGTTGGGTGCCGTTTCCGTGTTGTTTCCCATCTGCCCAAGGTCCACTGTAACTGGATCCATTGGAATCGGTTAATACTCCATAACCGTGTTGGTCACCGTCGCGAAAGGCTCCCTCGTAGGTAGTGCCATCCTCGACTCGGTAGGTGCCGATACCGTCAACACAATTGCCGGAAATGCAACCGGTTTGTGCAGACACTGTCGGGGTGATCGTGGCGAGCGTAAGTAGAGCCAGTACGACGTAGAACGTCTTCATATCGTTGTCCTGTCCTGTTTTTGTCTGTCGAGACTATTGAAGGATGTCAATTGACCGCCAGAGTCCAAGCCCGCCGTCGCCGCCTATCCACAGATAGCCTTCGCTGTCTACATCAAGTGCCAAAGCCGTTCCGCCGAGCTCCGGAGCTTCCAGGATGGCCACGCCAGAATAACCTGCGGGTGTCGTTACAATCACGCGCCATTGTCCGCCCGAATGCTCGTGGAAGAGATCGGCTGATCCGTGTTGCGGATAGCTCCCGAAATCGCGCGGCGCGCCATACTGCTCTGTCCCCGGGATGGCGTCCAGGATGATCCAGGAGTCGTCTGGGTCGCCGAATGGGTTGCCCGAAATGTAGCGTTGTGTCAAAGCGTGCGTGCTGAATCCGTAGGAAACTCCTGCGCCCACGCCTACGCCGACGCCGCTCTGAATCGATACGGAGAGGCCATCGAAGGCGAGGTCGTACTGCTCAGGTGAACCCGTGGGCGTCTGGATAGGCGGGGTCAAACGCGTCCACGACGCGTTACTGTTGATGCGGGAGACGTCGAGGTAGAGCAGGGCTCCGCCAAGTCGGTCGTCGCTGGAAAGCGTAACGAAGACTTTATTGCCCTGCTCGGGCACTCACCGGCACTGCCGTGTCGTCCAACTGTCCACCTCGTTGCCTTCGCCGGTCACGTTATAGCGAGTCGGACCATGAAGAATATTCCCGGCGGAATCGAAAATCATATAGTGCGCGCCGTTCAGACCCACCAAAATCTTCTCTCCGCCCGGCTCGATGCAGGCGGACGATGCGCCCAGTCCGTTCGGCTCGTACATCACAGACCAACCCGATCCGCGGTTGATCCAGACCTTGGTTCTGTTGGTTGAAGGCCGCGTGACCGCGACGGAAATGCCGTCCATGTCGAGGTCGAGGTCAAGCACGACTTCGTTGTTGAGATCGATCACGCGCTCGAAGGACATAGCCCGCGGGCCCTCCCACTGTTGAATCGGCGGCTGTTGTTGCTGTTGCTCTGGGTCGGGATCGGTCATGCTGCAGCCCGGCAGGATGATGGCCGTTCCGAAGAGAGCGAAGGCGATAGCGAGTTTGAGCATGGAAGGCGATCAATAAAAAAGGGAAGGGGAGAAGGCCTCTATCGCACGATGGAGAGCATTCGTGCAGCCACGCCTGATTCTGTGGAAAGCCGGAGCCTGTACGAACCAGCCGGCAGCCTCCCAACATTGAACGAAACGGTGTGCGTTCCCTGCGCCCGTGTCGAGCGATCCAGAACGAGCATTTCGCGTCCGAGTAAGTCAAGCAGGCTTAGAGTGACGGCCCCGGGGAATTTGGTCGTGAAGCGCACAAAGACGTCACCTCCGGCCGGATTTGGCCAGGGTGCCTCCATCTGCAAACTTGCCTGATCCGGGCTCTCGCCAACGGCCGTTCCAGACGCATACATCTGCCGGTAAACTCCCGTACTCCCATTAAAACACGCCCATGCGTTGGCGATCACGTATACATCCGTCATCGCAAAGTTTGACGTGCACGGATTGCCGTTGATGTCCAATGGATATCCAGCTGTCAAGTCCGTCGCCGTCGCGCCTTGATCCGTCGAGACGAGTGGCGCTCCGACGCTGCTCAACGTCAGTGCGTTGTCCAGCGCCGGACCCGGCGTCACGAAGGTGAACCCCAGCGGATCGAACGTGGGTTGCTCATTCCAGGAAACGCCGCCGTCCGTTGACGCATACAGCGAGCCTGCGCTCATCTTTACGTAGGTCGTGCTTCCTTCTTCCCAAAGAGCGGTTGCGATCGAAGCCCCGTCAATGGTTAGAGCGCTCCATGTCAGCCCTTCATCCGACGATTCCTGGAGGAATCCGAACTGCGCAATGGCGATGACACGATTCGCAGTGATGACTACTGCTCCTCCAGCAGTCGGACTTCCGGCCACGTTCGCCCATGTTTGGCCGTCATCCGTTGAGCGCGCGAAGACATTCGCCGTGGCAACAATGTGCAAATCCCCTTGCCTGGCCATAGCCTTTGGGTTGCCCACGCCGGAGGCTAGAACCTGGTCCCACGTTGCACCCTGGTCATCCGAGAAAAGAAACAGCGCACTACTACCCGCGAGGCCCCCCATTGCCAGGCGACCTTCCAGCACGGTAAAGAAATTGGCCGAGCCTGTGACGCCGTTTGGAAATCCGGTTTGCTCCGTCCACGTGGTTCCATGGTCCCCGGAGCGGAAGAGGTGGAGCACTGGCGGCGAGTAAAGGACGGTCGCATAGAGAAACGTGCCGTCGAACGTTGCGAGGTTTGTTGTGTAGGTCCCGCCTATTCCGTAGTTGGTGTCGATGCGCTCCCATTGGGCTGACGCCGTGGACGGAAGAAGGCTGGAGAGCAAGAGAAGGGCGAGAGGCAAGATGCGCATGGTCACTCCAGATGGATAAAACGATGACCGATACTATCGTCTGTCCCGATTGCATTGCTATCCCCGGATGAGGGGATTCTGGTTGGGGATGGATTAAATCGAATTACTTTCCGCCGCCCTTCACTTCCCCCGTATGTATTCGGTCTGGCTCTTCAGATTACGCTGGCCCGTCGTTGGCTTTGCCGCCCTCGTGCTGGCCCTGACTGCTGCTGCGCAGCCGGCCCGCGTGCGCTTTGATGTGCCTGAGCCGGATGTCTTCTCGGGCCGCCCTACCACGTTCTATTCACTGCTTCAAGACGAGACAGGATATCTCTGGCTGACGACTGAAGAGGGGCTTTATCGATACGATGGGTATGATTTTGAAGTCATCCCTGTAGATCCATCTGATCCGTATGCATTGCCTACCCGACGTACGCTTGGCCTGGCGTCGGATGCTCAGGGGCGCTTGTGGATCGGGCTGGATCGTTTCGGGCTTTGCAGATACGATCCTCTTACGGAGCGATTCGAACGATTTCCCATCCGGGAGATTACGGGTGCCCCCTCCAGTCTTGCGGTAGATGAGGGTGGAACCGTCTGGTACACGACGGAGCACGACCGAGCCCTCGTCAAGTTTTTTCCGGAGGAACGCCGGATCGAGCGCGTTTCGCAGATCAACGGAACATCCGTGGGATCAATGTTTTGGGTAAGGCGCGCTCCGGACAGTGCAATCTGGCTGGTAGAAGGTGAGGAGGACGAGCCCAAGATCTGGCGTCGTGCACACGAATCGAGTTGGCAACAGGTTGGTGGAGTCTATGGCAGCCTCGACTTCGGTGGTGATGGTGTGATCCGGGCGATCGGCCTTGACGGATCTCTCAATGTTTTTGATCCTTCACGCAGCGCCTTTGAACCCGAAATCGGAGCACCAACAGAGAATCTTGGCGCTGCTGTAAATTGGCATGTGGATCGGCGGGGATTGCTCTGGCACGGATCATTAATGCGTGGTTTTGTAGGGGTCGTCGACCTCATGACGAACAAGAGCACCAGATTTCTTTCCGATCCCTTCGACTCCGAGACGCCTCCCGCCGCGCTCGTTCAGCGCGTCTTTGAGGATCGTAGTGGTGTGGTGTGGTTCGCAACGGAAGCTGGATTGAGGAAGGTTACGCCGTCTTGGGATGCGTTCGAGAGCTTGCCCCTCCCGACACCGGACTTTGCGATCGCTTTTGGCCGTGATCGAACTGGGAGTCCTCTGATCTCCACGATGTGCGGCCCCGTATATCGTTATGACGTGACAACGCAGGCGTTTTCTCGCGTCGAGGGCGTGATGCCGGGGTGCGTTTCTGACGTGCTGGAAACGCGCGACGGCAGCCTGTGGCTCGCGGGGTGGGATCGACAGCTGGGCGGCGGACTGGTTCGGCGTGGCCCGAATGGACGCACAACAACTTTTTTGCCAATCCCTACAGACGAAACGTCCATTAGCAACCGGAGCATGCGGGTGCTCTACGAAGATCGCCTAGGTGCTCTCTGGATCGCCACAGAAACCGGATTGGATCACTTCAACGCAGAGACAAGCGGTTTCGAACACTTCCGCCATAATTCCAATGATCCAACGAGCATTGGCAGTAGCACGGTTTGGGCTCTCTACGAAGACGTAGCCGGGCGATTCTGGGTGGGCACCTATGGCGGCGGCCTGGCCCTGCTAGACCGTGAAACCGGAAGGGCAACGCGTTACATGAACGACATCGACGATCCGCTATCGATCAGCTCGAACATCGTCACGGCCATTCTTGAGCGGCCTGATGAGCCCGGCATTCTGTGGATTGGAACGGCGGAGGGCGGCCTGAATCGGTTTGACACGGCAATAGGGAGCTTCGAACGATTTGGGAGGCGCGAGGGTTTGCCCGACCTCAACATCAAGAGCCTGTTGGAGGACGATTTGGGTCGGCTATGGATGGGCACGGGCCATGGGCTTGTGCGATTCAACCCGGAGACACGCGATGTCACTGTGTTCACGACAGCCGACGGTCTGCCAGAAGTTGATTTTGGCCTTTTTGATGCGATGTCACTCGAAGACGGTTCGTTCCTTTTCGGTACGCAACGTCACCTTGTGCGTTTCCGCGCAGAAGATGTCGAGGCTGGCGCCTTCGAAGCGCCCGTTGTACTTACCCGCGTTCGGGCCGCGGATAGACTGCTTCGGCTGGGGCCACATCCCGAGGCTATCCGCATCGCATGGGAAGACAGGACGCTGGAGCTTGGGTTTGCAGCGCTCAACTTCTCTGCTCCAGAGCACACGCGGTACCGCTATCAACTTGTAGGGTTCGACCACGACTGGATAGAGTCTGGAGATCGTCGTTTCGCCACGTATACAAACCTTCCGCCCGGGCGGTATACGTTTCGCGTGCAGGCATTGTCCAGCAGCGGCGTGGTCAGCAGCGAGGAACTAGCCGTGCCTGTAGAGATCGTTCCGCCGTTCTGGATGACCTGGTGGTTCCGTGGTTTGATGATCGTGCTTCTTGCGATCGGGCTGATATTGATTGTACGCCAACTAGCGACGCGAAAGCTAAAGGAGCGGGTTCGTGCCCAGAACGTAGCCCTTCGTTTACAGCACGAACGCGAGCGCATCAGCCGCGACCTCCATGATCATGTAGGCGCTCAACTCTCGAATATGTTGGCCGGATTGGAGCTCGCTCGTCTTTCAAACAATTCTTCTGGCGATGGTCAAGCTGTCGTTCCCACCGTCGATCCACTCGCTGGCGTTGAGGAAGACGCGCGTATAACGATGCGCCAGCTTCGCGAGACCATCTGGGCATTGCACCATGAAGCGGTCACGCCGGAGGCTTTTGCCGAGCAAATACGTCGCGACGTGGCTACCCGCCTTCGGCACCGAGACCGACCTACGGCTGATGTAAAACTCGCTGATGACAATGGCACCTGTGAGTTATCGCCGATCCAGGCCCTCCATCTCTTCCGAATCGCACAAGAGGCGATCACCAACGTGATTAAGCACGCCGACGCGGAACACATCGAAATCCGTCTTTCGTGTAAGGACGAAAAAGTTGAACTCGTTATTCAGGATGATGGAACCTTCAGGCACGAAGAGAGCGAACCGGGAGGTTCATCATCGGATCTCGGCATGTCCGGGTTCGGTCTTTCCAGTATGCGCGCTCGCGCTGAAGAACTTGGGGGAACCATCGAACTCGCCACCAAAGGTGGGACCACTGTGCGTGTGATCGTGCCTCTAGTGGCTCCGGAGCGTATCCCCGCGATAGGGGATTGATCTGACCTGCTTTACTCCCGAATCTTGGGCAACATCACCCACTGTGATCATGCTTCGCCTCGCCCTCATAGAAGACCATCCGCAGCTCCGTAGCCGCATGATTGATCGGTTGCGCTTCTTCGACGACGTGACGGTTGTTTTTGCAGCAGACAACGGCGTGGATTGCCTAGACAAGCTTGCCGGGACTGCTGAGGACATGCGCCCGGATGTCATTCTGATGGACATCGAAATGCCGCACATGGATGGCATCGAAGCCGCGAAGAAGGTGAAAGCCAGCTATCCTGCAATTGAAGTGTTGATGTTGACGGTCTTCGAGGATGAAGAGAAGATCTTCGCGGCTGTGCAGGCGGGGGCTTCGGGGTATCTGCTAAAAGATGTGTCAACAGAGACCGTCGTGAACGCGGTGCACGAACTGATGCAAGGCGGTGCACCCATGACTCCGATCGTCGCGCGCAAACTTCTGAGTTACGTTCGGCAGAATGAGGCTTCCGTTGCGACAGATCACGAGGAGACCAAGGCGCTAAACCTCACGGATCGTGAGCGAGAGGTCCTGAATCACCTTGTTGCCGACGAAACCGAAGTACAGATAGCCGAACGTCTGTTCATCAGCCCCCACACGGTGCGAAGCCATGTGAAAAATCTCTACGCGAAACTCCACGTGCACAGCCGCGCGCAGGCCGTGCGGTTCGCACTGGAGAGAGGGCTCGTGAGGTAGGGTTGGGTCGAGGCAGGTTTCGACTAGTTGCGTATTCCGCCGCGTGGGTTACCCAACATTCGCTATGGAGCACGTTGCACGCAATTCCCAAGTATCGATTGATAGCATCGGCGGCATCCGAAACGTCCTCGCTCCCGGCCGGAGATTGTGGTCGTCCCTAAGT
>JBBKWZ010000159.1:0-3702 GCA_037969195.1 Rubricoccaceae bacterium | reverse complement strand
AAGGAGGAACTGGAGGCGAAGAAGGATGAGGACCCAATTCTCCGCGTCAAAAAGTATATCGTCGACAACAAGCTTTCGACGATCGCGAAGCTTGACGAATTGGATGATGGCGTTAAGGCAGAAGTATTGGCGGCGGTTGAGTTCGCTGAAAACAGCCCCTTCCCTGAACTCGAAACGATGTACGAAGACGTTTACGCTCAGGCTGTTAATCCATTCCTCGTCTAGACCGCGTTTCTGGTAATCAAGCATCTGTTTTCACGCTGCTCCGAAAAAAAACAATTCTCAAAGCTCAACTGACATGCCTGAACTTCAATACCGAGAGGCCCTACGCGAGGCGATGACGGAGGAGATGGAGCGCGACGAGAACGTGTTTCTCATGGGCGAGGAAGTCGCCGAGTACGACGGTGCCTACAAGGTCTCTCAGGGAATGCTGGACAAGTTTGGTGCGAAGCGCATCATCGATACACCAATTTCCGAAAACGGCTTTGCAGGACTTGGTGTTGGTGCCGCAATGATGGGGCTTCGGCCAATCATCGAGTTCATGACATGGAACTTCACCTTCGTCTGCTTTGACCAAATTGTATCTAACACGGCAAAGATGCGCTACATGAGCGGAGGGCAGTTGGCGGTGCCAATCGTATTTCGTGGCGGTAATGGCGGGGCCGGGCAACTAGGCGCTACACACTCGAACTCTGTGGAAGCGTTGTACGCCAACGTTCCCGGCCTCAAGGTCATCGCGCCGTCCAACCCGGACGATGCAAAGGGTCTGCTTAAGAGTGCAATTCGTGATGACGACCCCGTGCTCTTCCTAGAGTCGGAAGTGATGTTCGGCCTGAAGGGTGAAGTTTCCGACGCCACTGACTACACGCTTCCCATTGGGAAGGCGCGAATCGCGCGGGAGGGAGATGCTCTCACAATAGTGGCGCATTCAAAGAGCTATTGGCTCGCGATGGAAGCGGCGGAAGAACTTAGTAAGCAAGGCTACGAGGCCACGGTAATCGACCCGAGGACAATCCGCCCATTTGACTTTGATGCCGTCGTTGAGTCCGTCGAGAAAACCAACCGTCTCGTTATTGTGGATGAGTCGAGTCCCTTCGCCGGAATTGCCTCTGAAGTTGCGTTCCAGGTCCAGAGCCGATGTTTTGATTATCTCGATGCACCGATTGCCCGTGTAACAACAAAGGACACACCGGCTCCCTACGCCAAAAACCTAATCGCTGCGTGGATGCCGTCCGTCGATGAAGTTGTTGAGGCGTCGAAAAGAGTTCTCTACGTCAACTGAACTTCATTTCCCTGATCTCTTAACCGCTGAAAGCATGGCCATCGCCGTTGAAATGCCCAAAATGAGCGACACCATGGAAGAGGGTGTTCTCGTTTCATGGCTAGCGAAAGAGGGAGATGCCGTCTCCTCGGGCGACGTAATTGCGCAAGTTGAAACGGATAAGGCCACAATGGACCTCGAAGTTTACGACGACGGCGTGCTTCTAAAGAAAGTTGTGGCGGAGGGTGCGAGTGTTCCAATTGGTGGGCTGATCGCGATCCTGGGCGATGAGGGCGAAAGTGTTGACGATATGCTGGCGAAGTACGCGGGAACTAGCTCAGCGCCTAACTCAAGTGAGTCGGCGGAGTCAATGCCAGAGCCCGACGTATCCGGAGATGGTGCGACGGCTGATGTGCAGGAGACCATTGCTTCGCACGCCAACGGTGACGTGAAAGCATCGCCGCTCGCGCGAAAGATGGCTCAGGATGCTGGCCTGGACATCCGCAATCTCCAAGGAACAGGCCCGGAAGGGCGAATCGTCAAACGCGACATCGAAGGCGTGCTCGGTGGAAATGCTCCAGCCGTCGCTCGGCCAACCGCTCCGAGCCTGGCTTCTCCCCCAAGTAAGCCCATCGCGTTGCCACCGCGTCCGATGCCAGCGATGACGCCCGTTTTCTCTGGCGCCGAATTCGATTCAGTTCCGCTTACCCCAATGCGGAAGACAATTGCGCGCCGTCTCGCGGAGAGCAAGTTTACTGCGCCACACTTTTATCTCACGATGGAAGTGGCCATGGAAAATGCCGTGAATGCGCGCACGTCCATAAACGAAATCGCAGAGGCGCGGGGAGAAGGGAAGATCTCCTTCAATGACATGATCACGAAAGCGTGTGCATTGGCGCTAAGAATGCACCCGGCAGTGAACAGTTCATGGATGGAATCGGAGAGCGCGATCTATCGTCACAATCGCGTAAACGTAGCAATAGCCGTCGCCATTGATGAAGGGCTTGTGACTCCCGTTATCCGCGACGCGGATGCAAAAACGCTTACCCAAATCGCATCCGAAACAAAGGATTTGGCGGCCCGGGCTCGGGCTCGGACGCTACAGCCGGAAGACTGGGAGGGCTCTACGTTTACAACGAGCAACCTTGGGATGTATGGGATTGAAGAGTTCACAGCCATCATCAATCCGCCTAATGCATGTATTCTAGCAATCGGCGGAATCATGGATGTGCCCATCGTGAAGGACGGCGCGGTTGTCCCTGGCAAACGGATGCGTGTAACCCTATCGTGCGACCACCGCGTAGTTGATGGCGCAACTGGCTCCGCATTCCTTGGTGATGTGAAGCGTTTCCTGGAGGATCCGGTTCGGATGTTCGTTTGATTGTGATTCGTTGTCAGTGCTTAGTTGGTGGTAGTTGAGCATGGCTCAGCAAGCTGAAGGACCACAAGTTCCGAACCACGGACCACTAACAATCCGCCTAGCCCACCTGTCGGATATCCATTTCGGCAAGATCAGCCATCTGGGAATTGTCGAGGCGCTTGTTGAGGAAGTGAACGACGCAAAAATGGATGTCGTAATCGTCTCCGGAGATCTCACACAACGCGCGACGGACGACCAATACCAAGACGCGAAGGGAATGCTGAATGCCTTTGAGGCTCCCGTTCTTGTTGTACCTGGTAACCATGATGTACGGCAGTTCTGGCACAATCCGATCGAGCGCGTCATTACCCCGACAGTTCGTTTCGAGCGCTATATCTCCGAAGAGCTCACGCCAACCTTCTCCACAGATGGGCTTTCGATCTTTGGGATGAACACCGCGCACGGCCTCACTATCAAGGGTGGTCTCGTGCGAAAGGCTTCGCTGGATGCAATGCAGACGTATTTCGCTTCGCGCCCAGAGGACGATTTAAAGATCCTTGTGGTTCACCATCAATTGATGGGCAACCAGGCGGTGTTCGAGCGGAAGGATATCGCTACCGGCGCACTCAAAGCCGTCGAGGCTGCCGAAGCCTCCGGTGTCGACCTTGTTCTCTGTGGTCACTACCACATTTCAAACGTGACGGCCTATCCACAAGAATTCGGTCACGAGATAGTTGTCGCGGCGGCGGGCACAGCGACCAGCTCGCGCGGGCGCGGAGACGACAAGGCCGTTAACATGTACAACTGGATAACCACCTCGCCGGATAGCTTCTCAATTGAAGAACGCAAATTCGACAGCGGAACGGCGCGGTTCTTCCCCGAACGGACAACAACGTTCGCCCGAAATTAGCATTGGAGTGTCCGAGTTCGCGAGAACAATTCTCTTCCTTCTAACCAGACATTGACCGTGGCCGAAGTCAACGAGGAGGCGAACAATTCGGAGGGTCAGCAAGAATCCGCATCGCCCTTGTGCGCAAACTGCGGTAGCCAACTCCACGGTGCGTTTTGCAGCACATGCGGG
>JBBKWZ010000158.1:0-6580 GCA_037969195.1 Rubricoccaceae bacterium | reverse complement strand
GCATGGCCGAAAGCTACCGTGCAAAGTCCGCTCACGACAGTATTGAAGTGGTGTCTGAAATACGCCTTTTGTACGTAGAGCCGGATATCGAGTTGACGCGCGCGTTGGAACGGCATTTATCTGACTGCTTCGACGGTGTATCGGTGACGCACTGCGAGACACTGACCTCAGCACGCGCGTACTTGACTGGCAATAGGTTTGACGCCGTTCTCATAGCCGAGGATCTTCCGGATGGGTCCGGACTCGACTTGCTGGATTTACGAACCGCCTTGCGGCTGGAATCGTACTTTTTCGTTCGTTCGGATGGAACCGACGCGGCCAGCAGAGTTGCACTTTCCGCACCGGCGACATCCCACTTCAGCTTGTCGCCTGATCTCGACAGTTTGAATGCATTTACGTCTGAATTGAGCAAGGTCGTTCATATGCCCGAGAAGGTCCCTTTGAATCCCGACATCTCCGAGCCAAGGGGGAGTGATCAAGCCTCGGCGACAGCCATGCTGAAGGCGATGCGGGCGGAAGCGGGAGCCGTAGCGCATGCTATTAATAACCCGCTTACGGTTATCACGGGCAATGCGCAGTTCATCCTTGAAGTGGCACGAATGGAGAAGACCGATTCTTCGATTCTTGGCCCTATCGAGGACATCAACGTGGCTGTTCAGCAGTTGACTGATGCGCTGAATGGACTTTCAGCTCTGCGAGAGCGCATTGCCGCCGCACTCGGCACGAACGACCAGCTCAACGAATCATAATTCTGAGCGCATATAGACCCATAGACCCGTGCGGTGGGTTTGGTACTGGAAAATGACACCGTAAGAGGAGGGCAATTTGATTGGAGGCGGCGGGTCTGGGATGACGGACAATTGCCGGATTGGTAAGGAAAATGAAATGGAAGGGCTGAAAGCGGAAAGTGGAAGCGTCGGAGGGTTTAAGTAAATCTTGGGCGAAGCCGATACAGGGACCAGCATTTCCAATCGGCCTACGTACCGCAGCAGCGGTTTTCTCTCGACAGGCTGGACCCCACCGACCCTTCTGCATCGAGCGTCTATGCCCTCCGTTCCGATGATCCCGGCGCACGAACGTGAGCACATTGAACGTGCTACGAAACACCTTGCGTCACTCCCCGAGTCGATGTTGCAGCGTTGGGAGCGTGCCTTCGAACACATCGAGGAGGCGCGTGTCTACGACGCCTTCCTGGAATTCAATGAGCTGCTCAAGTGTCCCGATTTGGACGCGATGGGTAAGACCCACGTGCAGCTCCAAGCCGTCCGATGTCTTCGCGATGCGCCGATTGAGCGCGTAAAGACCGAACTGGCACTAATCGAGCCGCAAGACGACTATCAGACAATCGTCCTCGACTATCGGCTCGGATGGATGATGCGGCATCGTCTCGCCTCCTTGGCCGCTGCGCATCAGTACTTCGATCGTGTCAAAGACGAATCGCGCCGAATGGGCACTCGGGGATGGGAGATTGCCGCGTTGCTTCAGAAGGGGGGTACGCTGCTTTCGCAAAACTTCCACGAGCAAGCAATTGAGCTCTTCATGCGGGTCTACAACCTTAGCCGCCGTAACGGCTACGTTGAGTACATCCCGAAAGCTCTGATGTTTAAGGGCTACGCCTTAGTGAAGGCCGGGAAGACCCAGCAAGGCGAGGAGCAGCTTCAGAAAGCATATGAGTTGGCTTGCCGCAACCAGTTGGTCTCAGAACAAGCTGTTGTATTACACATTCTCGCTCAGATTTACCATCACGATTTCAAATTCTACGGCCTTGCCCTGGAATACTACGAGCAGGCGCGAATCACCTTCCACAAGGCGCCCGTGTGGCACTCTATGATTGAGCGGCTGGAAGAGGATATGGCTGCTTGTCAACGCGAACTTGCCGAGCTCGACATCGCGAAGATTCTCGGCCCAGTTCCGATCAACCGACTCCGCCAGGAATACCTCACAAGCCTTGTAAACGGATTCGTGGGTATTCCCGGCATCGACAATCGCTCGCAGCTTGGCGAGCGGATTGGCCTGACCCGCCAGGCAATACACCGCAACATCAACAGCTAGGCCGGAAGGGAGCAGTGCCTGGGTTCGGGTGAGCTCGTGGCATTGACCGGCTAGCAAGGGCCTCGCGGACCGCCACCGCGAGGCCCTTATTGTACCCGCGATTCACTATGTAGTCTTAAGCGTTGGCGTGGTGCAGAGGAGATCGTGGATTCCGCGGAGTTACGGATTAATGACCTTGTGCCACCCCAAGGACGGCTCTATATTTCCGGTCTTGCAGATCAGTCCAGTCATTAAATCGGCCACGAGTCGGTATCGCGTATCGGGTTTGGAGCTACTTCCGTGCGGCCTCTGGTCGTAAAAGACGTACGAAAGCCGATCTACAGGCTGCAACCCCTTGCCTCGCGATGACTGCATCACGGTGCTGTATAAAAGCAAAGCAAATCGCTCAGGCACTCGTTCTAGCGATACTTGGGTTGGTAGTGGGCGTCTCTGAGGTTGATGCGCAACGTGCGATATCAAGTCTGCAAGCACCTACAACGGTTCCCCAGCCGACAATGCGCGCATCGCAGGCCAGCGAATCGCCTAGCATTCGATTGATTGAGGCCACGCGCAACGGCGCTACCTACGAGGTTCGAGCCTCGTGGACCGGAAACTTTGCGGACATGGCCCGTCGCCACGCAGCGAATCCGGAGGCGCTCATGCGCGATGCCGTGCAGGGGTATGCAACCCTGTCTGAAACGATTACGCTGCCGTCTCTTGCAACGCCAACCGTTGAAGTTCTCTCGGCGGACTTCGATGAGGTCAGATTACCAGCGGTTAGCGAATTGGAGCGAGCATCTGAAGAATTACATGAGGCGCGCGGGTACTTTGATATTCCCGCAGCCGAAGTAGTTGCTCTGGGTATTGAGCGGCGAGTCCCGACCGGTGCCCTTTCTGCGCGACTCTTCCAGATTGATCGCGCTCAAGGCGTTGTTCGCCGCTACCGCCGCATGTTGATTTCTGTGCGGTACGGATCGGGTTCATACGACCGGGGAGCAGGCTATCAGAACCCGCATCTGAGCGTAACCCGCAGTGTGCTTGCCGATGGCACATGGTTCAAGATTCCGATTGAGCAAGAAGGCATCTATCGGATTGACAGGGCGTACCTCTCCAGCTTGGGTGTAAACGTGTCGGGACTGAACCCAGCCAGCTTGCAGGTGTTTGGCAACGGTGGCGCGTCTGTGCCAGCCGTAAATATGGACGCCCGCCATCCCGATCTCGTAGAAAATGCAGTGCTCGTCACAGGCTCTGGCGATGGTTCGTTTGACGAGGGTGATGCGCTCTTTTTCTATGCGGAAGCGCCAAATGGCTGGACGTGGATTGCCGATACCGATCCCGACGACGGCGTAGAGGACGGGCACTGGCAACACTTCATCAACTATTTCACGAATTCGAATTTCGTATTTCTGCGAGTAGACGGTGCGAACGGAGCACGTACGGGCACGCCTGGTTTTCCGAATTTGCCGGACGCTGTCAGACAAACTCAGATGGCAGGTCGGCTTTTCGTAGAGGAGGATTTCACCAATATCGTTCGTAACGGCGGTGGTTCGGGGCTGGAGTGGTTGGGTGCTGAGACCTCCATTGGGCGCTCTACCATCACACTGCTCAATGATGTGCCACCGGGCATGATTGGCGGGACGGCCACGTATCGCGTCCGAGCGGCGGCTCGTGCAAATCCTGCCGTAACGCTTTCGTTCACGAGCGGCGGCCAGGAATTGGGATCTGTACGACCGGGAACTATCAGCTACACATCCAACCAATCGGCCCTCGCCAAAACGGCAATGGCGACCATGGAGGAATCCGTCGGCAACGGCGGCACATTACGTGTGGACATGACCATGGAAGGCACGCAGAACAACCCGGTTGGCTGGATCGACTGGATCGAGGCCATCTACCCGCGTTCCCTCAATTCTGACGCAGACATGCTGCGCTTTCACACGCCGGGTGGACAGACTGGGCGGTTTGAGTTCGCTCTGGATGGTTTTTCCGGGCAACCAGTCGTGTGGGATGTGACGAATCCGGCGGATATCAAATCGGTCGGCATTCGGTCGGAGGGGGGGCAGTATCTCGTGCAACTCGAGATTGCCGATGGCGAAGCACCTCACGAACTCGTCGCCTTTGTTTCGAACAGCAGCAGAATCCTGGCGCCAGCTGCCGGCGAAACCGTGGCGGCGCAGAATCTCCACGCGATTGCCGGCTATCCAGAGTACGTCATCATCGCGCCAGGTGTTTTCAGATCTGCCTCTGAGGACCTTGCGGCGCATCGGCGCACCAATGATGGCCTTTCGTCCGTCGTCGTCGATATCGACCAGATATACAACGAGTTCTCTGGAGGAAAGGTTGATATGCGCGCTGTTCGCGACTACCTCAAGTTTCTTTACGACCGGGCGCCAACGCCGAACGAAATTCCCCGATATGTTTTGCTTTTCGGCGATGGTCACTACGATTATCGCGGGCGCATTGAGGCGGGCGACCAGAACAATTTCATCCCTACTTATCAGACGTTTGAGAGCCTCGAGCTTTTGGAGTCGTACACGTCGGACGACTATTTCGGCTTTCTGGACGATATCGAAGGTGCGTGGGCATGGCCCGGAAGAGAGAGTACGGGTACTTATACGGATCCAGATTGCAGGACACCAGGTTGCCCGCGAATCTCAGAACGCGTGGATGTGGGAATTGGTCGGATCCCGGCCCGAACAGGTGAGGATGCCGCAGCTGTAATCGAGAAGATCATCCACTACGAAGACCCTTCTACCTTCGGTGCATGGAGAACGCGCTACACCGTTGTTGCAGACGACGAATTCCCAAACGCCGGCGACCGGGACTTGCACTTGCAGAATGCGGACGTGGTAGCGGGAAGGATCGACACGTCGTTCACAGATCTCAACGTGCAAAAGATTTATTCAACCTCGTATCCGCACGTGATCACGGCGGTAGGTAGGCGAATTCCTGAAGCGCGGGCTGAAATCGAGCGGGTGATAGAGGAGGGTACTCTAGTCTGGAATTACTCTGGCCACGGCGGGCACGACGCGCTGGCCGACGAGAAACTCGTCACGATTGAGGATATCGAGATCTTCGACGACTACGACAATCTGCCCATTTTCGTAACCGCGACGTGTTCGTTCGGCCGGTTCGATATGGTCGACAAGCAGAGCGGTGCCGAACTTTTCTTGCTCGAGCCACGCGGCGGGGCAATTGCCATGTTTACTACCGTCCGCATTGTTTTTGCCTCCCCAAGCACAACTACATTCAACCTCGGCCTCAACCTTCAGCTCGTCAACGAGCTCTTTGAGCGAGATGAGCACGGGCAGCCACGACGGCTTGGAGACATTATGCGCCTCACGAAGGGCAGCGATGTTGGGGCGCAAGGCAACAACCACAAGTTCAGCCTTCTGGGTGATCCCGCCATGCGCGTCGGATTGCCGCAAAGGCCCGTGTCCATTACGTCCGTAAATGGCCAGACGCTTCCCGGTAGCTCGGTCGGTACGCCCTCGATGCCCAATCGTCGTGTCAACGGACTGCCAGAGTTACGCGCAAACGAACTGGCGACGATTACAGGACAAGTGCTCGGGTTTGATGGCTTGCCGGACAACTCGTTTGTCGGGGAAGTTGACCTGGAAGTCTTCGACGCTGAACGGACAATCGCAATTGATCCCGCGATCGTTTCGAACACCAGCGGCTTTTATGATGTGAGGAGTGACAGGATTTATCGAGGTCGCGCCCAAGTACAGAATGGTGCATTTTCCGTTCAGTTCGTCGTTCCACGCGACGTTTCCTACACGGGAGAAACGGGACGCATTTCCGCGTTTGTTCGATCGTCGTCTGGGCTGGATGGGAATGGTGCGACAGAGCAGTTTGTGATAAGTGAAACGGCAGGCGCTCCCCTAAACGATCACGAAGGTCCCCAGATGAACCTATTCATCAACGACTCCACGTTTGTTGATGGGGGGCTGGTGGGTGATGATGCTGTGCTGGTGGTCCGTCTGTTCGACGAGAACGGTATCAACACTGTTGGTACCGGTGTTGGCCACGAACTCCTGCTGACCATTGACAATGATCCTTCATCTGCGATTGAGATCGGTCGCTTCTATGTCGGCGACCTCAATTCATATCAGAGCGGGACCATTCGATTTGAACTTCCAGAGCAGGCTGCCGGCGCTCACTCATTGTCCGTGACGGCATGGGACGTTGCGAATAACTCTACGTCGGGCCAGTTGACGTATCAGCGCGCAGGGTCGGAAGAGCTCGCCTTGCAGCGCGTTTTTAACTATCCAAATCCCACAACGGGGGCAACCCGATTTGTGTTCGAACACAATCAGCCCCCGGGAACGGCTGCACGCATTCAGCTTCGCATTTACTCGCTTTCGGGCCGGCCCGTTCGCACGATCGAATTGGACGAAGTTCTTTCGGGCGGCATTGTTCAAATTCCTTTCGACGGCCTCGACGAGGACTTTGATCGGCTTGGATCCGGTATTTACCTCTACCGCGTGCGCGTCGCCGTATACCGAGCCGACGGCGAAACAGATGTAACCGAACACATCGAACGCCT
>JBBKWZ010000157.1:0-19191 GCA_037969195.1 Rubricoccaceae bacterium | reverse complement strand
CCATTGGGTCGGGTCAAATTTATGTTTCCGAATGACTACGCCATCTACATCCACGACACTACTTCCCGTTGGGCATTTGCGCAGGGAATGCGTGCGTATTCTCATGGATGCATTCGTGCGCACGAGCCCGCAAGGCTTGCAGAAGAAATCTTAACCCGAACCAACGCGTGGACTGTCGAGGATATCGATGCCAAGTTCACGGGTCCCTGGCGGCTTCAGAACGTTCAGCTTGACAAGCCGGTCCCTGTTCACATCGTCTATTTTACAGCTTGGGTGGACGCGACTGGGCAATTGCAAACCTATCGGGATATCTACGGTCACGATGCCAAGCTGGCCGAAGCACTCGGCGTGGAACTTGGGGTGAATGTCTGAGCCTGGAATGCTTTCGGTCAAGTTGCGACGGATATCGTGGGGCGTGCTTGCCATTGAGGCTGGCGCGATCTTCCTTTCCGTCCTGCTTGGTTTTGCCGTTAGCGAGTGGCGACAGGAAAGCCGTAACGACGATCTGCGTCGACAAGCACTTGAAAATTTCCGTTCCGAGTTGGCTGATAACCAACGCGAAATAGAGGCCCGACTTCCCTACAATACCGATGTGCCTGAAGGTCTACGCAGCGTCATGCAATCTAGCGAGGCACCGCAATCTTACGCCGACATGGGCGAGGATCCTAGACCTTCAGCTGCATCTCGAAACACGCCTGCTGTGAACTCGCCTTGATGACGCAGGAGTTCCATTGCACTAGTCCACTCCAAGTCACCTTGCTTTCATTGTCTTCGCTCACTCTAATAGCGAGTTTAGTCATTCACTAAAGTCGCTGCTCCCTATGTTTTCTGTTCTTCGACCCCTATTGAACAAAGGTGGCGCGGGCCGCTATGCCACGCGCGAGGAGACGATTGAACGCCTCATTCCGCTTGTACGCAGCCATCACGAGCTATTGAATGCGTACGAGGAGGTACTCGCTAATCTGGACGACTCAGAAGCGACGGACGAGATTCAGAAGTTCATGTCGCGCGCCCGAACAGAATCCGGAAAACTCAGCGAGACTGTTTTCAGCATGGGCGGAACGCCACCGAATGGCACTGAACTGGAACCCGCAAGCTCCAGCCTAACCGAAACAGACGCCGAGTTGCTTCACAACGTCCTTGACATTGAGCGTGAGTACTGCACGGTCGTTACCAACGAAGTTGATGCGGTACACCATCAGGAACGAACGCGGGCCATTCTCGGCGTGGTTAGAGACGGAAGCGAGGCCCGGCAGGAAACCGTTCGCACGATCACCAACAGGATGCCGCAGCCGGCACGAGCTTAATGTCCGTCTCTGGAAACGGCCTTCCTGATGTAGTCGTTTCCGGCATACAACCGTCGGGGACGCTTCACATCGGCAACTACTTTGGTGCCCTGCGGCAGCATATTGCGCTGGGCAACGATGAATCGCGCCGCGATGAGGCTTATTACTTCATCGTCAACTATCACGCGCTCACAAGCGTGCGCGATGCCGAGGCTCTGAAGCGTTACACATTTGACGTCGCGCTGGATTATCTCGCGCTTGGCTTTGATCCTGAGAAAGCGAATCTTTTCCTCCAGAGCGATGTGCCACAGGTCACGGAACTCGCGTGGATATTTCTCTGCCTGACTCCTGTCAGCCAATTGGAGAAGGGCGTCGCATTCAAGGACAAGGTGGCGCAAGGTCTTTCCGCCAACAGCGGACTTTTCTCCTACCCCATCCTACAGGCCGCCGACATCCTCATATACGGTGGCTCGCGGGTCCCGGTTGGGGCTGACCAGAAGCAAAACATCGAGATCAGCCGCAATCTCGCCCAGTCATTCAACAACACATTTTGCGAAGAGGATGCGCCGGTCTTTCCGATTCCGGAGCCGCTCATCTTGGAAGAAGTCGCTGTTGTTCCTGGAACCGACGGAAGAAAGATGTCGAAGAGCTACAACAACACGATAGGCATCTTCGATGAGGGGGCAGCTCTCAAGAAAGCCGTTATGTCAATTGTCACCGATTCGACGCCGCTGGAGGAGCCCAAAGATCCGGAGACCGACAACGTCTTTGCTCTCATCAAGCTCTTTGCGGATGAAGCGAAGCGCGCAGAGATTTCTGCAGCCTACCGATCAGGCGGTTACGGATATGGGCACGCAAAGAAGGAGCTGTTGACCTTGGCAGATAACTACTTCGCGGAGGCTCGCGAGCGTCGCAAGGAATTGATCGAACGTCCCGATTTCGTGCGAGACGTATTGCGGGTAGGGGGCGACAAGGCGAGGGTAAAGGCCGAGACCTTCATGCAGCCCGTACGTGAACGCGTGGGTTTGATGACCACACGGTAGAACATCATCGCTCTAAGGATTCGCCGATGAGTTTGCGAATCTCCTTGTCGAAGAATCCATTCCAGGAAGCGGGAGGCTTCGCTGCGAAGTGCATGGACTCTTTTCGCACTGGATGCTCAAAACCAAGCTCGTATGCGTGCAAGGCTAGGTTCTGTCCATCGAATTCGCGCTTCGCACCGTACCGTAGATCGCCGAGAATCGGATGTCCGAGTGCAGCCAACTGAATGCGAATCTGATGCTTCCGCCCTGTCAACAGATCCACTTCAATCAAAGATTGCCCGTTATGACTACCCAAGCATTTCCACTTCATGACCGCACGTTTGGCCCCCGGATGCGAAGCGGTGACTTTCCGCACCTTGGCATTTTCTTTCAGAAGCCAATCTTCCCTCTCTCCATTGCCAACTAGGCGCCCTTCCACTAGTGCGATGTATCGCTTCTCGACCGCGCGTTCGCGGAACAAACGAGATAGCCGCTCGGCAGCCTTCGATGTTCGGGCAAAAACCATCACTCCGCTTGCCGGGCGATCCAACCTGTGAACTAGGCCCAGAAAAACATTGCCAGGCTTGTTAAAGGCTTCCTTGATGTATCGTTTGCCCTGCGTAAGCAGGTCATCATCGCGCGTAATGTCCGCTTGCGAAAGCACACCCGCCGGTTTGACGACGACCAAAAGATGATTGTCTGAGTAGAGAACGTCCATTAACAAGCGGCGGTAACTCGGAAGCTACCGCCGCTCCGGATTCTCTGAACCGCCTACCGCAAGAGCGTAACTGTTTGCGATGCGGAGAACGTTTCGCCTGTCGCTCGAACAAAGAGAACACCGGTGGACAACTCATGCCCATCGAGTGTGAGCGGCTGAACGCTGCCGGCCTCTAGTTCTCCATCGAAAAGGTTCAACACCTTACGCCCAAGCACGTCGTAGACGCTCACATTTACGATTTGAGTTTGAGACACGCTAAGCGAGAACTGCGCCTGCGGGTTGAACGGGTTTGGGTAAGCTGCTTCCATCGCATGCGTGCTCGGAACCTCATCAGCCCCATCGATTTCGCTGACAGACGCAAGTCTTGCGCCAGCAGCATCGATTTGCATTGCTGGCGATTCATGATCAGCAACACGAAGCGTGGGGACCACGGGTTGATAGAAGAGTCCGAAGGTCAGGTCTCTGATCTCCAGGACACCACCCGAATCTCCGCCTTTTGCTTGAATACCGAAAATGATTTCCGAACTGTCCAAGCTTGTTGGGAAGACGTACTCACCCAGATCCGCTCTGACCCAAGTGTTCGTGATCGGAAATGAGAGTATTTCCGTGTATGTGGAGCCGCCATCTATGCTGTATCCCAGTCGCCCTTCAACAGGCCCATCCGACGTATTCCGAACTTCCACCGAGGCGTAAATGAACCATAGTTCTTCCGCTTCGCTCGAATTTAGGACCCGATACTCGATGGACCGGTTTCGGTTGAAGTTTGGACGGAAACCGGTGCTGCCCATCACGTTGTCGGTGGCGTCATCGCATACCAATCGCCGTCCTCGACGGACAGGAGACAACTGGATATTTTCTGGTGCGTCGTAGAAAGGGTCTCTCAGGTTTTCGTTGGTGCCACACGCTGTAGGACCATCCGTGAAAAAGAAAAAGTTGCCGTAGAGTATTCCCGTGCCTGCACTTGCGGACGAAGAAGCCGCATGGACGATTGCCACGGGAGGTGACGTTCCGTCTTGCACGTCTTGTGCGGGCACTCTTGGGCTTGCGAACAGGACGATGCCGGCAATGGCAAGTATGGTAGGTCTGCGAATAAGCATCATTTCTCTTTTTAGGACTTGTACCCCGTAGGATACTCGTTGAGCGCCAAAGCGACAAAATCAGGGGGCGTGGGCTTACACCCTCGCCCCCATCGAAGAGGAGTCTCTCCTATTCAGTCTATTTCAGGAGCGTAACCGACTCGGCGTCGGCAAACGACTCGCCCACAACGCGGATGAGGTAAGCTCCGCTTGGCAGACCGCTTCCGTCGATACGTATGGTTTGCATTTCATCAGCCTCGACATTGCCGTCAAAGAGGGTGCTGACAACGCGGCCCAGAACATCAACCAACTCCGCTCGCACATTTTGTTGCGCTTTAACACCAAACCGGAACGTCGCTTCAGGATTAAACGGGTTGGGGTAAGCCGCTTCGAGAACATGCGTACCCGGAACGCCAACCGCAACCTCAATTTCATCGCTGTACTCAAAAGCGCCGTCGTAGTCCACTTGCTTCAGGCGGAACGTATGGCTCCCCGAGTTCAGGCCAGTCACGTTGTAGGTGTAATGCTGCACTTCGGTCGTCGTCCCATTGCCTTCGACATAAGCCATTGCCTGGAACTCACGCTGGCCGTCGGCCATCATTTGGACCTCAAACCCAGCGTTGTTCGTCTCCGACGAAGTAACCCACTCGAAAGACGCAGCATCGCCGTTTAGCGTGGCGTTAAAGCTCACGAGTTCAACGGGGACAGGGACTTTGACCCACATAGTTGGCCGGAACGCTGCCATTTGCACATAAACCCGATCACGCTGACCTGGCGTGAACTCGATCATGCAAAAGTCGTCAACGTAGTCCATGAAGTTTGTAATTGGGTCGGGTCCGTCACCCGGGCACGTGTCGCGTCCGACAGGACAACCAAATGCCGGGGATGCTTCCGGCGCCGTGTCTGGAACGCCGTCGCCCGATCCGCCACATCCACCCGAGAAGGTGTGAGACAGCCCGGCAAAGTGGCCAATTTCGTGCGTACCTGTATCGCCCTCGTCGTAAGGCACTGACGAGCCGTTCGGCATAGACGACCAAAGAACCCACACTCCGTGCCGCGTACTGTTCTCGGGAAAACTTTGAGGGAGGTAGGCGTATCCAAGATTGCCGGCAGCGTTGTTCATGTAGAAATTGAGCGTGGTAGCCGGATCTACCGCAAGTGCGCTCGTCATGGCTATCTCAGCCGAGGAACCTACCCCAGCATTGTGCCAACTTGTGTTATCAGTGCGATCAATACTAGCCGTTTCGAACTCAATGTCCATTGAGGCAAAAGCAGCGGTAAGAACTAACGTTTGTTCCTCGATGTCTGCATCGGATACGTCGCGGGTCCCATTGTCGAGACGAATAACGTGGTAGGCAATTGGAATCACATACGTACCCGTGAGATTCAGGATGTTTGGATTTTGGGCCAGAAATTCCTCTAAATACGTGTTGACTTCAAGTTGCTCACCAGCTGTCATTTCAGGTGTCGCACAGCGGCCTCCCTCAACGATGGATCCGTCTGGACCTAACCACTGCGTGTTTTGAGCGTTGGTCGAGACTCCGACCACCAGGGTTAGAACTGCCAACAAAACTGGGCGAACAAAAGTAGCTACTCGCATTTTGATCCTCTTTCTTAGGATGAACCACAGGTCTGGCCCACGACAGGCATTCCACGCGGCGCAAGCAGTGTGGACGTCGTGTGAAGTGGCGATTCCTGACGATACGAAAGAGAGCGCAAAGTCACAAAGTCTACAGACAGCCCTTTGCGCTCATGCCCTATGTCGTCACAGGCTCCTCAACAGGCTTTCCGACAAACTGAAGTATTCCGATCAGCAATGCCGCCCCTACTATCATAGAGATCCACCAAGGCATTCCGTAGGCGGTTGGCAGCGTTCCGACGAGCAAAGCGGCAACGCCCACCGTCATTGCGTAGGGCAGTTGCGTACGTACGTGGTCGACGTGGTCACAACCGGAAGCCAACGACGAAAGGATGGTCGTGTCCGAAATTGGGGAGCAGTGATCACCCCAAACGGCCCCCGCAAGGACAACTGCTACAGTCGAATAGATGATGTGGCTGTGTTCTGCCATCGAATGACTACCGCTGGCATCGAGAACACCCCATGCAAGCGGAATAACGAGTGGCATTAGGATTCCCATCGTTCCCCAACTCGAACCAGTAGCAAACGCCGTAGCCGCGGCGAGCACAAAAACCAGAGCCGGCAACATGCCTGGCGAAACCGTATCAGAGAGCAAGGCTACCAGGAAATCGGCGGTGCCGAGCGCGTCGTTGACATTTGACAGTGACCACGCAAGTATGAGGATGATGATGGCTAGCAGCATGGCCCGAACACCAGCATACCACGCCTCAATGGTTTGGGTAAGCGTCAGAATGCGTTGCCCAAGCGATAGAATCACGGCCACTATCACTGCCGCGATGGAACCCCACAACATCGCCTTGTAGGAATCCGCCGAGGCGATGATATCCCTCAACGTCGACGAACCGCCCTCTTCCAACACAGCCGCGCGGCCCGTTGCGTAGAGCGCGCCAAGCACGACGACAACCAAGACGAGGATTGGGATTGCCGCGTTCAGTAGTCGATGCGGTTTGTCCTCCGGTGGATCCAGCGCGCTGGATTCTGCCTCTGCGATCGCAATTTGCGAATCCGGCTCAAACAGCTGGCCCGTGGTTCGCGCACGCCGCTCGGCTTTGAGCATCGGTCCGAAATCGCGGCGCATTAGCGTAACCCCGAACACAAAGACGATGGCGAGAATTGGATAGAAGGAGTAGGGAATGGAGTTCAGAAATACGGAGTATGCCGATTCACTATAGCCATCGATCTGGCCGACAGCGTCCCCTATGAGGCCAACCTCGTACCCTATCCATGTCGTCACAAGCGCCAGGGATGCTACGGGCGCTGCCGTCGAATCCACGAGATAGGCAAGCTTCTCGCGCGAGATTCGAAGGCTGTCCGTAATCGGCCGCATTGTGCCGCCGACTATGAGCGTGTTCGCATAGTCATCAAAGAAAATGGCGATGCCGAGCAGCGCCGTGGCAAGCTGTCCACGCCGCGCTGATTTCGCCCAACGCGTGACCACGTTCACGATCCCCGCCGTGCCGCCATTCTTCTGGATGATCCCGACAACCCCGCCGATCATCAAAGAGAAAATGATAATAGCTGCATGATCAGTGTCGCCCAGAGCGTTCAGGATATACGTATCCATAGTCCGCCATAAGCCCGTGAACAATCCCCAGAACGACCCCGTGACGATCCAGCCGCCGACCCACACCCCCATGAAAAGCGATACAACGACTTGCCGGAACGCGAGAGCTAACACGATCGCCAGTAGCGCCGGCAGGATTGATAACCAACCGTGGTTCGTGGGCTCGGGTTCTTCCGAGGAAGCGGTTAGCGGTACAGCAGCGGCGCCTGACATATCCGTCATCACTTGGGGCGCCACCTCCACTACACCGGCCGAATCGGCCGACTGGGCCTGAACGTTCGCACCTGCGAAGCCGAGAATGAATAGTGCTGCGATGCGACGTAGCGAAGGTGCAGTCATGAGCCCTCAAGTTCCAAAAATGCGATCCCCAGCGTCACCCAATCCCGGCCGAATGTAGGCATTGGCGTCGAGCTGGCGATCGAGCGCAGCCGTGAAAATGTGGACATCAGGATGATCCTCCTTCAGGCGCTGTACGCCCTCCGGCGCCGCCACGAGGCACACGAAGACGAGATCGGTCGCGCCTTGCTCCTTGAGATGATTCAGAGCTCCTGCCGCACTGCCTCCGGTTGCAAGCATGGGGTCGACGACGAAAACTCGAGCCTCGGTGACCTGCTTTGGGATACTCGAATAGTAATCGACAGGCCGGTGCGTTTGCTCGTCGCGGTACATGCCGAGGTGGCCTATACGAGCCTCCGGTACAAAACGCGTGAAACCATCCACCATCCCCAGGCCGGCACGAAGCACGGATACGACTACGATTTCCCGCGCGAGTTTGACGCCGATGGTTTCCTCCAGCGGTGTTTCAACCAGCATCTCTTCCAATTCAAGCCCTCGCAGGGCTTCGTATGCGAGAATGGAGGCCGCCTCTGCCATCGTTTCCCGAAATCTGCCGAGCAGCGTCTGCCGATCCCGTAGGATCGTCAGATCGCGTTTCAATAGCGGGTGATCTACGATGGTGAGCATGAGTCGACAATTGCAAAGTCAGGCGAAGACACTCTCCGCCCAACTTCGATGCAAACTAGATACGCCCCTCAGCCTTCGCACGTTTGTGCGCTTCTGCGTTTTCTATCCAGGGCTTCCGCTGGAAGTAGCTCTTCGTGAGTTTCGCGACGACACCTGAGAGCATAACGAGAGCGATCAGATTCGGGAATGTCACCAATCCAAGCGCGACATCTCCAAGAACCCAGATAGCCGACAGCGACGTGATCGCTCCGATGAAGTGCATTATGACGAAAACGCCCTTGAAAGGAAGGATTCCTTTCTTTCCGAAGAGGTAGTTTGCACAGCGGTCACCGTAGTAGCTCCACGAGATTGAGGTGGAAATAGCAAAAAGCAGTACCGAAATCAGCACGATGAAATTGCCCAGACCACCCATTCCAAACTTCCCGAAACCTTGGGAAAAGGCTGCGCTGGTTAACGGAGCGGCTGTCTCAACGGCGTCACCGTAAAGAACGTCGTATGTCGTGCCATCATCGGCAACGGCATGGCGGCCTCCATCGACAAGGCGACCGCTAAATGGCTGCGATTGAGCCTGGTCCGTATAAAAGTTTTCGACCGCGACATCGTGCCACGCAAAGTAGTTGTCTCCATTTGAATAAACGGGAGCGCCGCTTTCGACGCGGATCTCAGTCGGGGCATCTCCACCGGCAAACACACCGCGCGAGTCGGGGGCGACGTAGGTGATGTCGCCCGAGCTGAGATCCAGCGATGTCGGCAGGGGCTGATTCCAGACTCCGGTCGTGAGAATCACGAGACCCGTCATCGAACAAATCACAATCGTGTCGATGAATGGCTCCAACAAAGCAACTACGCCTTCTGATACGGGCTCGTCTGTCTTCGCTGCCGCGTGGGCTATGGGCGCAGATCCCTGACCCGCCTCATTGGAGAACAGGCCGCGCCGAACACCCCACATCATGGTTAGCAGGAAAACCCCGGCACCCGTTCCGGCAACGCCTGCGCTCGGGTTGAAGGCTTCGGTAAAGATGAGACCGAATGCTGCCGGTACCTGGCCCACGTTCAACAGAATGATGATAAGTGCACCGGTGACGTAGATCACGGCCATCAAAGGCGCGAGAATGCTGGTCACTTTGCCGATTCGTCCGATTCCACCAATGATGACGGACCCGACGAGCCCCGCAGTAAGCAGCCCCGTCACCCACACAGGCCAGCCGAACTCCGAGTTCACAAGGTCAGCGACTGTGTTGGCTTGCACGGCATTGCCCGTGAGAAAACTCGTGATCATCAGCGCACCAGCGAAGAACATGGCCAGCGGCTTCCATCGTTTTCCCAAACCCTTTTCGATGTAATACATCGGGCCGCCAGAGACCGAACCTTCCCATGCTTTTGCGTCTTTGTCGGGGAACTCTACAACGCGGTAATGCTGCGCAAGGGTGACCTCTGAAAACTTCACCGCCATGCCTAGAAATGCCGTCATCCACATCCAGAACAGCGCGCCGGGGCCTCCCCAGTGGATGGCAATGGCCACGCCAGCAATATTGCCGATGCCAACGGTCGCCGAAAGCGCGGTAGTTAGCGCCTGGAAGTGAGATACGTCTCCGGGCTCATCAGGGTCATCATATTTGCCCGTCGTGACAGCGATGCCATGCGCAAGATGCCGAAGCTGAACGAAGCCAAGCCGCAGCGTGAGAAAAACGCCCACGCCAAGCAATGCCATAACGATAAGCGACAATTCACCGCCGATCTCGGGCCAGCTCCAGATGTAATGCTCGAGCGTGCTGATAATCCGTTGAATGACTTCCATGCGGGTGATGGGGCGAGTTAATACAATCAGCCGAATATAGACAGCGGACCTACGATGCGAAGGCCATTTAGGGAGTGAGGGTTCCTTCCTTCTATGTAACGTCCCGGCATCTTACCGGTGGTTCATGTAAAGGTCGTGGCAATCTTCCGGAAGCTTACTTTCCAGACTGACGCCGAAATGACTATTCGGGGGTTTCCCTACAACAGTTCTTTTCGGTGAAATCTAGTTTGCCTTCAACCCGCTAATTCTTGGCTCCCGGCCGCCTGGCTTCGGCATGTTTGACACCGACGGTCCTCATAGGCATCTGGAAGCCAAGGAATAGACGTTCAGCGTCATTCGGAACAGATACCCGGTTGCGATCAATACCTAGCGTTGCGCTCAACCGGACAAGCTCCAGCAGACCTGTTCGCTAAATCGAAATCTGTACAAACCTCAACATTAGAGAAAAGGCAATATGTCAACCGAAGCAAAGTGCCCGTTTCATCACGCGCTAGGCGCAGGCCCATCGAACCAGGACTGGTGGCCGAACCAGTTGCGACTGGATATTCTGAGGCAGCATTCCTCAAAGTCCAATCCGATGGGAGAGGGTTTCAACTACGCCAAAGAATTCAAGAGCCTGGATCTGAAGGCCGTGAAGGAGGATCTTCGTGACCTGATGACCGACTCACAGGATTGGTGGCCGGCTGACTACGGTCACTACGGGGGACTATTCATCCGCATGGCGTGGCACAGCGCCGGCACGTACCGCTCCGGCGACGGCCGAGGCGGCGCAGGGACCGGCAATCAGCGCTTCGCGCCAATTAATAGTTGGCCCGACAACGTAAACATCGACAAAGCGCGCCGGCTCCTCTGGCCGATCAAACAGAAGTATGGCCGGAAGATCTCATGGGCCGACCTACTCATTCTTGCTGGGAATGTTGCTCTGGAATCGATGGGATTCAAGACCTTCGGTTTCGGTGGCGGGCGTGAGGACATCTGGGAACCCGAAAAGGACATCTACTGGGGTTCCGAGGACAAGTGGCTGGACGACAAGCGCTACACCGGCGATCGGGACCTCGAAAATCCGCTTGCGGCCGTGCAGATGGGTTTGATTTACGTTAACCCGGAAGGGCCGAACGGCAACCCAGATCCGGTCGCATCCGGCAAAGACGTTCGCGAGACATTCGCGCGCATGGCGATGGACGATTACGAGACGGTGGCGCTTACTGCCGGGGGCCACACATTCGGCAAATGCCATGGCGCCGGTGACGCGGCGCTGATCGGTCCTGAACCCGAGGCTGCGGATATTGAAGAGCAAGGCTTCGGCTGGATGAGCCGTTATGGCAGCGGTAAGGGTGCCGATCAGATCGGCAGCGGGTTGGAAGGCGCGTGGACGCCGACGCCGACGCAGTGGGACAACAGCTACTTGGACATGCTATTCGACAATGAGTGGGAGCTGACCAAGAGTCCGGCGGGCGCCTTTCAGTGGACACCGAAGGAGGTGACTGACAGCAATCAGGCGCCGGCCGCCGACGATGCGTCGAAGCGAGTTCCGATCATCATGACGACCGCGGACATGTCGATGCGCATGGATCCTATCTACGAGCCGATCGCTCGGCACTTCCGCGAGAACCCGGATGAGTTCGCAGACGCGTTTGCCCGTGCATGGTTCAAGCTGACGCACCGTGACATGGGGCCCCGCTCGCGCTATCTCGGTCCGGAGGTTCCAGCCGAAGAGCTGATCTGGCAAGACCCGATCCCAGCGGTCCATCACCAGTTGATCGATGAGGGGGACATCATCCACCTCAAGGGCAGGATCCTCTCTTCGGGACTCTCGATCTCCGAACTGGTCTCGACCGCCTGGGCGTCCGCCTCTACCTTCCGCGGCTCCGACTTGCGCGGCGGCGCGAATGGTGCCCGCATTCGCCTGGCCCCGCAGAGAGATTGGGAAGTCAACCAGCCTTCCCAACTGAAGGCGGTGCTTAAGACCCTGGAGGGTATCCAAAGCGAGTTCAACGGCGGACAGTCTGGCGGCAAGGAGGTGTCGCTCGCCGACCTAATCGTTCTGGCTGGTTGTGCAGGCATCGAGAAAGCAGCAAAGAATGCCGGTTTTGATGTGACGGTTCCGTTCTCGCCGGGCCGCACGGATGCGTCTCAGGAACAGACCGACGAAGAGGTTTTTGCCGTGCTTGAGCCGATTGCGGATGGCTTCCGAAACTACCAGAAGGCCAAATACACCCTATCTGCCGAGGAGTTGTTGGTGGATAGATCTCACCTGCTGACGCTGACCCCGCCCGAGATGACAGTCCTGGTTGGCGGCATGCGCGTGCTGAACACCAACTTCGGACAGACCAAACACGGTGTCCTCACTGAGCGGCCGGAGGCGCTGACCCCTGACTTCTTCGCAAATCTGCTCGATATGAGCACTACGTGGAAAGCGACCTCTACCGAAAAAGACCTGTTTGAAGGCAGCGATCGCAAGACTGGCAAACCGAAGTGGACCGGCACCCGAGTCGACCTGATCTTTGGCTCAAACTCCGAATTGCGCGCACTGGCCGAAGTCTATGCAACAGCGGACTCGCAGAAAATGTTTGTCGACGACTTTGTGGAGGCCTGGAACAAAGTCATGAACCTCGATCGCTTCGACCTAGCATGATCGCGGGATAATCGTCTTCGACAACCACCGCAGAGCGGCGATACGATGAGATGCCCGTCGTTCGGCGACGATACGTCCCGGCTTTAGCCTAAGGATGAGACGCGGTATCGAAAACGCTCAGCTACAAATTTCTATACATCCTGTAAGCCCGCACATCAAAACCCTTCACAACGGCGTCCTTCCAGTAGCGCATCCCAATCCGCTCTGCCGTTGCGGTAGATGATGCGTTCTCCGGCAGAATGAAGCCAACGAAGAATTCGAGGTCTGTGTGCTCGAAGAACCAGTCTCGGGCGGCGATCGCGGCTTCCGTGGCAAGGCCTTTCCCCCAGTGTCGTCTGGCGAGACGGTAGCTCATCTCTTCGACAGGCTCACCGTCCAGTTCCTGCGTCAGATACCCAACGTGGCCAACCACTTCATTGTTCGGATCTTCCATGAATGCGACTGACCAGACACCGGGTTTGCCTTTCTCCGGCTTTCTAAAACGATTCTTTACGAGCAACTTTGTCTCCTTTATCGGCTTCACACCGAGGAGAAATCGCATCACGTCCGCGTCGGCCATGGTGTTGCGGTGGTAGTCCACGGCGTCGTGCTGCGTGAACGGCCGTAGGATGAGACGCGGTGTCGTGATCACGACTTCGCTCACAGCGTCGCCGGATCCACCTCCACGAGCCTCCCCTTCACAAGGGCGAGCGTCCGCGCCGGAAACTGCTTGACGATGCGGTAATCGTGCGTTGCCATGAGGACGGCCATGCCTTCCTTGTGAAGCTTTATGAGGAGCTTCTGGATTTCATCGGCCACGCGGGGATCGAGGTTGCCCGTTGGCTCATCGGCCAGAAGCAGGAGCGGCTCGTTTACAATGGCTCTCGCGATACAGGCTCTTTGCTGCTCGCCGCCAGACATCTCGTGCGGCTTCGAGTACGCCTTGTGGCTCAAACCAACCCGGGCCAACGCTTGCATCACGCGATCCTTAACGACCTTGCCGCGCTTGCCCGTTGCGTAGAGGGCGAATGCGATGTTTTCAAAAGCGCTCCGGTCGGGCAACAGTTGGAAGTCCTGAAAAACGACGCCGAGCGACCGCCGGAGATAGGGAATCTCCTTCGGCGAGATGCGGTCCGACTGGTAGTTACCCACGCGGACGACGCCAAAATCGGGCATGAGGTCCATGTAAAGGAGCTTCAGGAGGGAGCTCTTACCGCTGCCGGTCGGGCCGATGAGGTACGCCATTTCACCCTTGGCGAGTTCAAGGCTCAGATCGCCCGCCACCTTAAGGCGTTCGCCGGAGTGGCCGGGGTACGAAACGGATACGTTACGGAGCTCAACGAGCGTGCCTTCCACGGGGTGGTGCGGGTGCAGATTCTTGGGGTCAAGCGAAGCTAACCACGCTTCGGCCTGCGTAGAACATGGTGGACCCGTTCGCTAGCAGCGGTGGCCGGATCTAAAGAGAACTCGTGATAAGAGGCTTCCAGTTCGAACGCTGATGCGCCGATTAGCCCCTCCATTTCTTCCAGCGAGTACGAGCGTTGGATGTGCTCTTCCGCGTGGGTCGTCCCGCCGACGGCAAGCCGAAACGTAGTCGTGTGGAGCTGCGATGCCTCGTCGTATCTACTCGTGCGGAGATACCGAAAGTCTCCCGAACGTCCAGCATCGTCGAATCCGTCGGCGTGGTTGAGCGAGTTGGCAGGTGTGCTTTGATCAAAGACGAACACGCCATCAGGCTTCAACGCGGCGTAGATGTCCTCCAGAATGTCAGAAATCTCTGCTGGCTCTGTGACGTAGTTGATGCCGTCGTAAAGGAGCAGGATGGCGTCGTACTGAGGCTCGGCTGGCATCCCGCGAAAGTCCAGGGGGTCGAAGGAGATCGGAACCTGCTTTTCGCGTGCCTTGCTGCGTGCGACGGCCAGCATCTCCACTGAGAGATCCGTCGCGTGATAATCGTATGCGCCAAGTGGCTGGAGCTCGAGTGCCAACGAACCCGTTCCGCAGCCTAGTTCAAGGATTTCGTCCGCTGCTGGATGATGATGCTGCAAAATCTCAAATGCGTACTCCGCCCACATGACATAATCGACGTGCTCCATCACCACATCGTAGCCTTGCGCGAGGAGCGTGTACGGCGGGACGGGACCTTGATCTGAATCATTCATGCGGCCGCAGACTTCCTTTCCGCAGCGATGTCTACCGCAAGCAAAATGGCTTCCTTCATCGACTCGGCTGATGCGATCCCCTGCCCTGCGATGCCAAATGCGGTGCCATGGTCGGGAGAGGTCCGAACGATGGGCAATCCAAGCGTGACGTTCACGCCAGCCCCCATCGCCAACGCTTTAAATGGTGCAAGGCCTTGGTCGTGATACATCGCCAGAACCACATCGAACTCCTTGTCGCCTCTGCGTCCGAAGAAGCCATCCGCCGGAAATGGTCCGGAGACATCAATGTCGGCCGCGCGGGCGCTTTCGAGAGCAGGACCGATAATGTCAATCTCTTCTCGTCCGATTACCCCACCATCGCCAGCATGCGGGTTGAGACCGAGAACGGCAATTCTGGGTTTGTAGATGCCGAAGTCTTTTCGCAGGCCAGCCGAAAGGGTAGCGAGCGTATCAAGAATTCGCTGGCGCGTTACAAGCTCAGCGACGCGCATTATTGGTTCGTGGATGGTGAGGAGCGCGACGCGTAGATCTCCCGACACCAGCATCATCACAAATTGATTGATGCCCGTTCGCTCTGCCAGAAACTCCGTGTGCCCCGGAAAATCGAACCCGGCGAGTTGGATGGCCTCCTTCGAGATTGGCGCGGTGACCATCGCATCAGCATCGCCGCTCAAGCAAAGTTCGCATGCTCGAGCGACGCTTTCCATCGCGAGCTGACCGCCGTCTTTCGTGAGTTCACCCGGTTGTACAGTCACTTCTCGATCCGAACCAATGGCAACCATATCGACTTCTTCGAGCATACTCCGAAGGCCGAGTCGATCCGCCCAATACTCCATCACAGATAATGAGCCTATGGCCGCGTACCGCGCTCGCTCACGTATCTCCGGCGATTGAAGTGCCTTCAGGACAACCTCGGGACCGATACCGTTCGGATCACCAGCAGTGATTGCGATGAACGGCCGACCCATCTCATCCATCATAGGAGAGGAATGCAAGTGAAGTCGTCTGTTTGCTCTGCCTCACGAGTGGTAAGGTCGAATCGGGACCGGATGCTGACACCGATTGCCAGACTATCCTCGAACCATGCCCTCGACTCAGGGCAGTTGACGCCCACCGAATTGAGTTCTTCCTGGCTTTCAAACTCGGCCGCGGGTTCACCATAGAAAAGACCTCCCTCACTAATCTCAACAGGATCCTCGTAAGCTGCGTCATGTACCGCAGCGCCCGAAGCGAGATCGACGACCCGCACGCTGTGCTCGTCACCGTTCGTCAACTCAAGCAACAGTAAATCGCCTGCTACACCAAAAAATGTTGCCGGATCTCCCGCGGTCCCCGTGGAATACGTAGCGTCGGAGGTCGATGCGTTGCACCGCCCGCGATCGCTTCCCGTGAATACCGATACGGCTTCGTTTGCCCCGTTTTGCACAATGCGGACGACCCGATTACCGTAGGCATAACAGGCACCGTCATCCATCCGCCAGATCTGATCCGGCACATCAGAACCCGGAATGCCGGGTTCACCACCCTCCTGGCGAATCGTCCGGATAGAATCAGCCTGGCTAAATGAATCTGATTCGCCGGTGGCGGCAAGTTCCTCAGAACTAGACGACTCAGAATCCGATCCACAAGCCGCAAAAAGAAAACTGGCCAGAGCAAAAAGAATAAAGCGTTTCATGGGCGTTCGGGTGGGGATGCCCTAGTGTACTTCTCCGCCGCTATTCAGGCAAAGGAATTAGCGAGATCGGCCAGAGCAGCGGCAAGAAGTCTTGTTCCAAAACCTGTCGCTCCTCGCGGATTGTAACCTCGATCGGTGTCGCCATACGACGGTCCAGCGATATCCAGATGGACCCACGGATAGCCCAGGTCGTCGGGGTCGTTGGCGTCCTTTGTAAAGTGCTCGAGGAATTTTGCTGCAGTGATGGTCCCGGCTTCTTTGCCACCCACATTCTGCATGTCGGCAACAGGGCTTTCCAGTTGCTCTTTGTAAAAATCAAACATCGGAAGCGGCGCGACGAGGTCGCCGGTTGCCTCGCCTGCTTTCTGAAAGAGCTTCGTTCGCTCGTCAGCGCCCTCAGTTTCCTTGGTAAGGACGGCACCGACGCGCGATCCAAGGGCAACCACCTGCGCGCCTGTAAGCGTCGCAATATCTATGACGAGCTGGGGATTGAAGCGCCGGGCGTATGAGAGCGCATCTGCGAGAATCATGCGGCCTTCCGCGTCCGTGTTCATTACCTCGACAGTCACCCCGGAGTGCATCCGTATGACGTCGCCGGGCACATAAGCATCCAGGCCCGGCCGGTTGTCCGTCGACGGAACCAGCGCAATGACGTGCAACGGCGTACCAAGTCTTGCCAGCGCCACCATTGCGCCAATTACGGCCGCGCCACCGGACATATCCATCTTCATGTGGTCCATCGAGTCCTTTGTGGGCTTCAGCGACAGCCCGCCTGTATCGAACGTGACAGCTTTGCCTACGAGCATGACGGGTTGGGCGTTCACCGCGCCGCTTGGCTTGTGCTCAAGAATGATGAACGCTGGTGGCTGCATGCTTCCGCGATTGACGGCGAGCAGCCCACCCATGCCTTCGGCTTCAATTCGCGGCTTATCCCAAACCTCCACAGACAACCCGACGATCTCAGCGGCTTCGATCGTCAGCAAGCCAAGACCTTGCGGAGTCGTTTCATCGGGGGAACGGTTAACGAGGTCGCGGGCAAGATTCGTAGCCTCCGCATGTATCTGTGCCGTCCTGATGGCGAACTCCGAAGCATCGCTTCCGACGGCTACGAGCTTGCGTGGGCCGGCCCACTGAGCTTCTTCAGACGTTTTATACCGGAGGTATCTATACGTGGCCAGAATCAACCCTTCGACTGCCGGTCCGATGGCGTCGGCGTTGTCTGCAGCAATCAGAACCGTTTCGGCCTTAACGGCGAGCACATGGGCTGCACCCTTGGCTGCAGCGAGGCGACGAGATTCATTGTCGGACTCTTCTAGCGCAACGACGCACACGCGGGCCCCATCGGCCGTATAGAATGTCGCGGCTTTCTTGCTGGCTCGGGCGTCGACCGCTGCGCGATCAATGGAGTCTCCAAACAGTCTCCGCCAAAGCTCAGGAGCCTGTTCGCCTTCCAGGAGGAGCAGCGTGATGTCTGCGCTTGGCGTGGCCTCGAGATTCGTTATGCGTTCGATTTGCATAGATGTGGTTAGTCGATTTTGCCTTTGAAGGCGGAAAGAAGTGCGAGATCGTCAGGAGAGATGCCATCGACTTCTTCGACGACTGCGGAATCCGCGGTCATTACATGAAGGGGCGCTTTATCGATGACGCTCTTGACGACGCTGTTCAGGGGCGTTCCACGGATGTAAGCGCCTGACGCGTTTGCGTGGCCACCTCCACCGAATTGCGCAGCCCAGTCGTTGATTGGACAATCGCCTTTGGACCGGAACGACACTTTGATACCGTGGGGCGTTTCAAGAAAAATGAGCGCCGCGACAACGTCTTTCAGGCCAAGCGCGTAGTTGATCAGGCCTTCGGTTTCGTCGAAGTACGCGCCCGATTCACGCAGGATAGCTTGCGTAATGACCATCGACGCAAGGCGTCCGTCGTAGTGCGTCGTGATGGTTTCTAGCGCGCGTGCCAACAGGCGAAGGCTTTCGCGGGTCCGCTGGTCGTAAATGTTGATGTGAATCGGCTCAGGTGAGATCCCGCCCCTCTCAAGTAGATCTGCGACCACCCGGTGTGTGCTCGGCTGCGTAGCGCCGTAGCGGAACGACCCCGTATCAGTCATGATGGCTGCGTAAAGCGCTGTCGCAATGTGTTCGTTGATGAGCTCAGGGTCGTGTCCTGCGATGAGTTCGTACACAAGTTCGCCAGTCGACGCAGAATCCGTTCGAACGCAAGCCAGATCGAACCAGTCTTCCGGATCTGGATGATGGTCAAGGAGGAGCTTCTTCGCAGTCATCCCCTCGATTCTGTCGGCCAGCTTTCCAAGCCGGTGCGCAGCTCCAGTGTCGAGTACGAGAAGGACATCTGCGTTTTCGAACGCTTCGATCTGTTTCAGCTTCCCTTCCTCAAACTTCTCCACGAACCCCCCGCCGTGATCGTCCAGGAGCCACCCCAAGTTCCGCGGCTCGGAATCGGAATTTACCACGTTGACCTGCTTCCCCAATGCCTTCAGAAAATGGGCAACACCCAACTCGGAGCCCATCGCATCGGCGTCCGGTCTGATGTGACTTGTGAGGATTACGCGCTCTGCAGCCAGCAGAGCGTTTCTAATATCATCCACTGTGGCCGATTGTTGTTTGCCCATGGGTATTGAGGTCAAGGTTCGTTCTTTGAATCGAACACGTGGCGC
>JBBKWZ010000156.1:0-5238 GCA_037969195.1 Rubricoccaceae bacterium | reverse complement strand
GGGCTAGATCACATTCTGTTCCTGCTCGCGCTCGTACTACCGTCCGTGTTGTTCCTGGCTAACAAGCAGTGGAGACCCGTCACGAGCTTTCGCCCAGCGTTCCTGAAGATCCTCGGCATCGTTTCGAGCTTCACGGTCGCTCATAGCATCACGCTTACGCTCGCGGGCCTAGGTCTCGTTGCACTTCCAGGGCCCATCGTGGAGGCCATTATTGCAGGGTCGATTATCGTCGCGGCGCTGCATAACCTGTTCCCGCGGGTGGCAATCAAGGAGTGGATGATTGCGTTCGTCTTCGGTCTTTTCCACGGTTTCGGTTTCGCAAGCGTTATGGGGGACATAGGAATGGTTGGAGAGCACATGGCCCTATCCGTACTCGGATTCAACGTGGGGGTTGAACTGGGTCAGCTTGCCATAATTGCGGTCGTATTTCCGATTCTCTACGCCATACGAAAGTCGCGATGGTACGTGCCTGTGATAGTCCGCTATGGCTCGATGATCCTCATCGCTCTGGCGTCGGTCTGGGTCGTCGAGCGCATCTTTGGCGTTGCCATATTCTCGCGGTTCCGGAATGTGGTTGGGAGGATTCTATAATGTCAATTGCCCCCGGCACATTCGTCCACTGCCACACGGTTCCATGCACACACTGATACTCACTGGTAGCGATGTCCACAGCGTCTTGCGGCACGTCGGGCTAGATGTCTTCATGGACGCTCTCATCGAGCGGCTGCGTGTCGCAGTCTCTGGATTCGACGGGGAGGCCACGGTGATTCCCGTTCGGTCGGGGCTTGCCTATAGCCAGCCCGAAGAGGGACTGATAGAGTGGATGCCCTGCCTGCGGCCGGGAGAACATGTCGTTCTCAAGATTGTCGGGTACCATCCGTCGAATGGCCGTACGAACGGCCTTCCGACGGTCATTTCGACGGTAAGCGCGTATGACGCTACATCAGGGCACTTAATGGCTCTGGCAGATGCGACGCTGCTAACCGCTCTCCGAACGGGAGCGGCGACCGCGCTGGCAACGGACGTCCTTGCACGCGCTGACGCCAGGACGATTGGGTTGATCGGTACCGGAGCCCAAGCTGTAACGCAACTCCATGCCCTCACACGAGTCCGTGCGGTAGAGAGCGTTCTCTATTACGACACCGATCCGGCTGCCTCCGCGTCATTCGCGCAACGAGTGGCCTCGTTCACGTCGGGCGTGTCGTTCCGAGCAATGCCTGCGGATGACGTTGTCAGGTCCTCCGACATCGTGTGCACAGCAACGTCCGTGGGCGTCGGGGAAGGACCGGTATTCGGCGAGGTCGAACCTAAACCGTGGTGTCATTTCAATGCTGTCGGATCCGATTTTCCAGGTAAGGTCGAGATCCCTGTCTCGCTCTTAGAGCGGAGCCTTGTCTGCCCGGATTTTCGCCTCCAGGCCGTTACAGAGGGTGAATGTCAGCAACTCCATGTCGACTCAATTGGCCCCGATTTGACAGCAGTCGTCCGAGACCGGGATCTCTACGAAGGAGCGCGCGAAAGGCTCACCGTGTTCGACTCGACAGGCTGGGCACTCGAGGACGACATTGCGATGGGTCTTCTTGCCGAACTGGCAGAATCCCAGGGCCTGGGAACGAGAATCGACATTGAAGCAGTCAGCGGGGACGCGCTAAACCCGTACGATTTCTCTACGGAATACGCGCATCAGGGGGAGCCTTAAGCTCAACAACTCGGATGGGAACCGAGCGTATTTCACGATAGCGGCCTTCGTTATAGAGGGACGTGACGTTCGTAATAATCACCCGCTCGAACTCGACGTCGGGTGGAACGCCCGCGCGAAACGGAGAGGTCCAGAGCAGAGGAGGGGCCTGGAGCAAGTCCTTGACGATAGAGGTGGATCGGCTGCTCCGGACAGGCACGAACCTCCGGAGGAAGGCATCGAGTTGTTCTGCTTGGTAGGGCTCAAATCGGACCCGTCCTAGTTCCTCCTCAATCTGCAGAACATCCTCAAGGGTTTGTGCGTCGGCCAGCGCGCCTGCGACCCGGCCCGACGTCGCACCAGTAACGATATCGAGTCGCGGAGCATCGACGAGGTATAGAAAATTGGATAGCGTGAACTGGTACCCGTAAGGCTCAAAGAACCGGGGAGGCAGGTTGTATCGAACACCATCGGCCGTCTCGGCCTCAAAACGGTAGGCGTAGCTCAATGGAGCGTCGCGCCAGGCCAGCTTTCCGGGACGAGACCACACCGGCCCGCTGGCGATTAGTAGAATGGACAGCACGATGTAGGCGGGCGTAAAAATTGGGAGCTCAACCCGGCGAGGGCCGGCGAAGAGTATTAGAACCGCTCCATCGAGGAGGATCCATCTCCAAAAGAAGAAGCCGCTGGACATGAATATGCCGGTGTGTAGCAAGAGGCATCCAATCAGGAACGCCCGGAGAGCCCCCCGCCCGGTGACGGCGAGAATGGCTCCAGCCTCCACGGCCAGCGTGAACAACTTCACTGGCATATTTGCTGCTGCGAGCAAGTTGGCAAATTGATCGATACGCCCGGTCGACAGGTGGCTGAGCCAGCCATTGGCGTGACTTGCGTACAGGAGGTAGTAGGGTCGGTCGTCAGCTAGCCAGTTCTCGAGGCCCAGTTTGCCAATTCCAGATGCCCAGTACGCGGATGCAATCAGTATCACGATCAGGAATACGACGTCCGTGCCTCGAACCCGAGCGGCAAGACTGCGTCCCAGGTACGCCACGCCAAGAAGTAGGAGGACCCGTACGAGGAGCAAGGGCTCGATCATCGAAGCTCCGCCAATTGGGCTTGCGAACTGCCAGTAGAGCGGAAGAAGCGAAAGGACAAATGCCCAAATGAACGCCGGACGCCACGCCACCAGCCCGACCAGCGCGATCACAAGCAGGCGGTCGAATAGATGTGACTGGTCGAAATGCGCGTTATAGTTGTAGGTGCCAAACGACCAAGCCAGGACCCCGGATACGAGCAGCGCCAAGACGCGGAACCGTCGCCCAAACGGGAGTGCCTCCCAACGCGGACCGAGTGAACGTGTCCAGACGGCGACGACTCCAAGCGCCCCGATGAATCCGACAAAGAGGAACGACGCAATTGAATGGCTAAAAAGGTGCCGAACCAATTCAATTAGGAGGACAGGCTCCTCGAAGCTCTGACCTGGTAGGTGGGTCACTTTGAGAAAGAGACGGCTAAGGACGTGTAGTGTGGCAACCAATGCGGTCACGCGAACGACGACTCGCGCCCATTCGGGCAAACGCCCGTATTGCCCCATTCCCCAAGAGTGCACAGCCCGCATCGTTGCCAGCCCGCGGTGCATAAGGTCGACTGGGGTCATCTGTCGCTTTCTAGAAGTGGATTCCCGCTTATGGGCGGCCTCAAACAGGTGGGGCCGCAGTAAATCGCGGGCAGAGATCGTACACGTAGCATCACGTGCGTATTGAGGGTCGCCATAGGTTCATTCTGCGCGTACTCTCTTACGGCGTCGCCTCCCCAACCCCGTTCTCGTGCGTGCGAGAGTATAGACTCGGCGCGGCTATTCCCAGATCAGCGAACGCTAGCCTGCTTCCCAGCCTGAAACACTTATGGACTTTTCGTGGTCGGCCGAGCAGCTTGCCCTTCGTCAGGAGGTTGTTCGTTTTGCAGCAGGGGAGCTAAATGAAGGCCTCTTCGAAAGGGAGCGCGATGGCTTGTTCTCTCGTCCCCTTTGGCAGGCTTGCGCGGATTTCGGGATTCTCAGCTTTGCGGTGCCGGAGGCGTACGGGGGCGGGCCGGAGCGCGACCTCCTCACGTCCATGCTTGCGATGGAGGGGTTCGGCTACGGGTGTCATGATAATGGGCTTGCCTTCGGCCTCAATACCCAGTTGTGGACGATTCAGCTTCCAATCCTTCAATTTGGGACCGAGGAGCAGAAGAAGACCTTTCTTCCCGGCCTGTGTGATGGTTCTCGGTTAGGTGCCCACGCGCTCACGGAGCCAGCGTCGGGGTCCGATGCCTTCAGCCTTCAAACGCGCGCGCTGCGCTGCGACGGGGGCTACCGCCTCACTGGGTCGAAGTGCCTGGTCTCGTTCGCGCCCATTGCCGATCTGGCGCTCGTCTTCGCAACGATCGATCCCGCCCTCGGCCGGTGGGGAGTGACCGGCTTCATCGTTGAGCTTGACACGCCGGGCGTCACCGCGAGCCTTGTACGAGAGAAGATGGGACTTCGCACCATCCCAATCGGTGAACTGCAGTTCGAGGATTGCTTCGTGCCGGTGGCTAACCGACTCGGCCCCGAGGGGGCGGGTGTGAGCTTGTCCACGCATGCCCTAGAGATTGAGCGGTGCTGCATTTTGGCAAGCCAGCTAGGCGCGATGGAGCGCCAACTCGAGCAGACCGTGGCCTATGCACGCGAACGTGAACAGTTCGGCCAGCCAATCGGAACGTTCCAGTCTGTTTCCAACCGTGTCGCAGATATGAAGCTGCGCTTGGAGGCGGCCAGACTTTTGCTCTATAAAGTGGCCTGGTTAATTACGAACGGGAAACCCGCCATGATGGAGGCCGCTCTTTTGAAACTGTACTTGAGCGAAGCGTTCGTCGCCTCGGGCTTGGATGCAATTCGGGTCCACGGAGGACGTGGTTACCTGTCGGAATCCGAGGTCGAACGGGATCTGCGAGATGCCATAGGGGGCATTATTTATGCTGGCACGTCAGACATCCAGCGCAACCTTGTCGCACGTCTTTTGGGCTTGTGACGAGATCCATGCAGTACCTGCTTCACCATGCTATCGACGCGACAGCCGGCCGGACTCCCGACCAGGATGCCATCCGGTGCATGGACGACGCGCTGACGTATGCAGAGCTTGCCGATCAATCGGATCAACTCGCTCACGTACTGATTGAAAATGGCGTTCGTCGAGGCGACCGGGTTGGACTCTATCTCGATAAGGGTCTTCGGGCCTCCGTCGCCATCTATGGGATTCTCAAGGCTGGCGCAGCCTACGTTCCCTTAGATCCTGCGGCTCCCGTCGAGCGACTGCGGTTGATTCTGCGCGATTGTGGCATTCGGCACCTGGTTTCAGAATCCTCGAAGCGTGACATATTGGTGCAGCTCGGCGCTTTGGGAGTGGCTCTCGATGCCTGTATTGGAGTGGAGCCGACCGATGGGTTGCCTGGTCATGCGGTGCCTTGGGGTGAACTCACCTCTGCCCCGACGGGATCTCCCGCCGTTGGGGCCACTGAGCAGGACCTCGCGTACATCC
>JBBKWZ010000155.1:0-9792 GCA_037969195.1 Rubricoccaceae bacterium | reverse complement strand
TCTGAGCCCGGTCCGCTCCTACTAACAATGGCTGAGCAGGGCGCGAAACAAAACCCCCTGAACCATGACCCCAACTCTTTCCGGTCGTTGGCAAACCCGACTTTTCCTTCTTTGGACGGTGGGGCTAGTTGTCACTTGGTTTTTCGCGACGAGCTTTCAGTCGGATGCGCCATTCATACTGCTCATCTATGTCACCCTTATTGGTTTTGGCTGGGATCTCCTGTACAACTACCTCCAATTCTTCCGCTGGGACAGCGATTGGCCACCAGTGTATCAGTTCTTCGCCGGGATTGCGGAGGGCGTGCTTCTTTTCGTTCTGATTCGCAGCGAAGCCGTCGGTGGCGTTCCCTTCGACCTCCCCTTCGGAATGTTCTTCTGGCATTACAGCATGGTTTGGTTCGCGACGTTCGTGGTTTCGCAGAGCTATATGCGCGTGCTGTTTCCGCAATGGCGGTTTCGGGGGGGACAGTTTGGAAGACATCCTGTTTCAAGGAATTAAGCACTCCATTCGGGTCCACTGATGCCGTTTTTCGCCATCCTGCTTGTTCTTGTCCTCGCTTGGTTGGCTGGCGTGCTGGCCCGACGCATCGGCTATCCGCCCGTGCTCGGCGAGTTAGCGGCAGGAGTCATTTTCGGCCCTCCCGTGCTGGGTTTGGTCGCGCCTCACGAGGCGCTGAGCGTAATCGGTGCGATTGGAGTGGTGTTGCTGATGGTGTACATCGGCATGCAAGTCGACCCGAATGAACTTGCCCGCTCGGCGGCCGGGGCACTGGCACCTGCTGTCGGCGGGTTGTTGATTCCTGCGGCTCTGGGCTACTTGGTAGTGACGTTGATTGGCGGCGGCACGATGCCCGAGGGCCTTATCGTTGGCGTAATCCTTGGAACGACGGCATTGGCGACAGTGTCGCGAATCCTGCTGGACATCAACATGCTGCAAACGCCGTTGGGGCAGCAGTTGCTCGTGGTCGCCTTGCTGGAAGTTGTGCTCGTACTCCTCGCGTTTGCAATAGCAAGCGGGACGGTCGCGATGGACATGGGTATGATGGACGATGCGGGCGGTACTCCCATCGTCCTTGCGAAAGCTGGTGCATTTCTCGTCGGTGCCACGCTTGTGGGCAAGTTCCTTCTTCGGCCACTCGGCCGTTTTATGGCGGACTACTCTCTGACAGACGGGGCAGGAACATTTACCCTTGCGATAGCAGTCGGCCTAGGCTTTGCGGCTGCGTCCGATGCAGCTGGTTTATCATTCGTTCCAGGCGCATTCATAGCAGGGCTCTTTCTGGACAAGAAGGTCCTTGGCGAACCATTTGACGCAACAATACGCGCCGTACGAGACGCAGGCATTGGCTTTCTTGCGCCCGTCTTCTTCTTTACCGCGGGTTTTCAGGCCGATCTATCGTTTGTCGTCCGCGAGCCGATTCTACTCGGGGCCATTGTCGCGGCGGCATTCGGAGGGAAAGTTCTCGCGGGCATCATCGGTAGCGTCTTGAAGAACGCTTCCTGGCGGGAAGGCTTGGTCCTCGGCTTCGGCATGAACGGACGCGGCGGCATCGACGTCATCATGGCAGGGCTCGCACTCAACAGCCTCCATGTCATCGATCAGGATTTGTTCACCGCCCTGGTGCTTACCACGTTTGCGACAACGATGCCGGTTCCAATCCTTCTGCAGAAAGGAGCGCGATGGCTCGGCAATACGAAGGCGGTCGATCCTGAACTCGTCCTTTGACGGGCCGCTCGCGTCGGATCGCGCCAAGGGTGATTATTGAGTCAAAGTCAGCGAGTAGGGGCCGGATTCTCCAGCGCTATAACTGGTTACCATGAGCTCGTACCAGCCCTCCACGGGGAGCTCGTCCTCTATTCGGGTTTCCGTCGTGGATCCCTCGAAGTCGTCTACACGAATCTCCTCACCCGTCGGTGTCACAGCAATCAAGAAGGGATCAAAGGCCTGTGACGTGAGAATCGCAGAGACGTACTGGCCCTCGTATCCGTAAAAACGGTACTGATCCACAAACTCGCCCGATCGCAACGTGTTGTCGCCCTGGCCAAGGACACCAGAGACCGAAGTCGGGATACCGAGCACTTGCGCCCCGGTTTGTTGCGGGGGTGAAACGTTGTTGCTTGTCTGATTTTCTGCGATGACAGGCGGCGGATTCTGAATCTGGTTGGATTGGTCCGTCTGAAACTGCTGATTCGAATTGTCGCCGCGCGGCCAGAAGACTGCTACAAGGATGAACAGAAGCAGAATTCCACCGCCAATAAAAACACCTCTCGGAATACCCGATCCACCTGCTTTTCCGGTTCCAACCACATCATCAAGGCGGATGATCACGCGTTTCTCCTCGCCGGACTTCAAGTCTACCTCCGACTCACGAATCTCACCGCTCTCGCCCCGCGCAGAAACCTTGTGAGGACCTGGCGGGAGCATGAACGTCCGCGCCTCACCCTTCGTCAACTGGGCAACTTCTTCTCCATCTATGAGGATGGCGGCGTTTTTCCGCGCCGTCAGTACCAAGCGGGCCGTAGGCGCCGTGGATCCTGAGTCCGAATCGCTGTCGGGCGTGGACGGCGGCGGCATGGGAGCAGCCTGAGGCGCTGCGTCTAGAACGGTCTCAGCAACAGGAGTTGGCGGAGGCGCGCTGGGCGGTGCTGGCGGCGGAGTTGGAGTTGAAACGGGTATAGGCGCAGGAGGCGGAAATGGAGCACCCGACGGCGTCGAGGTCGCTGGAGCGGGCGGAGGAAAGGGCGTGGATGAGGGCGAATCGACGACGAGAAGGGTCTCCGGCGGCACCTCATCTACCATTTGCGTTTCCACGGCCTCCTCCATTCCAATCGCCGCCTGAAGTTCCGTGTAAAACGCGTCGACGGTCTGGGTTCGATCCTCCGGCTTTGGAGCAAGCGCCCGCGATAGCACATCACTAAGCTCTGGCGAAACCCGAATCTCAATCTCGTGGGCCGGCCGTAGCTGATCGACCTCGTTTCGCTCAGGCGACTCCGGCGGACGCACGCCCGTCACCGCCCGATAAAATGTTGCTGCGGCTGCGTAGACATCCGTCCATGTTCCCTGATTGCCCTTACGGTAATACTGCTCGAAGGGCGCATAACCCGGTGTAAGAACGGCGGAGAGGCTTTGACTTTCTTCCCCAAACGTGATTCGGGCGGCACCAAAATCGATCAGAATGACGCCACCCTCGTCCATCAAGTATATGTTCTGGGGCTTAATGTCGCGGTGGAGGAATCCAGCCGCGTGCACGGAACGGAGTCCATCAAGAACAGGCAAAATGATCCGTCCAGCTTCTTCAGGCGTAATTCTGCCTCCTGCTTGGCCAATGTGTTGAGCCAACGTCTTTCCTTCCAAAAACGGCATCACCAGGTAGCCGGTCCCATTGTCACGGAAGAAAGCGAGAATGCGGACAATGTTCGGGTGGTTGAACTTCGCCAGCGTTTGCCCTTCCTTTAGAAATGCATTCAGTCCGTTCTCAAAAATGTTGGCATCTTTGTCTCCGTGCGGCTGAACCGTTGCGCGGTCCGTTCCTCTTCCGGCCACTGTGGTTGGGAGGTATTCCTTGATCGCTACTGGCATCTGTAGCGCCTGATCCAGAGCCGCGTACGTAATCCCAAAGCCTCCCTTCCCTAAAACACGACCTATCGCGTAGTTGCCGTTCAGGATTCGGCGAGACTCAAGAGCAAGCGGACTGCGTTCGCCGCTGTCCGTAAAAATATCAACCATGGTGGGGAGGGAACGTTTGGCGCAAGATCAGGAAATCACCTGTAAGAACAAAACGGTTTCCGCCGACGGATCGGCTCATGCTCTACATCCAACGGCAGCACGGCGCAGCGGGTTTTGCAAGTTGAAGACATCGACAATGCAGCCACCACCGGGTTGCTACCGAAGAACTTCAAACTTGTATTTAATATTCAATGCCCGTGGCTCGGAAACGCCTACGTCCTGTTCAAAATAAATGTAAACCTGTCCCTGGGGGACCGTGGTTTCTCCAACTATGTCTCCTCCTGATCCCCTCAAGAATGTATTCCTTTCCATGGCTAGGCGAAGCGCCTCAGATGTGTCCCCAACTTGGGCTCGCTCATGCTCATCCGGGCTTAGCCAGAAACCTACGATGGCACCGTCGTTTTCCTCAGAAAGGGTAGCTCTCAATCGCCGGTCCACAGACGGTAGCAGCAATTCACTGAAGGCTTGCCCGGCAGGTATCGTTGAACGCCCGGAATGAGTAGTCTGCCAACGTGGCTCGTGGCTACATCCCGCAAGAAGCATTAGCACGAACGCGAGACTCGCGGCGCGAAGCGTTCTGCTTTGCCTCACAAAAGAGATCAAGTCTAAAGGGAGCTATCATGTTGCATAACCGGAGTCTAACTCAACCCCATCACATCTTCCAAATCGTCCAGCGCATCGCGCAAGTCTCTTGTGGCCACCGTCGATGGCAACAAGGCCTTTCCGGGCTCGCCTAACCCAACGCTTTCCCAAAGATCATAGCGCGGACGGTCGAGAACATCGTTGCGTAGCGTAATGCCGTGACGTTTAAGCACAGGCTCTAATTCATGGCGCCGTTCGGAGAGAATTTCCAACGTGGAGCGGTACGCGTGCTCACAAACCTCGCGCCTCGTGGAGAACGAAAAGACGTTGCGGAAGAACATCGTGTAGTCGTTTCGCCGAGGCTCAAACAGCACGACGTCGGCGGATTCGTACCGGTCTCGGTACGCAGCGAGACCCGTATCCAACCGCGAATGAATAAGCGTACGGAAGGTTTGCGAAAGCACCGTCGGCATTCCTCGATCCAGCAGATTGCCCCGCTTCATAACGCCCTCGCTCACCGCGCTTTCGGTATCGACAGGAACGAGGGGATTAACACAGAGGACGAGCTCGGCACCTTTGTCCAGCGCTACCGATGCGTTCAGCGTTTTCAAGAGGACGCCATCCACGTAGAACCGTCCGTTGATCTCAACGGGCGGATACAAGCCCGGCAAAGCCGTCGAGGCTTGCACAGCGAGAGAAATAGGGACATCCTTAAAATCCCCTTCGCCAAAACGAACGGTTTCACCAGCGTCCAGATCTGCGGCGATCACATATAGGCGGGTTTTCAGCTTCGTGAAATCATCCGTGCGGCCCGGTTTCGAGAAGATGTTTTCCAGGTAAACGCGCAGCGGGTTGTTGTCAAACATCCCGACCGGAACTGCACGGCCCAACCGACTCACCATGGACGCAAGGAAACCGGCGCCCATCTCCCCTTCCTTTACCGAGTGCACAATCGATTCAAAGATGAGCTTCGGGATCGAAAGACCACGCTTGAAATACTCCTTCACGGCGGGCGTCATGAAAAGCTCGGGACGAAACGGATGCTCACCGGGCTCGTCAGCGATGACCGAGCGCACAAGCTGCGCGGTCGTAATTCCATTGGCCAGGCATGAACCCACAAAGGCGCCAGCAGAAACGCCGACGATGATCGGGACCTCCGTAAAAGTCACGCCGCTCATCGCTTCATCCAATGCGCGCAGTGCGCCGATTTCGTAGACAGCGCCTTCGGGGCCACCGCCAGCGAGAGCAAGGGCTACCGCACCAGTTCGCTCATGGTCAATGATTTGCATGGGGGACATCGGTTGTTATCAAGAACGCAGCGGCAAAAGTACGACCATTGGCCGCCGACTTTTCACGTCCAGGCGCAACTGCGATTACTGCCGCAAAGTCGCTTGCAGGGCATTGGCGGCGCGCCGTATCGTGCAATTCTTCCTGATCTGATCCTTCTACTAACCATGGGCATCTTCGACAAGATCCGCGGCGAGTTCATCGACATCATCGAATGGACTGACGACTCGGACGACACACTCGTTCATCGTTTCGAACGCTACAACAACGAAATAAAGTTTGGCGCGAAACTGGTCGTCCGCGAAGGGCAGGAGGCCGTTTTTGTGGATGAAGGCCAGTTGGCCGATGTCTTCCCGCCCGGCACCTACACGTTGGAAACCGCCAACATTCCCCTCCTTTCTACTCTTCAGGGATGGAAGCACGGCTTCGAGAGCCCGTTCAAGGCTGAGGTCTACTACGTCTCGACGCGACAATTCACGGATCAGAAGTGGGGCACGAAGAACCCAATCATGCTCCGCGACCCGGAGTTCGGGCCGATCCGCCTGCGAGCGTTCGGAACGTATGCGTTCAAAGCTGGAGACCCCGCCACGCTGATCCGTGAAATCACGGGAACGGACGGGCATTTTCAGTCCGACGACCTTTCGGACCAACTCCGCAATCTGATCGTCTCGCGCTTTACCGATGTGCTGGCAGAGAGCAAGCTGGCTGCGCTAGACTTAGCTGCGAATTACAGCGAACTCGGCGAGTTCGTCCGCGCGAAGATTGAGGAGGAGTTCAACGGTTACGGTATCGACGTCACCTCGCTGCTTGTCGAAAACATCTCGCTGCCTCCCGCCGTCGAGGAAGTGCTCGACAAGCGTACGAGCATGGGCATTGTTGGCGACCTCGGGGCCTACACACAATTCCAGGCCGCCCAAGCGATGGAAAAAGCCGCCGAGACGCCGGGAAGCGGTGCCGGACAAGGCATGGGGATGGGTATGGGCTTCGCGATGGCCAACCAAATGGGCCAGACGATGGGACAGCCCGCAGCCGGAACCCCTCCACCCGCTCCAGCCGCTGCGCAATACCACGTGGCAGTGGATGGACAATCCCGCGGACCGTACGACATGAGCACGCTCAGGAGCCAGGCCGCCAGCGGATCCCTGACAAGAGACAGCGTGGTCTGGACATCCGGAATGGAAGAATGGCAACCCGCCGGACAGGTCTCCGCTCTCGGCGATCTCTTTGCGGCCGTACCTCCCCCACCACCCGCTGCGCCTCCTCCGCCACCTTCCGAAGAACCAGCCGCTTGATGGAGTAAGGGCCAGCCGGGTTTGGGACATTCGTCGCCTCAAACCGCCTTGTCTACTCCTCTACACTTCAGATGGAAGCACAGGAACTTCGCCAGTTCGCCTGCACGAACTGCGGTGCCGACCTCCAGTTTGGCCCAGGGACGGAGTCCCTCGTTTGTCCATACTGCGGTGTCAAGAACATCATTGAGGGCCAAGCCCCTGCCGCAGGCGAGATGGATTTCAACGCTGCGGTGCAGGAGCTGCAGGGTCAGGTGGATACGGTCGAGACCATCACGGCCAAATGCTCAAACTGCGCGGCGGAGACCAACCTGCCTCCCGACGAAACGAGCGCGATATGTGCCTTCTGTGGATCGCCCGTTGTGCTCGAAGGCGCGTCGACACGTTCGATCAAACCGCAGAGCCTACTGCCTTTCAAAATCACAGAGCCGGACGCGGAGAAGGCATTTCGCGATTGGCTGAAGGGACGCTGGTTTGCACCAAACAAACTGAAGCGACATTCCGGATCGGCGCGAGGATTGAACGGGATGTATATCCCGCACTGGACGTACGACGCCCGGACTACCTCTGATTACACGGGCCAGCGCGGGACGCACTATTACACGACGCAGACCTACACCCAGATGGTAAACGGGCGCCCGCAGTCGAGGACGCGACAAGTTCAACAGACGCAGTGGACGCCTGCGTTCGGGCGCGTGTACGTGGATTTCGATGACGTGCTCGTCGAGGCCACTAACTCTCTCCCGAAAGCGCACCGCCCTGAAATCGTGGGCGATGCCCTGACGCGGCTTGTCCCCTACTCCGACGCCTACCTGGCGGGCTTCCGAACCGAGCACTACACCGTTGGGCTCGCGGATGGCTTCAAAGTCGCAAGCGCTAAGATGGAGCCCAAAATTGACATGGCCATCCGCAGCGATATCGGGGGCAACGAGCAGCGCATCCTCACCAAGAACACGAGCTACTTCGATGTGACGTACAAACACATCCTCCTCCCCATCTGGATCAGCTCTTATCAGTATGGCGGAAAAACTTTTCGATTTACGGTGGACGCGGAAACTGGCGGCGTGCAGGGAGAACGCCCATACAGCGCGATCAAGATTGCGATGGCTGTGATCGCGGCGATCTTGTTGATCATCATGATCGTCATGCTGGCCAACAGTGGAAGCTGATGGAGCCCCCGCAGCTCACCCGTTCGCAACGTATTTGGGGCACCCTTGGATTTATTGCCGGATCAATCCTTCTTGTCTTCAATGCTTTTATTCTGCTGGGCATATTCGGGCTTGTGGCAACCGTTGAGGGCTGTCAGGACAATTCCGGCATCGAGCATCTCTTTCTTATATGGACAACGATTTGTGCAGCATTTGCTCTGACGCCTCCGTTTCTCTTCGTGCGAGGTAGCCCATGGAAGAAAGCGCTGGCCGTTTGGTTCGTCTCGCTACTTCTCCCGTTTCTGGGCTTCGCGGTTGCTTACGTCTTGATTTCCGGGATGTGCGCCTAACCCTATGAATGATTCCGAATCCGAATCGACGCGACCCACGCGACAAACCGTCGTTCTTGTCGGCGTTACGCTGGTTTTAACGATTGGAATTGGCGTCGTTGGCTTTTTCATGCTGGGGTTTTCGACGCTTGGGTGCCAAAACGTTAGCGGTGTCAATGCAGCGATGTACGGCTGGTTGGCGATGTGCCTCGGCGTTGGGGTTTACACGGCGATCACGTTCCTGCGCCAGAAGTCGAGTCGCACGACAGGTAGGTCGTTTGCCCTGCTCGTCGGGCTTGATGTGGTTGCGCTCGTTCTGTCGTTCGTTGGTCTGATCGTAGCCTGTGGCTAGCAATCTCCGAAGCGCCATGATTCGCCCGATTACCGCCGCTGAAACCCGCCCGCTTCGGGCGCAGATCCTGAGGCCCGGGCAAGCGCCGGAAAGCCTCGTCTACCCCGGCGATGACCATCCTGCTGCTCTCCACGCGGGCGCATTTCACGACGGCAGACTGGTTGGGATCGCAACAATCTATCCGGAAGCGCCGCCCGCCGAATACGAAACCCAACTGCCTCACAACGGCTCCTTCCGCCTTCGCGGGATGGCGACCACGCTGGATGTTCGTGGGTTAGGCTACGGGCGCCAGTTGTTGGAACTGTGCTTCGAACACGTCCAAAACCACGGCTCCGATCTCCTGTGGTGCAACGCCCGCATCGGTGCGCTGGACTTCTACGAACGCCTTGGCTTCCAGACTATCGGCCCCGAGTTTGATATCAAGGGGATTGGCGGGCACTACGTGATGTGGAGGGTTGTAGTCTGACGCAAACACGTACTTTCAGATCCTATCTCGCCGTTGCCTTCGAAGTCATCTTATCCGTGGAATGCAGTGATAACACGCGCCACAAATATCTTGCACGTTGAATCCACATGCCCTGCACCTCGCCCACCTTGCGTGTTATCCGCCTCAAGAATGCTCACCCGCACTTCAACCAATGACTGACTCGAAAGCCTCCGACAAATAGAGAGCCTCCTTGAGACGCTGCCAGGAATTTCCGACGCCAGTCTTATTCGGTCTGAATCCAGCGGTGCTGTCGTCGGAGTGGTTCACTGTGCGGCACTTCCTCTCCACCCCAACAGATAACCAGGAGCACGATCCAATGAAAGACGTCCCTGGGATCGATGAAGACGGCAATCCTAAGAATGGCCCCTTTAAGCTGTTCTACAAGAACGGCCTTATCTCTTGCCAGGGTGAGTTCGACAACGGAAAGAAGTCCGGAGAGTGGAAGTACTTTCTCAACAATGGCCAGATGCAGTCCTCCGGCAGCTTCAAGGACGGAAAGATCGTTGGTCGGTGGAAATGGTTCTTCAAGACTGGCGAACCGCGGGGGACGGGCGGCTTCGACGATGAAGAGCAGAAGCACGGTGTATGGAA
>JBBKWZ010000154.1:0-3601 GCA_037969195.1 Rubricoccaceae bacterium | reverse complement strand
ACCGTGCATTGCTCGGGCACAGTCAGGACACCCGCTACGCAGTTTCCGAACTCGTGTCGTCTAGCCCTGTCGTTCCGGCGCTTTTTCCGCGCGTCCTTTCCGAGGCCGCAGTTGACGATCTGACTTTTTCAACTGGCGGTCGTCGGGAGAGTAAAGCGAATCCAGCCTTGGATCTCCCTCTTTCCCTGAGTGATTTTGATGGCAGAACAGAGGGTCATGCGGTGCTCGTTCGCGAGGAAAGCGAAGAAGTTCGATTCAACGCATCCGAGGTACCGAACGAGGGCTGGGACCGAGATGGCAATGGTCCGTCTACCCCTCCTCTCTCGCACGGATCACCATCGGTACCCAATGGAGTGTCCGTGCAGGCTACCGAGGAGGTAATAGCCACGGTTCTGGAGAACGGTGCGCCTGACTACCCGCACGCCGGTGTTGAAGACGCAGAACCGGTTCTTCTTCCGCGTCATGGGGCCCGGATTGGTGACGGATTGGCCACGAAGCAAAGCACGACGCCGAATGACAGGGTCGACGCGCCCGATTTCGAATCCGTCTCCGATAATGAGGAGCCCCGTTTAGCCGCCATCACTCAGCCCACGCCACCAGTTCCGAGCCGCCCGATCCTCCGCTCCGAGGAGTCGGTGCTTTCTGCGGCCGGGCGAGTTCTGCGTTATCAGTTCGCCTGGCACGGCAATGCCGTCGATCGCATGGAAGCTTCCGGTGGCGAGCACAAAAGTATCCGGCGTTGTCTGGTCTCCGTGCATCGTCTTCGCATCGCACTCCAGCTTTTCGAGGACTATCTGCCGCCGAGGCCTGTCCAACGGCTGCATCAGGGCATGCGGGCGACGGCGCAAAAGCTGGACGTGTTAGGAGACCTCGATCACGTCATTTTACATGTTTCGTCTGCGCAAGCTGATGCGCCAACCGAAGAGGCTGACGATTTTGAACCCTCACTGGCTGAACTTCGACATGAGCGTGATGCAGCGTGGGAGGCGGTGAAAGCTAGCTTTGGTGGAGCTGGATACAGACAGTGGACGCGCCGATTCGAGCGCTTGCTCGCTCGACTGTCCCTTCAGACGGCTGATTGTGTCGAGGCGGACGAGTTCACGCCTACTGAACCCGACGATTATCTGGTCCATCATAAAGAGCTACCTCGACGGACGCACCTCCAGCATATGCTCGGCTCTGCCATCTGGCGCCGTTATGAGGGCCTTCGGGCCTTCGATACGACAGCCGACCACACGAACGACGACCAATTGCGTCCTATGGGCGTAGCCTGCGCGGCCATGCAATACATTCTCTCCCTTACGAAGGGTTGCGTCGAGGAGTCTGCTCGCGACGTGTCCGGGCAGATGAGCCGTTTAGAATCTTGTCTCGCCGGTCTACATCACGCGCGGCTTTCTGCGGACGCGTTGGACGAGTTCTCGGACATCGTTGCGGTCACGAGGTTGCGCGATCATCTCCGAGAAATCCAAACAGAAATCACTGTGGAGACCACGGAATTGCGAAGCGAACTTGGCAATGTGGCGTTCCGCCAATCGCTCGCGCGCGTGGTTGCTTCCCTATGAAACGGTCAGAGACATCGACTGGGATAGTTATGCGGGTAATCACTGCCGTTGCCCTTCTTGTACCCGCTTGTGCTGGGCCGCCGGAGTCCTCGTCAACAACCTCGTCCTCCACCGTGGAAGGCATCGCCCGGCTCGCCGCCCCTTTCCGTGATTACAAGCTAGGCACACGTAGGCCGGGCGGCGAGATTTGTGAGGAGACGTCCTCGGCGGCCGCCACCCTTCGGTATGTTGAGTCACTTGAATACGTGGATGCTCCGCCGGTCACGTTTGGGATGGAGGGCGATTGCATTCGCGAGATACGGACCGACTACGCCATGCGGGATGGTCGTTTCGAGCACGCGGTAAGCTTCGCATCGCAGCGGCTGGGTTTCCCCGACGGGGAAGACCGAGCCACGTGTACAGCAACCGGCGAGGAAATCCATGTGATCTATTGGGATCAGCCGGAGGGTCGCTTTCAAGTCGTCCGGACGGGATTTGAAGGTCAGCCGGAGTTCGTTTTGTATACGTCGACAACGCCTGCGACACGCGGCCCACGCTGCGAAGGTGGAGGTGAGCAATAACCTCACGTCTGCCTCGAAGGCAGGCATGTGATGAAAGGAAAGGACTTGCCGCGACGCGGCGATATCTAGCTACGGTAAAGACTAGGGTCCTCCCCCAAAACTTCAACGCGACGATCCCCTCGCAGGCGGATACGATGTTTAATTACGGTCCGTCGCGATGCGAGTCGGCCTAGCCGTTTGCGTCGGGAGTCCTCCTTATTGATTGACGTTCGCATGACACCTGGCGAGTTCGTTAAAAAGTTTGTGAGTAGTCCCGGACCTTCCTCCGGCGACTTCTATGACGCAGGGCCTTTAACGGTGGATCGTGGCGACAAGGTTGGGGTTGTTCTGATGAGCGAAGGCGGAGCCGATCGGGCGGAAGATGTGGAGGCTGTGCTGTATCGACGGATATCGAATCTGGAGAGTCTTCCCGTTGCCTTGCCCGAGTTCCTTTGGACGCGTGTCGCCCGGATTGTTGCTCGCCGACGAGCGGACCACATACGCGTTGGCTACGAACAGATAGGTGGCACGTGCCCACAAAACCAGCGGACCCGCGATCAGGCTCAGAGACTGCAAGCGCGCCTGAACGATCGGTTTGGAACCAGCCTAGGCCTGAAATATCGGACCTACATTGCCACCCTCGCAGCTGAGGGTGGTTTTCAGACCACGTTGGCGGAATTGAATCAAGACGGGGTTGATCGCGTCGTTCTCCTCCCGCTCTATCCCCAAGTTGGTAGGTCGACAACAGATGCCATGGTGCGAAACTGGCATGCAACGGAAAAAGCCGCCGGTTCGTCACGGCGAATGCCCACCGCCGTTGTACCAGCCTTTGGTGAGCACTCGCTGTTCGTTCAGTCGGTATCTGAGCGCATCGACGAAGCCCTTCAACGCTTTCCGCGACATGTCAGGAAAAGTGTTCCGCTCGTGTTTTCAGCACCGGCAACGCCGCGTCGAAACCTGACGAAGCATCGGGATCCGTATCTAAAGAATGTTCAAACGACCGCTCGGACCGTGATGGCCCATCGGTCACGGGCAGATGCAGGCCGACCATTCCATGTGGCTTTTCACCAACGGCACGACATCGGCAAGCCGATCGGACCTTCTCGTGAAGACAAGCTGGAGCAACTTGTCGAGGATGGTCATGCAGCCGTGCTAATCGTGTCCGTCGGAACAATCTCTGACCGCGTTGAAACATTGTATGGCCTCGACTTCGAATTGCGCCAGACGGCGACGGCGATGGGGTTCGAGCGGTTTGAAGTAACGAACGGTCTGAATACCCACACGCTATTCATCGATGCTTTAGCGAAGTCTGTCGCGGCGCAGTTACGAGCGGTCCAGATTCCATCGGATGAGGACGCGGTATCGAGACCAGTGGTTAGGCGAAACGAGGTGATCGACATTGAGATGCTGCTCGCGTCCGAAATTTCCCCGGCCCACAACCGCTCCAAAGCCGCTTGACGATTGGTCTGGTTGAAACAACCGACTGCCGTGACCATGCCC
>JBBKWZ010000153.1:0-2538 GCA_037969195.1 Rubricoccaceae bacterium | reverse complement strand
GCCGTGATCGAGGCCCGCGGACTCGAGGGCCTTCTCGAGTTCTTCGGTCGAATTGACCCGCGCGGTCCCCGAAGCACCCGCGGCGGCCCTGGGCTTTACCACCAACGGGAAGCCAACCTCGTTGGCGAAGGCGAGAATATCGCTGGCCGAATCGCTTCCGAGCGATTGCGCGCAAGGCACGCCACCGGCCCGCAACACTTCTTTCATCGCAGGCTTGTCTCGGCACAAGAACGCCGTCCGCGTAGAGGTGCCGGGGATTCCGCACTCCTCCCGTACGTGGGCCGCGGCCATTACGTGCGCCTCTACGGTGGCCTCGAGGCGGTCAATGGCTGTGCGCTCCTGGATCCAACGAACGGCCTTCAACATCTCGCTTTCGTCCACAACCGAGCGCACCTGCTGATAGTGCATCAGCCATGACTTCAGTTCGGCGTCCAAAGCCTCCGGTGGAGACTCACCAATGCCCGTAACCGACGCACCGGCCTGCTTGAGGCCCCGCACGAACTCGCGTTGGTTCTTGGGGAAGTTGGGCTCGACAAAAACGACGTGCATAGGGGGCGACTTGTCTGCTGGGTGTGATTGGACGACGGGCGTTCCGCCCCTTCACATCGGTGGATTGAGCGGCTAACTATAGCCGTTCTCGAAAAGGCCGGGCAGTGGGAAAGCTGCTGGCCTCGTGGGATTTCGTCGGAAACCCCACGTCCCCAAGGCCCCCGCGGTCCGTGGAGCCAGTGAAGAACGTCATTTTCGTGGCGCCCTACTTCGCACCAACCACCGTACAGTTCGTGCGCGCCGTTTGCCGCTTGCCGGACGTGAGGGTAGGACTCATCAGTCGCGATTCCCTCGACCAACTCTCGCAGGGCGTGCGCGCGCGGTTGGCGGCACATCACCGCATCGAACAGCCGTTGGATCCCGGTCACATCCTCGGCGGTGTGCAGGCGCTCGAGCGACGGATGGGCAAGCCCGATCGTCTACTCGGTGCGTTGGAAGAGCTGCAGGTGCCGCTGGGCCAGGTCCGCGATCATCTCGGGATCGAGGGAATGGGCGCCGAAACGGCGAGCAACTTCCGGGATAAGTCTAAGATGAAGAGCCTCCTGCGGGGCGCCGGTGTACCGTGTGCGCACCATGCGTTGGCCCAGAATATCGAAGAGGCGAAGACATTTGCGGCTGCCCAGGGTTTTCCGCTCGTCGCCAAACCCAATGAAGGGTCGGGTGCACGGGCCACGTACCGCCTCGAGTCGACCCAGGACCTGGACGAGTGCCTGACCGTGGTCCGCCCGTCTCCTGAACGGCCGTTGTTGCTCGAGGAATTCGTCGTCGGTGACGAGCATTCCTTCGATTCGGTCTCCCTCGCCGGTCAAATCGTTTGGTTCTCGATCAACCACTATCTACCGTCCCCGCTCGAAGTCATCGAGGAGCCATGGATTCAGTGGTGTGTCGTGCTTCCTCGCGAAGTCGACGATGCTCGCTATAGCGAGATCCGGCGCCATGCTGGAACGGCTTTACGTGCGTTGGGAATGAAAAACGGGCTGAGCCATATGGAGTGGTTCCGGAGAGCGAACGGAACCGTAGCGATTTCTGAAGTTGGGGCTCGGCCGCCGGGGGCGCGCTTCGTCGACCTCATCTCATACGCACATGATTTCGACATGTATGAGGCATGGGCCGAGGTTGCCGTGAATGACACCTTCGAACCCCGTCCGCGACCGTTCGCTGCGGGTGCTGCTTATCTTCGCGCTCAAGGCCGCGGACGGGTGATCGGACATGTAGAAGGCATTGATCGCGTTGTGCGCGAGTTGGGGTCGCTCATTGTCGAGGCCAAGATTCCCAAGCCCGGCCAACCCAGGGGAGGCACGTACGAAGGGGACGGCACGATTATCGTACGTCACCCCGACACTCAAGTCGTAGAGCAGGCGTTGGCGTTCATCATCAAGACCGTTCGGGTAGAGCCCCTCCAGGAGACGCCAGGTGAGTGAACGTCCGAGAGTTCTGATGATCTCACCCGGATTTCCGAAGGACATGCGATTCTTCGTGCGCGGACTCGCGCGGGTGGGCGCCGAGGTCATCGGAATCGGCGATCAAAGCGAGGGGCAACTTCCCGAAGAGGCCCGCAGCCACCTTGCGAAGTACGTGAACGTGGGAAGTCTCACGGACGGTCGCGGCGTCATTGCCCAGGTTCGCAAGATCGCCGCTCAGTATCGTATCGACCGAGTCGAGTGCCTGTGGGAACCGTACCTTGTGCTAGCGGCCGAACTGCGAGAGGCCCTCGGCATTCCAGGCATGACAGTGAAGCAAACACTGCCGTTTCGCGACAAAGAACTCATGAAACGCGTGCTTGACGCGGCGGGAATCCGCACCCCGTATCACTTCAGCGCACAAACCGCAGCCCAGGTCGTTGATGCCGCCCGCACTATTGGCTTCCCAGTGATTGTGAAGCCCATCGCCGGCGCCGGTTCCGAACACACCTACAAACTGCATGACGACGACGAACTGCAGGCGATATTGCCGGCGCTCAAGCACGTCACCGAGGTCAGCGTCGAGGAG
>JBBKWZ010000152.1:0-3838 GCA_037969195.1 Rubricoccaceae bacterium | reverse complement strand
TCGTCAATCTGCTGAACATCGATCAGTCCGAAGAGATCGCAGCCGTGGTACCTGTGCGCGAGTTCAGCGACGACCGCTTCTTGGTCTTCTCGACACGAAAGGGTGTCGTCAAAAAGTCGGCGCTCTCGGCCTACGGGAACGTGCGCTCCGTCGGGCTGAACGCGATCAACATCCGAGAGGGTGATGAATTGATCGATGTTCGAATCGCTGAGGAGGGGGATGAAATTGTGCTGGCCACCCACAAGGGAATGGCCATTCGCTTCAGGGAGGCGGATGCCCGTGTGACGGGCAGAGCTACCGAGGGTGTGCGGGGGATACGGCTCCGCGGAGACGACCACGTTGTCGGAATGGTTGTCGCGAGGGCGGACTCGACGCTCCTCGTTGCCACCGAGATGGGGATGGGCAAGCGAACCCTACTCGATGCCTACCGACTGCAGGGCCGAGGCGGCTACGGCGTCATCAACGTGAAGACCTCCGAGAAGACCGGAAACGTAGTCGGCATCAAGAGCGTCGAAGACGGCGACGGGATTGTCGTGATCACCAAGCGTGGTGTTGTGAACCGGCAGAAGGTCGACCAAATCCGAGTGATCGGTCGCGCCACACAGGGCGTACGACTCATAAACTTGGATAAAGGGGACCGTGTGGTTGACCTGGCAAAGGTCATCCCGGAAGACGACGAGGACGACGAAAACGGTGAGAAGCTCCCGAGCACCGACGGCTCAAGTGATGACAAAAATGAGGACCCAATAGAGGCCCAAGTTGAGGGCGAGGTTGCCACTGGCGAGTCCGAAGAAGAATGACCCCAGCTTTGGTTGGCCTCCGCGAGATTCGCCAAGCGGCGAAAAGGGTAGAGGACGTCGCGACCCGTACGCCCCTGCTGCCCTCACCCGAGCTCAGCGCCGAGACGGGGGCGGAGGTCCGGCTCAAGTGTGAATCTTTGCAGCGCGCCGGGTCGTTCAAGATCCGCGGGGCGTACAACTATGTCAGTCATCTTTCGGATGACGAGTTGGCCCGAGGCATCATCACGTATTCGAGCGGCAATCACGCACAGGCAGTGGCTTTGGCGGCCCAAATCAAGGGCATTCGCGCGGTGGTGGTCATGCCCACCGACGCGCCTGACGTGAAGCGCCGGGGAGCTGAACATTTGGGCGCCGAAGTGGTGTTCGAAGGGACCACGTCTCTCGAGCGGAAGGCACGGGCGGAGGCAATCGCCGAAGCCGAAGGGCTCCACGTGGTACCGCCATTCGATCATCCGTACATCATCGCGGGGCAAGGTACCACAGGTTTGGAGATCATGGCGCAATGGCCTGAGGCCGACACGATCTTCGTCCCGATCGGCGGTGGCGGACTCGTCAGCGGAGTTGCTGCGGCCGTGCGAGAGCTGAATCCCGAAGCCCGCATCTATGGCGTGGAGCCCCGGGGGGCCGCAGCGATGCGAGCGGCTCTCGATGCTGGGCACCCCGTGACGTTGGATAGCACGGACACGATCGCCGACGGGCTGCGCCCCGTGCGCTCGGGTGACCTCACCTTCGAGCACGTTCGCGAGCTGGTGGACGACGTAATTGTCGTGGAAGACGCGCAAATTCGCAGTGCGGCCTCACTTTTGCTCGCCAAAGCCAAGCTGGTCGTTGAGTTTTCCGGCGCGGCTACGGTAGCCGCAGTGAGGTCTGGAGCCGTTCCGCTCGCCGGTCGCCATGTGGTGGCCGTTCTGAGTGGGGGGAATCTGGACCCGCTAGTGCTTGGTGAACTCGCTCGCGGGGAGCCCGACTCAGCGGTCTAGCGGATGGCGAACGCCTCTGCAGGCTTCACAGCCCCGTGGGGCGCGGAATGTCGCCGAACCGCAACACACTGACTTCAGTCCCGGGCATACGGGTGGGCCATGCTGTCGAGCCAGGAGGCAGATCTGGCTGTACGGTGGTACTCGGCCCCTTCCGCGGAGCCGTCGAGGTATGCGGTACCGTGACCGGAAGTCGAGAATTGGGCTCCCTCTCGCCGCACCATATCTCGCCCACCATCGACGCGGTCCTGCTCGGCGGCGGTTCTGCCTTCGGACTGGGCGCCGCGGATGGAGTGACGGCGTGGCTGGAGAAGCAGGGCCAGGGCTTCCGAGTCGGAGCGACACGTGTGCCTCTCGTGCCGGCGGGTGTGATCTATGACCTGCAAACCAATGTGCCACGACCGGATGCAGCCATGGGTCGCGCCGCATGCGAGGCGGCCTCAGACGCTCCGGTTGCCGAAGGGCGTGAAGGCGCCGGGGCCGGAGCAACGGCAGGCAAGATTGGTGGGATGGGGACTGGCATGCCCACAGGGCTGGGCAGTTGGTCGGTCCCGTTGGGCTCTTGGACCGTCGGAGCGCTGGCCGTGACCAATCCGTTCGGTGACATACTCGACGCTTGGGGAGGGGTACTGGCGGGCGCTCGCGACACCGGCGGGGTGTTCGTAAATACCTCGCGCACCCTCCGCGAAGCGGCTGTCGGAGGCGCGCTCGATGCGTCGACCCTCCCTGGAGTAAACGCCACACTCACCATCGTGGCGACCGACGCGCCCCTTTCACGCGTTGCTCTGGGCCGCGTCGCCCGCGTCGCTGCTACGGCTTTGGCTCGACGGATCTCTCCGTCCAACACCCCGTTCGATGGCGACCTGGTTTTTGTCGTGTCGACCTCCGACCAGCCACGCGGCACAGGCGCGGCAGAGGTACTGGCCATCGGTAGCGCAGCCCGCGACTGTTTGGAGGTTGCGATCGAACGCTCCGTCCAGCGAGAGGACGGGGACGGCACGGTTTAGCTCAACAACCCCGAACCGGAGGGATCTTGCGGGCGCTACTCCTTTTTGACATCGACGGGACCCTGCTGACTGGGGGGCCGGCGAAGGTTGCCTTCCACCGAGCCATGTTGACGGTGTACGGGTCTGCAGGACCCATCGACACACACAGCTTCGGCGGCAAAACCGATCCTCAGATCGCTCGTGAGCTCCTGCTTGCGGACGGGTTCACGACCGACGCGATCGACGCGGGGCTGCCGGACCTGTTCGATCAGTACCTCGCGGAGTTGGAACGCAACCTCATTCAACTGCCCATGGTTACACTGCCCGGCGTCGCGGAACTCTTGAATCACCTCGTCGGGCGTGACGACGTGGGGTTGGGGTTGGTCACGGGCAACGTCCAGCGCGGCGCCCATCTGAAGCTTGAGTCAGCCGCCATCCCCCCTGCGTTGTTCCCCGTCGGTGCCTTCGGGTCCGATCATGAGGAGCGGAACGAACTCCCCGGCGTTGCCATCGAACGGGCGGCCGAATCGATGGGGTTCGACCGGACGCAGGGAGTGCCCGTAATCATTGGTGACACACCCAAAGATGTGGAGTGCGGGCGTGTGCATGGAGCGCGGACGGTAGCGGTCGCAACAGGCAAAGTGAGCCTGGATCGGCTGCGTCAATCGCAGCCAGACGCCCTCTTGGAAAGCCTGGAAGATCTGGAGCGTACCATGGAAGCGTTGATTCCGGGCGGCTAGACGGACAACTTTCCTCCGAATTCGCCTCGTGCGTCCCAGCGGACAGCTGGCACGACGGGCCTCAGACACTCGAACCAGAGCGCCGCGTTGTAACCGGCGCAGGTGGAAAACGTGGCCGACGCAAAACAAGGCGGACTGAACCGCTTCTATTGGATTCTTGGCGGAGTGGCGGTGCTCGGAATCCTGATCGTGGGTTATCAAGTCATGAATCAGGCACTCAGCGCCGCTGCCGCCGAGCCCGTCGAAGTGGAGGGGCTTGATGACCCGGCTCGATTGGTTGAGCTCGCGCAGGGCATGGTGCTCGGGGATCCCGACGCTCCGGTCACCATCTACGA
>JBBKWZ010000151.1:0-7388 GCA_037969195.1 Rubricoccaceae bacterium | reverse complement strand
GGATCGACTCGGCAAGACAAAGATGAAGTCCTTTCAGTCTTCCAAGCGAACCGGTTGGATGGACCTGGAACTGAAGGACGGTTCCTTGCACATCAGTAGCCAGGCCGTCATCGTCGTGGAAGGTGAGATGACGATTTAAGCTGGGTCCTCTGGCCACCGCTATCCAACAAGGGGGCCACTTGCGCACTCTCAGGCTGAGAAACGACTCGTATGGCAATCGAGGTGATTCTGTTTTCAATGCCCTCGTGGTACCCCGAGCTTCGGAGGTGTGCGGAAGATGTAATCATTCCCAAGTATTGGTTGGACAATCAGGGGAAAGAGCACACTAGACGCCAAGATCAACACGTACACCAATTCGGATGCTCCGTCCCTGCGTTAGCACACCGTACGGCCGGAATCGACTCATCGGGTCCACATAACTTGAATTGAAGAGATTGTCGATCGTGAACGTTGGTGAGACCATAAGGCCATTGCTAGAGAAAGACGAGCTAAGTGAAAAGGCCCACACGGAGAATGCGTTGGTGGGTATCTCCTCGGGCAACTCGGGACGGTTCTGGGATGCCGTGAACGTGGGGCCGAAACGAACCTCCAACTTATCCACCTGACCCACGGTCTCTGTCTTGTATTCCGCTGCCAGTTGAATCCGAGCAGGCGGAACGAATGGAAGTGCCGTGTTCGTTTCACGGTTCATTCCCCGCGTTACATCGCCGGAGACATGTAAGCCCAGACCGTGAAACACGTGCGGATGGATGTCGAGCCTGAATTCGCCTCCGACTAGTCGGGCATTGGCCTGTCCGTATTCATAGACGACGAGACCGCTTCCAGCATCAATTTCTGAGGTCGCACGGGGGAAGATGTAGTCACTGATTCGGTTGATGAATCCGCTTACTTCCGCATACATATGCGGCGTCAGGTAGCGCATGACGCCGTCAAATGCGACGCTCGTTTCCGGGGAGAGGCTGGCGTTGCCGCGTTCGAACCGCAATGTCCCCTCATGAACCCCATTGCCAAATAGTTCGATTAGCTGAGGGGCGCGAAAGGCCCGGCCAAGATTCGCCGCTATCGATAGGTCTCCTCGTGGCTGCCAGGCCGCCCCCAGAGCTCCCGTGATGGCAGTGTACCTCCGGGAGCTGACGCTGAGCCCAAGTTCTTCAGACGCCTCATTGTTCAACGAACGCGCATCGAAACGAACACCGGCGTCAAGCGTGACGGTAGGAAGAACAAGCTCCTCGGTTATGTAAACCGCTCCGTTCAGTGTGGTTGCGCCGGGAATCAGCGTTTCCTCTGCAAGCGTCTCGTTTTTCTGCCACAGGCCACTAGCTCCAACGGTCCCAAAGACTCGGCCAATCGGTCGGTGGTGAATTCGGGCATCCGCTGTGGCTGTCGAAAGTTGAAGATGCAAGGCCGGACCCTCCCCAATCATCTGCCCATCGCCTTCGTCATGATGGCCAAATTCGCGCCTCTGGTTTTGTTGAACGGCTGTGACCAACTCCAGCCTGTTCTGGCCAAACGGAACCCGGGCTTGAAGCCCTGCCCGGTTGTGCGCGATCTCCTGAAAGGGCTCGATAAAATCGTAGCGACCAAGGTTTAGGGAGTCGCCTTCCTCCCCAAGAAAATCCGGCTCGAAGAGCCCCAACTTGCTTCGAAACGTACTTGCATCAACTATAACGTAGCCGTTCAAGCCCAATTGCCGTCCCAGCCGAACAGAGCTCGTCCGTTGCTCCTGCGCGGTGTTCAGAATAAGACTGGTTGGCGTCTGGACGTGACCAGCGCGGAGTATTCCAACCCGCCCTTCATACCCCCAAGGGCCTGATCGGCCACCCAACGTCGCAGCGCCGGAGCCCAAGCGCGTCACGCTAACACCTGTAAGGTTTATCGAGCCCGAAAGCGAGTTTCCGGCAGAGAGCAAATCATCGTGGCGCGTATGAACGACTCCACCCAACGCATCAGAACCGTAAAGCAGGCTTGACGGGCCTCGAACGATTTCGATGCGGTCTACGTCTGCGCCCCCGATTTCCGGGCCGTGTTCATCGCCCCACCCCTGGCCTTCTTGCCGAACGCCGTCGGTGACGATTAGCACACGTTGCGATGTAAGCCCGCGAATAACCGGTTTTGCTACCCCCGGCCCCGTCCTCAGCAGACGAACACCCGCCACGCCATCCAAGGCATCCATGGGCGTCGCTCCCGCCGAACGTGCCAGCGCATCAGAGTCGACAACGGCAATGGATTGAGGCGTGGATAGTATATCAGATGAGCGGGCTTTTGCCGAAACCGTGACATCACCGACCTCTACAAAGGAGGGTGTTAGCACGATGTTCAGCGTCTCGAACTCATCGTCGTGAAATGTGACGCTGCGTGTCTCCGTCTTGTAGCCTACGAAGCTGAACACAATTCGGTACGTGCCCTGACTTGACAACGCCAGCGTGTAGCTTCCGCTCGCGTTCGTGGTAGTGCCAAGATCGAGCGTAGGCAGCAGAACGGTAGCGCCGGGCAAGGGCTGGCCGGTTTCGCCGTCGATGATCTGGCCAGTGATGGATTGGGCGCGTATTGCAGTTATTGAAAACCACAGTACGCATGCCACAGCAATGAAGCGGCACATACGTGTCTATCAGAATGATTTGAGGAAAGCAGGTCAGGTTGCCTGCTTCGGCGGTCCTCGAACCAGATAGAATCCGTGTGTTGCATCTCCTGTCGATCGCTGAGCAGTCTCCGCGGCAATCGTCACCAGAAGGTCGAACGCACTCGTTTCAGAGTCATCAAGTGGCGCCGACGAAACCCCTCGGCACAATGCACACGTGAGGTTGGCATCCAACCTGTTTGGGCACGGCAGAACGAACTCATCACCATGATTGTCTCTTTCGACGTGGTGATGATGGTCATTCGTTGTTACGCGCTCTGAACGTGCATCTTTCCACTCCTTCGCATGCTCTAACCCGTGCAGCGTGGGCGCAAGAAATCCGCCGGCCACAAAAACGGTCAGCAGGAATAAGGCACTATGAGGGCGGCGTTCGTTCACAATCACTCGTGCCGAAAAACTAGCACTTCAATCAACTTTGCACACTAGTGCATTCCCAAAACAAACAACCCCGTTTCGCGCGCAAGCAGTGGCGGAGGCATGAGGCGCCGAGCGCAGTTCATTCGAGAGTCGCTCGAGCAGGTCACAGCGGTGTTTTAGTGAAAGGCGGCGGCCCGTTGGAAAACCTCGGTTCGCTGAAAGCCATCGCTTTTGATAAATCAGGCACGCGCATGGAGGGCAAGCCTCACGTAGCGGAGTGATTCCGATGGGAGGGGTACTAGGGGTTGAGCTTCTGACGACCACAAAAGCTAGTAATCCGATCCTTCTCTAGGCTTTCAAGCCCCAACCTGGCTTCCACCGAGTACCCGGGCGTCAATCGTGCCTGCAGAAAGCCACGCAGGCCCGCACATAAGCACCTACAGCACCACAAGAGGCACTTTGCTGACGTCATCGTGTATCCCTGAAAGGAGCTGCGACGTGGACGGCTCCGGAATCCGCCGGATGCCGGTCTTGGTCATGCTCTTGGACAATTATATCCCAACGCCGAACTCCGTGATTCGCTAGTTTCGCGATTGATCTCCACTTCGTTCAGATTGATCACCTTTAAATCAATACGGAAAAAAGCGAGTCCCGTCTCATGGACGCTAGCAATGTTGCTCGCGTTCGCACCCCTGGGTTCGCACGCGGCGGAAGTGGTGCTCTGCATTGGTGCAGATGGACACGTTTCCACAGAGCTTGCCGAAGGGGCAAAGTGTATTACGTCGAATACGACGGGCGATGCTGAGCATGACGCTCCGGACATTGGCCTACCTACAGCAGACGCACATTGCGGAGCGTGCACGGACATCCCTCTCCCAACCGGAGACGATGATGATTGCGCGTCGTTCAAGATAGAAAGCAGTCCTTCCGCTCACGTTGTTTTGGCGGTAGCCGGGCACTTGGATCCCGACCGGCAAACGCCTAGGGCGGCTCGCAACTCGGCCACGTCGGATGTGGTTGAGATTGCCGTTCCTTTCAATTCGGTCCTGCACAGCAGCGTGGTGCTGCTGATCTGATCATTCCTGATTCCTGCGTCACTTGAGTGTGACGCGGACGGATACGTTGTACCGCGTCATCAAGGCGCGGGTCTCTCGTAATCAGGAAGCCAGAGGTCCATGCACCAGTTATTTCTGGCCCCGCTCCTAGCGGGGCTTCTATTCGTCACTATTGGCCGAGCCGACGCGCAGAGCGCCACTCCCCCCGATACGTTGACCTTTTCCGAGGCAGTCCAGCGCGCCCAAAGCTCTAACCCAGCGTTACGTGCCGCGGGATTCGAGAAAGAGGCCACCGAGGCTATCGTTTCTCAATCGGGACGCCTCGGAAACCCTACTCTCCATTTCGAGACGGAGAACCTGGGCGCCTCGGGAAGCGAAACAACCCAGGCTACGCTGGTTCTATCCCAACCGATTGAACTGGGAGGGGACAGATCCGCGCGGCGGGCTGTGGCGCAGGCGGACGTCGATCTGGCAACATCCGCGCTCGATCTTGCCCTCGTCAGGCTTGTTGCGGACGTGCGAACTCGGTTCGCGACCGCGATCGCAGCGCAAGACGGCGTCCGACTTGCGGCCGAATCCCTCGAACTTGCAGAGACGGCACGATATGTCACTTCAGAGCAAGTGGACGCGGGAGACCGCTCACCTGTGGATCTGACTCGCGCTGAAGTGGCCGTTGCGGAAGCGCAGGCCCATGCAGCCCGAGCCAATGCAAAGGAGCATGCTGCCTTTTCAGCACTCGCGATGCTGTGGCGCGAGGCACCAGATTTTGCTGCTGTGGAGTCAATTGAGGTTGAGCTTTCGGTGCCTCCGTATGAGCTTCTCACCGCGGGACTTGCCGCCAGTCCAACACTTGCGCGCTTTGCTGTTGAGACGGCTCGCCGCGAAGCTGTTGTTCGTCTTGAACGAGCCCACCGTATTCCGAATCCGACCATTTCGGCCGGCTACCGCCAATTCTTTGATCCGGGTGCAGGCGCGTTCGTCGTCGGAATCGCCCTGCCTCTCCCCGTGTTTGACCGCAACAGCGGCAATGTGGCTGCCGCTCGCGCGCGATTGGCCGCGGTAGATGCAGAGCAAGATGCTTTCTTAATCGAGGCGCAGACCTTACTGGCAGAGGCTTACGGTGAACTAACCGCCTCTGCTGTAGAAGCGCGAATACTCCGCTTGGAGGCCCTTCCTCGCGCCGAGGATGTCGCTGATCGCATCGACGAAGGCTACCGCGAAGGCAAGTTCGAGTTACTCGATGTGCTTGACGCCCGGAGGACGCTCGTTGCCCTGCGCAGCAACTACATGGATGCGCTTGCTGCCTTTCGTGGCGCGTCCGCAGACGTGGCCCGCCTCCTCGGCCTCGCCGACCTCACACTCACTTCGATCGAACAGATCCCGACCCCCGACCAGCCATGAGCCGCAAGCAAACACTAACCATTGGCGCCATTCTAGGCGGCGGCTTAGTTGTCGCCCTGCTCATCCTTCTGGCCCCAACTTCCTCAGTTCCGGGAGCAGAACATGGTGAGGCGGCTGAAGAGGCCGACTTCGCCCGAGGTCCCAATAATGGCCGACTTCTCGACCTCGGAGAAGACCGTGCCATTGAAATCACCATTTTCGAGTCCGGAGTACCGCCAGAGATGCGCGTCTATCTACTTGAAAATGGCGAGGCCGCAACGCCTCCCGATGTCGATCTCACTGTTGAACTACACAGACTTGGCGGCGTCGTCGACACGATTGGCTTTCGACCCGTGGGCGAATACTTCCGAGGAGATCAGGTGATCTACGAGCCGCATTCCTACGAAGTGGTCGTAAGAGGGACGTGGGACGGACAGTCGTTTCGACACGAGTACGCTTCAGTCGAAGGACGCGTTGAGCTTCCCGCGGAAATCGCCGAGGCCAACGGTATCGAAGTAGACGTGGCTGGCCCCGCTGAGATCGAAACGGTTCTTGGGCTCCCTGGTCAGGTGCAACTGAACACCGACCGTGTGGCGCGCGTGGCGCCCCAACTCTCAGGAACCGTCGTTAGCGTACCTGCAGGTCTTGGTCAGCGCGTCGGAAGCGGCGCGCTATTGGCAGTTATAGAGAGTCAGGAATTGGGCCAGCTCCAGGCCGCATACGTCGAAAGTCTTCACCAGATGGAACTGGCACAGGCAGGCTACGAACGCGAGCGTCGACTCCACGAACGACGCATTTCTGCGACGCGTGATTACGAGCAAGCGCGGCACGATCTCGAAGAGGCTGAGCTGGAGACGCAGTCCGCCGAGCAAGGGCTTCGCTCTCTGGGCGTTCCGCAATCGCAACTCTCCGCGCTGGGTGTAGAACCCGAGGGGATCGCAGCCGAGCGTGAAGTGCGTACGCCGCTGGGCGCCTCCCTCACACGCTATGCGCTGCGCGCACCCACCGGTGGGCAGATTATCGAACGGAATCTGTCCGTTGGTCAGCGTGTATCTGGCATGGAAGAGGCTTTCGTGATCGCTGATCTCTCAACCGTCTGGGTCGAGGTGACCGTCTACGCGCAAGACCTGCAGAATGTGCGAGCAGGCCAAAGTGTAGTCGTAACGGCTCAGGGCGATTCTGATGGCGGACCAGTCGGGCGCGGCACGATCAGCTATGTGGGTCCGCTTGTGGGCGAAGCGACACGAAGTGCAAAAGCTGTCGTTGTGCTCTCGAACGGCGACGGGCGATGGCGGCCGGGAATGTTCGTCACGGTCGAACTAGTCCAGGAATCAATTGCGGTTAGCGTCGCAGTCAAAACAGGAGCCATTCAGACGTGGCGCGAGATGGACGTGGTGTTTACCCGTGTAGGTGATTCTTACGAAGTACGTCCGGTAACACTCGGTCGCCGCAGCGGGGACCTGGTTGAAGTACTTGAGGGCATATCGGCGGGTCAGGAGTACGTCTCCGCAGGTTCATTCCTCCTAAAGGCTGATCTTGAAAAGGCCGGCGCCTCACACGATCATTGATTTTCCCCACGGCAATCATTGCTAGGAAAAAGGCATGCTAGAAAAACTTCTTCAACTCTCGATCAAGCGGCGTTGGGTGGTCCTCGGCCTCACACTCCTCGTGGCGGCCCTCGGCGTCTACAATTTCACCCGCCTTCCTATCGATGCCGTTCCGGACATCACAAACGTGCAGGTTCAGATTAACACGGACGCGCCGGGATACTCGCCGCTTGAAGCGGAGCAACGTGTGACCTTCCCGATCGAGACCGCGGTGGCCGGCCTGCCGCACCTAGAATACACCCGCTCAATCTCGCGGTATGGTCTCAGTCAGGTTACCGTCGTTTTTGAGGATGGCACCGATCTCTACTTCGCCAGACAGATCCTCGGCGAACGTCTGCAGGAGGCGCGTGG
>JBBKWZ010000150.1:0-4093 GCA_037969195.1 Rubricoccaceae bacterium | reverse complement strand
AATGCAAACGGGATCGGCTTCACGGCCAACGGCGACCTTTATGTTCTCAGCTATAGCGACAGAAGGGTCTATCGAGTAACGCCAGGAGGTACGCAGACCCTCCACGCGACAGCTGCATCCGGCAACATGTCCGGCCTGCTCGTCCATCCCACCACGGACGTGATCTACGTGACGAATTACACCAACGACACGATGGACATCGTGGAATTGAATGGGACCATCACGCCATTTCTCGCGAACGATGGCATTCCTCCCGAGATGAGCGGCCCGGTTGGGCTCGCGGTCGATGACGATGGCGACCTGTACATCTCGAACTACAACGACGGAAAAATCCTGCACGTGTCGGACACCGGCGTGCTTACTGAGGTGGCCGATCTCCCAGGCCCATTTGGCAGTACGACGGGCTTCATCACGTACGCGGACGGCTCGCTGTTCGCAACGGGCATCGGGACGCACGTCGTGCAAGAAATCTCGTTGCCGGATGGGACGGTGACGATACTGGCCGGAACTGGCGTACCCGGCGTAGTGGACGGACCGGGTGACACGGCCCAGTTCAACGGTCCCAACGGAATCGTTCCGTCGGTGACGGGCGACACACTTTATGTGTCGGAATACAATTCGAACGCAGTGCGGCTCATTATTCGCTCAGGGACTACGGCTGCAGAACCGGATGAGATGGCAAGGAACCGCGGCTTTCTACAGCCATCCTACCCCAACCCGTTCTCCGACGAGACAACCGTACGGTTCCAACTCGATACCCCGCAACGAGTCACGCTAACTGCGTTTGATGTTCTGGGCCGAGAGGTTGCTGTTCTTACGGACCGAAATTGGCCAGCCGGTTCGCACCGTGTGTTGTTTTCTGGAGATACGCTCGCTCCCGGCTCTTACCTGATTCGAATGGACACGGATGCGGGAAGCGAGACTGCCCGGCTGACTCTGGTTCGTTGAGCTACTTCTCGAGCCTCGGATCTATCGGGATAGGCTCCGGCTTGGCAATGGTGATCTTTGCGAAGTCGGGGTGGAGCGGGTTCAGGAGATAGTTCCGTGCGTTTGGAAGCAGCACAGACGGGACGCTCAGGATTGCCGAACGGCCTTCGGCAATCCATACATCCCCTACGTTCTGCGACGAACGTGAGGGTGGCGTTGATCGCCAGTCTTTCGGGAGATCGGCCTCTTCAAGTGTCTCTACAAGGCTTTCTTTGAACGAGAGCTGAAACGAGACGCGTCCACGTAGTCCGCGGTAGGATGGAAGATGAACGGCGACCTCCAGAAGCGCCAACGCCAATGAATCAGAGCAGTAGACCGCGCGCGTGCCCGCGCTGTTGAACCGTCCGCCAGATCGGCGCGCGCCTTCGCCGTCGAACGCCGTGTCTGCGTAATCGGCCTTGACGACGCGGAAAGCTTCAAGCACAGAGTTTCCGGAGCTTCTTAACCAAGCACGCCATAGTCGATTCGGTCAAGCACAGCTTCGATTTCACGCGCTCCCGGATCTGTCCGCGCGTATTCAAGCGGTGTGGCCTCCCCCAACGCCCAAAGCGGGAGGTGGAACCAGCGGCGGGCATCTTCCTCGCCTTCCTTCCCTCCACCGAAAACGACCACGGCCCTTTCGAACAAACGGGCAAGGCGATAAACGCGATCCGATTCATCCACTTCCAGCCGACCGGATTTCTTGCGGCGTGCCAGCGTTCGGGGCGACGTGCCGACAGCTTTGGCTAGTTGCTCAGCGGACAACCCAAGGCGCTTCCGGAGCTTTTCGAGTGCCGCGGTTGAGAAGCCCTGCTGTACGCGACCAATCATATCCGCGGATGTGTTTGCGCGCAGGCCAATGGACCAGCCCAGCACATTAGCAGGGATGGACGTGGCGCTGCTGTGTTCAGGTTGTCTGGTTGGTTCGCTCATGGTATGTGTCATCTGGCAATCTCACTATGCCACATGGCACCGACGTTAAAGTTCCAAATTTTCGCTGTCGCCCATCATTGAGTAGCGCGTGCCCTCCAATCCGAGTGACACGCGAAGAGAAAGATGCACGGTGTGGGAAAAACGACGTACGTTTGCTTGGCCTGCCATTGCCGCCAACGCCTTCTTGTGATGCCTTTGCATCTTGGTCGTTCGACTTTAGAATCATGTACATGAAATCCTTCTCACCCTTCGGGCTCTCTGGCGCATGCGCGTTCCTGCTGGGGTTCACGTTACTGGTCTCAACCATGGGTTGCGACAGCGATTTGCCAAGCAGTGCCGACGCGGATCTGGATACCCAACTGACGGCCGCTCTCGAGGCCGCTGCCGCCAACGGGCAGGTTTCCCACTTCATTCTTCCCGACAGCGATGATCTGGCGGCAATCCCGGCGGACGCACGCAATCCACTTACGCCTGAAAAAGTGACCCTGGGTCGATTTCTTGTGCATGAGACAGCACTTGCAGTTAACCCGATGCATCCGGAGTCCATTGGAACCTACGCGTGCGCCTCGTGCCACTTTCCTCAGGCAGGATTCGGTGCAATGCTTCCCCAGGGCCTGGCGGATGGCGGCATCGGCTTCGGGCGGTTCGGCGAAAGGCGCGTACCAAATCCGAATTATCTCACCGACGAGCTCGACCGGCAGCCCATCCGGGCACCCTCACCAATGAACGGGGCCTACCAGCCGAACAACCTGTGGAACGGCCAGTTTGGAGCCACGGGCGTGAACGTCGGCACAGAGTCAGAGTGGACTGCCGGAACGCCGATAGAAACTAACCTGTTGGGCTACGAGGGCCTTGAGACACAGGCGATAGCCGGGCTGACCGTCCACCGAATGCATGATGGTCCGGCCTCGCTCATTGCTAATTACCCCGAGTATGCGGCCATGTTTAATGCTGCCTTCCCGGGTTTTCAGGCGACGCTTCCTACACTGGTTCCTGCCGAAGTGGAGATGGCTGGCCTTGCTATCGCGAACTGGTGGCGAACCGTGCTTTCCAACCAGGCCCCTTTTCAGATGTGGCTCCGCGGCGAATCCAGCGCCATGACTGACGCACAGAAACGCGGCGCCATTCTTTTCTTCGGACGGGCGAATTGTTCTTCTTGCCACAGTGGACCCAATCTGGCAAACATGTCCTTTCATGCTCTCGGCATGGGGGAGCTCCTTGGACCTGGCGTATTCAGTCAGTTTAATCCCAAGGACCCGGTCCACCTTGGCCGCGCGAGTTTCACGCAGCGTGACGAGGATAGCTACAGGTTTAAAGTGCCTCAGCTGTATAACCTGGCCGACGTCATGTTCCTCGGCCATGGCTCCTCCTTCACCTCGATTCGCGAAGTGGTGGAGTACAAGAACGCGGCAATGCGGCAGACGATGAATGTGCCAGAGGATCGACTGGACTCGCAGTTCACTCCTTTAAACCTGACCCAGGACGAAATCGACGACCTCACGATGTTTCTCGAGCGTGCGCTTTACGACCCCGACCTCGCGCGCCATATTCCTAGTACCGTTCCGTCTGGAAATTGCTTCCCGAACAACGACCTCCAAAGCCGGATTGACCTGGGCTGCGAGGGCGCAATAGCACGACCGACGCCTCCCATTGGCCGCGCGTTTGAACTGCTGGGTGGAACCAGATAGGGGATGTGGACGATCCCGTAACGGCTAGTCCTCTGCCGGAAGCGAATTCCACATGTCGTGCATGATGCGCCAGACGCCATCCGAGTCGTGTTGCCAGACGACGAGGTACTTGCCGCGGAAAGAAACAGGCTCCCCGCCATCCTGCGTGACCGATCCTCCGTAATAGCCCCAATCGTAGGCAAAGTCTCCGTGGACCTTCAGCTCCTCGGGTGTTGCGTGGTGATACGTGACCACGCGGCCTTCCGGCAACGCCCACAACTCAGCCAGCGCCTCGTGCCCCCGGACGAAATCCCGTCCGCCCGGCGCGGCTATTCCGTCCTCCGCATACACAGCCACCAGCGCCTCAATGTCTCCGGCCATGTAGGCATCCGACAATGCCCGCGATTGGGCGATGATGGCCGTGATGTCTTCGGCAGGGCCTTCGTGGATGGCAGTTGGTTGGGCCGCGGCACTCTGAAGCGCGACAAAGAGCAGGACGAGAAACGATAATAGGCGCATGGAATTGA
>JBBKWZ010000149.1:0-10762 GCA_037969195.1 Rubricoccaceae bacterium | reverse complement strand
TTTCGCTCAAAGGGGTAAAAGACGATCCCGTCACCAAAGGCTTTCTATGCCCTCGCACCACTCGATTCGTGGAACGACAGCACTCCAGCGACCGCTTGCGCACACCACTTTTAAGAACGAAAGATGGCCTTCGCGAGATCTCCTGGGCTGAGGCTCTCGACCTCTGCGCCGCAACGCTCGGCGGCAAGACGCCGCAGGCCGGTTTTCTCTATGCAGGCATCGATCACGACCATCAGGCGCTGCTCGACGGTGTCGAAGCGTGCTACCCCGGCATTCAACTCATAGGCTGCACGACGCACGGCGAGTTGTCGTCGCATGGGTTTGCTGAGGACTCGGTCGTGCTGATGCTCCTACATTCAGAGGGCGTGGTCTTTAAGGCCTCCGTTGCAGAGGGCGTTGCCGCAGACCCGGAAGGCGCGGCGCAACTAGCTGCCGATGTCGTGCTCGGCGGACATAAGAAGCCCACTCGCCTGTGCATCGCCATCACCGAACCAAACGGCGTGGACACAATCGCGTTGCTGGGCACACTGAGCAGCGCCTTTGGTCCGGACGTTCCCGTGTGTGGGGGACTGGCAGGGGACCAGTTCCGCTTTACAGGCACGTACCAGTTCTGTAACGGCAAGGTCTATACGGATTCGCTTGTCCTTCTGGTCTTTGCGGGGCCGCTCCACGTATCGACCGGCGTGGCCAGCGGATGGGAGCCGGTGGGAGGAGACCACTACGTGACAGAGGCCCAGGGAGTAGTCGTGAAGAAGATCGATGGCGAGCCCGTAAAGGATGTATGGGAGCGCTATTTAGGATCTGACCTGGGTGTAGGAGCCCGAAACTTCCTGGCCGTCTATCCGGATGGCGATGACGGAACAACCGACTCGGTTAGTTCGGAATTCTATCTGAGCTACCCTTTTGAATTCACTGAAGACGGCGGTCTGGTTATGAGCCCGCCCATTCCAACGGGTACCCGCTTTCGGTTTGCGAACGCGACGCGCGAGCAGATTCTCGAGGGAGTAAAGTCTTCGGCAACGCGCGCCAGGGAGACCTTTGCTGGGAAAGCGCCGGACGCGGGACTTGTTTTCTCGTGCGCCGGGCGTCATGGCATTCTGGGAACCCTGGTCAAGCGTGAGTTCGAGATTTTGGGCCAACATTTCGGGTCCGACATCCCGGCTATAGGTTTTTATACCATGGGCGAGTTTTGCCCGCTCAAGGGATCGTTTATTCCGCGTGCTCACAGTACTACGTTTGTCTCCGTTCTGATTGGTGAGGAACAATGAGCGATTCCCGTCCAGATACCGCCGCGCTAGAAAAGCAGATCCGGGCGTTCGAGAAGAAGCTGGAGCGGTCGGAGCGCTACCGGTCCGAACTGGAGGATATGCGCGAACGCGACCAGTCGTTGCACCGGCGGTTGCAGGAGGAAGTGGAGATGGCACGGCGTGAGGCGGAGATCGAGGCAGCGCTCGAACGGATTCGCGCCCAGAGTCTGGGCATGGCGCATTCGAGCGAGCTCGTCGCTACGTCGGCCGTGTTCCACGAGCAACTGCTGGCCCTCGGCGTAGCGACGGAGATCTCCTACGTGTGGTTGCCCGACGAGACCGCCGGGAAGCACCAGTTCTGGGCGACGTGGACGATGGAGGAGGACGGTGAGCCTGTACACCGCAGCAAAGCCATTACCTACGACCTCGACAAGTCCGAGCCCTACACCGCCAAGTGCTTCGCTGCGTGGGAGAGCGACGAGCAGCTCCTCGTCGACTTCATCCCGCCCGCCGACGTCGCGAGTTTCTTTGCCATCTGGGAGGAGCTGACCGGGAACGCCGAGCACCTGAGCACGGAGCACTTCCCCGAGGGGATCTACTATGTCGAGGGATACATGCGGTACGGTTGCTTCGGCATCAACATCCGCCGGGAGCCTACGGAGGAGGAGCGAGACATCCTCCGGCGCTTCGCCGTCGAGTTCGAGCGGGCCTACACGCGGTTCCTGGATCTTCAGAAGGCCGAGGCGCAGGCCCGAGAGGCCAAGATCGAGGCCGCCCTGGAACGGGTGCGTAGCCGAACGATGGCCATGCACAATCCCGATGAGTTGCAGGACGTGGTAACGGTGGTGGCCGAACGATTAATGGATCTTGGCGTTGTTATAGATGCAGGCGGCGTAATTATTTGCACGTACTTCGAAAACTCGAAAGACGTGGTGCACTGGCTCGCTTCCCCAGATTTTTCAAGCTCCAAACCTTACCTCTTACCCTACTTTGATCACCGGATTTTCAATGAAGCCTGGCACTCAAGGGAAAGTGGCGAAGAATTTTTCAGCAAGGCTTACTCTGTCGAGGACAAGAACAGTTTTTTTCAACATGCCTTTGAGCATTCTGATTACAAATATTGGCCTGAGGAAATCAAGGAGTCGATCTTAACAACTGAACACCATGCCCTTACTTTTGCGTGGTCCAAGAATGCCGCTGTTCTGATTCCATCATTCACGGGCGTATTTCCTTCGGACAATGATAAAGAGATACTAAAGCGCTTCGCCAGGGTGTTCGAGCAGGCCTACACCCGATTCCTTGACCTCCAGGCTGCTGAAGCGCAGGCCCGCGAGGCGCAGATTGAGGCCGCCCTCGAACGAGTCCGGGCGCGGGCGATGGCCATGCGGAGCAGCGACGAGCTGCGTGAGATGGTTCTCGTGATCCTCAAGGAGATGAAGGCCCTGGCCTTCCCCTCGGGCCGGTGCACCATCGTCCTGTTCGACCGCGAGACCGGAGACTCGCATTTCTGGATGTCGGGGCTAACGGACGCCGATCTGCCCGAGCGCTACTTCGTCCCCTACCACGAGCTGCCGACCTACAAGGCCCTCCACGATGGGTGGCGGCAAGGGATTCCCTTTTTCGAGGTCGAGCTCTCCGGTGAGGTCAAGCGGCAGCAGGATCGCTTCTTCCACGAAGAGACCGAGTTCAGCAGGCTGCCCGAGCCCGCAAAGGAGGGGATGAGGAGCATGGGCGACCTGTGGCTCTCCAACGCATCCACGACCCACGGCGTCGTGCAGGCTGTGGGGCCGGAACCGCTGTCGGAAGACAACGCCGCAATCCTCCGACGGTTTGCGAAGGTGATCGATCTCACCTACACACGCGTCGAAGACATTCAGCAGTCCGAGGCCCGCGTCCGCGAAGCCGAGCAGGAGGCTGCGCTCGACCGCGTCCGTGCGGAGATTGCCTCGATGCGTACGGCCGAGGATCTCCAGCGGATCACACCGCTCATCTGGCGCGAACTCACAACACTCGGTATTCCCTTCTTTCGCTGCGGCGTCCTCATCGCCGACGAGGAAGCCGGGAAGGCACAGACGTATCTGACAACACCCGACGGTTCGCCGATTGCCGCCTTCCTTCTTCCGTATGAGACGGTGCCGACCATCGCCGAGGCGATCGAGCACTGGCGACAGAAGCAGGCGCATACGGATACGTGGAGCCGAGACCAATTCATGAAATGGATGGGCGTGATGATCGAGGCGGGTTTGCTGGAGAGGCCTGCTCAGTATCAAGGCGGTGAAGCCCCGCCCGAATCTCTGGCTTTGCTTTTTGCGCCATTCGAGCAGGGGATGCTCTACGTCGGCAGTGCGGAGCCGCTCGCGGAAGAGGCCGTCCAGGCGGTTCAGGCGCTAGCAGATGCCTTTGCCGTGGCCTACGCGCGCTACGAAGACTTCCAGCGGCTGGAGGCCAAGAACCAGGAGGTGGAGGCCGCGATGACCGAGCTAAGAGCGGCGCAGGCGCAACTCGTGCAGAGCGAGAAGATGGCTTCGCTCGGCGCCCTCACCACCGGTATCGCGCACGAGATCAAGAACCCGCTCAACTTCGTCAACAACTTTGCGCAGATATCGCAGGAGCTTGTCGCGGACCTTGAAGAGGAGGAGGATCCCGCCGAGCGTGAAGTGATCCTGCGCGACCTGAGCGCGAACGCGGCAAAAATCGAAGAGCATGGCAAACGCGCCGACGCCATCGTGCGCTCCATGATGCAGCACGCATCGGGCAAGGAAGAAGAGAGACGGCCGGTAGTGATCAACCAGTTAGTGGAGGAGTACGTCAACCTGGCCTACCACGGCAAACGGGCCCTGCGGCCGGACGCCAACGCGACGATTGAGCGTGACTTCGGTGATGACGTGGGCGAATTGACGATCGCTGCGCAGGACATAGGCCGCGTGCTCGTCAACCTGATAAACAACGCCTTCGACGCCATCTTCGAACGGGCAGACAGCGGAGAGAACGGGTATGAGCCGACTATTCGAATTGCCACCTCACGTGAGGCGGACTGCGTCGTTATTCGCGTCTCAGACAACGGAGGGGGGATCCCCGAAGAAGTCAAGAAGCATATTTTCGAGCCTTTCTTTACGACCAAACCAACAGGCTCTGGTACTGGCCTGGGTCTCTCGATGAGCTACGACATCGTGACGCATGGTCACAATGGACAGCTTACGTGCGAAAGCGTTGAGGAGGAAGGAAGCACCTTTTGTATCCGTCTGCCGGTTTCCTGAGACGTCACCGCCCTACATTGTCGTCCATGACGCATCTAACTCTCCCATTCTTCTCCGAAGTCCATCGTGACCTCGCGGCGGACTTGGAGAAATGGGCGAAAGCGAACGCTCCGAAGGAGGAACCGCAGGACGCAAACCGGGCAAGCCGAGATTTCGTCAAGAAGCTCGGAGACGCCGGCTGGCTGGAGCTGTGCGTTCCCGCCCCGGCCGGGAAACACGAGAAGTTGGATGTTCGGAGCCTGTGCATCGCCCGGGAAACGCTGGCTTACCATTCAGCATTAGCCGACTTCGCCTTCGCCACGCAAGGCCTCGGCAGCGGTCCGATTTCTTTGTTTGGGACGCATGAGCAGAAAGCTGCCTATCTACCGTCCGTGGCGAGAGGACAAACGGTCGCGGCTTTCGCGCTGTCCGAAGGGAAGGCTGGCTCAGATGTCGCGGCCCTCGAGACCACGGCTACGCCGGATAGAGATGACTTCGTGATCAACGGCAGCAAAACTTGGATTTCTAACGCAGGCATCGCAGACTTCTACGTTGTGTTTACCAGAACGGGTGAGGGTGAAGGCCATCGAGGCTTGAGTGCGTTCATCGTCGACGCCGCCACGCCGGGCCTTTCGGTCACCAAGCGTATCGACACCATCTCGCCGCATCCATTGGGCTCGCTAGAGTTCACGAACTGTCGGGTTTCTCGTTCAGCGCGTCTGAGCCAGTCTGGAGAAGGGTTCAAGATTGCGATGGCGACACTCGATGTGTTTCGTACGACCGTTGGAGCAGCAGCACTGGGGATGGCTCGACGAGCATTCGACGAGGCTGTTGGACACGTTAAACAACGCGAGGTGTTCGGCGGCACTCTGGCTGATCTGCAGATCACGCAAGCGAAGCTTGCTGAAATGGCGACGCTGATTGATGCGAGCGCATTGCTCGTCTACCGCGCAGCGTGGACGAAAGACAATGGCGCCGAGCGAATCACGCAGGAGGCCGCTATGGCGAAGTCCTACGCTACCGAATCCGCCCAGAAAGTGATTGACATGGCCGTGCAGTTGTTCGGTGGACACGGTGTGACGTCAGGCCACATCGTTGAGCGCCTCTACCGCGATATCCGGCCACTTCGTATCTACGAGGGCGCGACCGAGATCCAGGAGGTCGTCATAGCTCGACAAATCCTGAAAGACGCCGAATAGCTATGCAGTTCATCAATCCTTCCGACTGGAAACGGCCGTCTGGCTACGCGAATGGTGTGATTGCCGAAGGCAGGTTGTTTTTCGTAGCTGGGCAAATCGGTTGGGATGGCGAACAGAAACTCGTCTCCGAAGATCTTGGCGAGCAGACCACCCAAGCGTTGCGCAACATCAAATCGGTGTTGCTGGCTGGGGGTGCTAAACCCGAACACGTCGTGCGTATGACGTGGTATGTCACGGACAAGCAAGCCTACAATGCGGCGACAAAAACTATTGGAGCAGCCTATCGTGAGGTATTCGGAGCGCACTATCCAGCCATGACGCTCGTCCAAGTCGCTGATTTGCTCGAAGAAGGTGCCCAGATAGAGATTGAGGCGACGGCTGTCATTCCGAACGAATAGCATGACCAAGACACCTTCTGCCCACATCGACACGTTTGCGAGGGATCACCTCCCGCCGGAAGAACTCTGGCCGGATATCGTCATCCCCGACGGGTCGGTTTTCGAATATCCCAAGCGCCTCAACTGTGCGGTCGAATTGCTGGACAAGATGGTAAAGCAGGGGCATGGAGACAGCCCGCTCATCCATACGGACGAAAGAATCTGGACGTACCTGCAGTTTCTCCAGGGAGTCAACCGGATTGCTAATGTGCTGGTCGAGGACTTCGGATTCGTATCCGGCAACCGCGTGTTGCTTCGCGGCCCGAACACGCCCATGCTCGCCGCGTGCTGGTTCGCTGTTGTTAAAGCAGGAGGAGTTTGCGTGGCGACGATGCCTCTTCTGCGGGCTTACGAACTCACGTATTCGTGTGAGAAGGCGCGAATTGAACTTGCGTTGTGTGACGGACGCTGGGCGGACGAAATGGAAAAGACAGGGATGGAGTCTGCTTGTTTGAAGCAAACAGTCCTGTTCAACACGAAAGAGGCCGACAGTCTTGAATCGCGGATGGAAGGCAAGTCTGACACGTTCGCCGCCGTCGACACAGCAGCCGACGACGTTGTCCTGATCGCATTCACCAGCGGAACGACCGGTCAGGCCAAGGCCACGATGCACTTCCATCGCGATGTGATGGCCATCTGCGACGCCTTTCCACGCTCGTGCATGGACGTCTCGGCAGATGACATTTTCGTTGGTACGCCTCCGCTGGCATTCACGTTTGGGCTCGGCGGGCTGCTGCTCTTCCCAATGCGCTTCGGCGCGTCCACTGCATTTGTGGAGAAGCCCGGATTGGATACCCTTACCCATACCATCGAGCGCCACAAAGCCACAACCTGCTTCACATCGCCTACTGCCTATCGCGGAATGCTTGGCAAGCTGAACGAATGCGATCTGTCGAGTTTGCAAATGTGTGTCTCGGCTGGGGAGACCCTGCCGGCGGCGACGTTCCATTCCTGGTTTGAAGCAACGGGCATCCGGATCATTGATGGAATTGGTGCAACGGAGATGCTGCACATTTTTATTTCCGCCTCGGTGGACACCCTCAAGCCCGGCGCGACCGGGAAAGCGATTCCGGGCTACCAGGCCAAGGTGATGGACGCTAACGGCAACGAGGTGGAGCCCGGCACTGTAGGCGCGCTTGCCGTTCGGGGCGTTACAGGTTGTCGCTATCTGGACGATCCAGAGCGTCAGACGCAGTATGCTCGTGGTGGCTGGAACTACACCGGAGACGCGTATCTAATGGACGAGGAGGGCTACTTCCACTATCAAGCCCGCACGGACGACATGATCATTTCCTCCGGATATAACATTGCCGGACCGGGAGTGGAGAACGCGCTTATGAAACACGAGGCCGTGGCGGAGTGCGGCGTCGTAGGTGTGCCGGACGAACAGCGAGGCCAGATTGTGAAGGCATTCGTAGTCTTGCGAGAAGGCTTTGTCGCAAGCGACGAGATGGTAAAAGAGCTGCAAGACTTCGTCAAGGCCGAAATCGCGCCGTACAAATACCCGCGGGCCGTGGAATTTCTAGAAGAGCTGCCTCGCGGGAATACGGGCAAGTTGCAGCGATTCAGACTGCGGGAGTAGGCAGCAGTCCAGCGCCTAGCCCAGCAACCACGGCAACAACTGCCCTGCCGCCCAGAATCCGAGAAACGTTCCGAGTGCGGTACCGAGCGAACCAATGAGGATGGCCGGAAGCACGAGATCCTGGCGACCGAGACTGCGCGCCACGACCAACGCTGTCGTACCTCCACCAACGTTGGCTGTGGACGCCACGGCGGCCATATCAGGATCCAGCTTCATGATGCGTGCGGCGCCGAATGTGATCAGTCCATGCACGAGTACGGTGATCGAGGCGAACGCCATCAATGTCAGGCCGAGCGCTCCGAGGCCTCGAAGCGCAACGACATCGCAGAATGCGCCGACGACGCAAAGGAAGATGTAGACGGCGAACATGCCCACAGCCTGCGCCCCTTGAAGCCGCGCAGCAAGTGGGGTCTGCGCTACGATGAGCGCCAGAATCGTGATCAGGATGATCGATGGGATGGCAAAGCCAACGCCCTGACTCCATCCGGCGAGCAGATTGGAAATCCAGAGTGCGCCGAGCCCCAGAAATAGCACAAGCGCCAAATCTTGCGGATGGACGGTTTCCGTATCGTCGTCAATGCCAAGCCGGTCTTTCAATGATCCGGCCGAGTCAGTTGTTGAGGTGGCGCTCTTCCAAATTGGAACCAGAAGCCTTGGCAGTGCCAGCGTGATCATCATCCAGATGGTCGTCGCGATGCTGTCCACCACGGTAGCTCCGGCAAACAGCGCACCTTCCGAAACCACGCCGTAATGCAATGCCACCGCATTGAAGTTGACGCTGCCACCCGTATACGTCCCTACAAACATGCCGCCGATCGCGTTATAGAGGGGCCCAATGTTCACCGGCCCGCCAACGACCCACATACCGACGAGCACACCAAACGTAGTCCCCAGAGCGCCGATGACAAACAGGGCTACGAGGGGAAGGCCTGCCTTCAGAATGTCACGAAGATTGCAGCGCAGCAACAGCCAGAAAATGGCGATGGGCGCTAGATAGGCGAACGTGTAGTCGTAGGCAGGGACGGGCGCTTCCTCCGTCGATCCCGCCGGAATAATGCCCAAGTTGGCTACTACCGCCGTAACCAGAATAACTACCAAGGCAGTACCCATGTGCCGCATCCACGTCCGCCGCACCATCCACTCCGACGCCACGACAATCAGGCATAGGACGGCGAGGACGTAGAGGGAATTTGTCATTGCGCCAATTCCGTATCCACCGCTTCTTTGAGCTCTTGGGTTTCTCTCAACAATACCTCCGCTCGGCGGCTAGCATATCCCGATATTCGAATACGTGTCACCAATTGAGCCTTTACCCTTGCCCATTCTGCAGAACTGTACGGAAGGCTCCAAATAGGATCGGCGTCTTCAACGTATCCCCCAGCGAAGGCCGCAATAAGGAGCGAGTCCGAACCGGCGATGCGACTAACAATAGTATTTGATTCGCCTCTTGACACGAAAAGGCCACTCCCATCAATCAGTCTCCCGAACATGTCGTCGACAAAAGCGGAGTTGTTCTTGTTGTGGATATCAAACTCGCGTTCAACTTTTTCATAAAACCCGATGATCTGGTCTCGTAGACCCTGATTGCGGATTAGTGGCAGGTTGCCCGTATTGATGAGGTCCGTATACGTCGCGTCAACTGCGCTCATTGTTCTCCGCGCCGTGAGGCTTTGAAGCCGCGCGGAAACCAAAGCTAGTTGTTCAGGAGACCGTTCGTTTGCAGATATGGCGCGGTATGCTTCTAGCCCGCCTTCGATCTGACTGTCCTCGTAGTCTTGGAGTTCTTGGAGGTTGGCCGCCATGTCGCCCAAGTCTCTACTGATTAGGCCCAGATAGTTGTCTGCGCTCGCTGCGGCTTGTTGGCCCTGCCACCACGCATTGATGGCAAACGCAACGAGGATGCCCGTCACGACGACGAGGAATTCGGCGGCGAACCAGCGGAGTTTAGGGCGCCAGTTCCACTTCTCTGGCACGGATGTTTCTGGAGCCGCAAAGATGCGCGGTGAGGGCGCAGCCGTATCGGGCACTGGTGCCATCGAGGAGCTTGGAATTGGGGCGTCGGTCATCGGAGTGCGAGTTCTTCATCCAGTTGGGCGATCATCGTCGCGATGACGTTGACCTCGCGAGACAAGCACAACAAAAGGGGGCAGGCAGACTCGAGAAGCGTGAATCATAACGGTGACGTTCGGATGCCAACAAGGTAGGTTCAACCCGTTGCACAGGGACGCTACCGGTCCGGAGCCAACAGCCGTAGGTAGACGGCCCCGAGTACGCCACCAAAAACCGCGTGACCAAATGTCATCGGAACCAGACTGGTCTGCTGTACCATGAGAGGGTTGGCCCACGCGAGGACAAGGGCGAAGACGACTGGGTACGACGCAAGGGCGTATGCTATCGCCACAAGTAGCGTCTGCGAGGGCGGAAGATCGCGGATGAACGGGACGGCGATCCAGCCCATCAGTGCGCTCGTCGCCATGTGTGTTGCGAAGCCCAGAGCGGTTGCCCACGAGAGCTCGCCTATGGGATGGCCGCTCGTCCACATGACGGCGATGAGGTTTGGGTTCATCCAAATACTCCGGCCGCTCGCCGCCATCCACAGCATCATAAACATTGCCATGACGATGCCCGCCACAGTCCCGGCTAGAATACCTGCGCCAGGCCGCCTCATCGGTCGGTGAGGGCCGAGACGACTGCCTTGCCTGCGAATGCCAATGCGGTGAGCCCGAGAAGAACTGAGAGCATCGGCCTGCTGCCGCGTCGTGTGGCAGCTACCCCAGCTCCGGCGCCGATGGCTCCCGCCGCGACAACTGCGGCCTCAACCGAGTGCGCGGCAAGGTCTTGGTAGGCGCTGTGCGCCATCGCCCGGTCCGAGAAGTCGCCCCGCACCCCGCCGTCATGTTTAACCGGACTGTAGAGATTGTTCGGAGCATCGGACGATTTTGGTCGGTCACTCGCCGGACCGGACGCCAGAGGAGAGGCGAGTTGGGCTGAGACGAGCGTAGGGCTGATGCGCTGCGCCAGCGAAGCGGCCCATCCGGCACCGCCCACGAAAGCCTCGCGC
>JBBKWZ010000148.1:0-13799 GCA_037969195.1 Rubricoccaceae bacterium | reverse complement strand
TCGTTGAACGCCAAGCGTGCGCAACAGGTGCTCTGCGAAAAGATTAATGCTTTTCTTGTTCGTGACCTCCGCAATCTCGGCGAGCGACGGCGATGCGGAAGAGGCCACACGTTCGAGCAACAGATAGCTGGGTTTGGTGGGAATGTCGTCCACATCTACGGCGCGGCCATCAACGCCAATGCCTGCCCCGAGGAGAATGAGCCGAAGCGTATGCGCGGCATAGAGCGTGGGGTTGTGGATGGCGAGGGCTTCCGCGTCGCTCCGGCCAGGCGCGATCGCCGCCGTGATCGTGAATCGGTTGCTGCTCAGCTCGCGCGCGTAACCACCGCGGCTGGAGCCACCGGTGCGGCTCTGGTTGTCGACACGGATGTAGTCCGTTTCCAGCGGTTCCCACGAAATGGCAGCCCGATTGCCTAGGGAAGTGCCCCGCACGGTCATGTCGATGGCGCCTTCGTGGAACGTGAGCCCACTAACTTCCGCGCCGTAGTCGTACACGAAATCATCCCACGCCCACCCAAGGCCATACGGGATGTCATCGAACACATCGTCATCTCCAATGATGTCGCCCGTGATGTGCGTGATTCCGCGGCCCTTGAGAACGTCTGCCCACCGTCGAAAGACCTGCAGTGGATCGGTGCTCCCAAACCGCGTGCTTCCGAGCGTGGGATCGCCGGAGCCACGAATGATCAGGTTGCCCTCAAGCGTTCCGGCTCGCACGGTCCCATCTAGGTAGAGCCCGGTTTCGTAACGAAAGTCCGGGCCAAGCCCATCCAAGGCGGCCGCCGTGGTTACCAGCTTGAGGTTGGATGCTGGCATGAATCGTCTGCCCGCGTTGCGGGAATAGATCGTCCGGCCAGTTTCCAGATCAACCGCGTCAACACCCCAAAACGCTTCATCGAATGTGCTCGCATCAAGCACGGCGTCTATGCGATTGGCAAGATCACCCGTAGACGTTGTCGTTTGGGCCTGAGCTGAGACCGCAAAGAGGCAGCAGACAACGACAAAGTTTGTCAGGCGCATTCCAACGAGAGTTGCGTTGTTGATCATTCCGTCAGCCCTTGACTGGCTTCTTCCTCCAACGCAGCTTGCTCCGGGTCGGGCTGGATAAGGAGCACGTAGACGTAGTTGACCTTGGAGATCGGTGCGGAGGGACGCAGGTAGATCATGAAATCGTTGCGGCCCTGGCCAGCAAAAACTGAATCGACAATCCCAACAGGAATGCCGGCGGGGAAAACCTCGCTATAGCCACTCGTCGTTACGATTTGTCCTCTTCGTACGGGCTCCGTTTTGGGGACGAACTCCATGAGAAGGCGGTCGTAGTTCAGGCCATCCCATCGCACGATGCCATCTTGTTGGAGGGCGTCGATTATTGCAGGCACAACAAACAATGTGCTCTGGTGCGGCATCACAATGCAGTGGCTTGCCGACGTAAGGACGACCTTCCCGACTAGGCCCCGCTCGTCAATCACGGGCATCCCAACCTCCACGCCCTGGCGGCTGCCAACGTTGAGCGTGAGCAGGTTCTCCTGCTTGGTCATGTCTTTCGCGACGACGCGAGCCGGAACGCGCTGCACCGCCGACGAATCAGGGAAAGCCAGCAAAGAACGAAGGCGTTCATTTTCCGACCGCGCTTCGCGGAGCCGTGCAACTTCCGTGGCCAGTTCGATGGTCTCGGCCCGCAAACGGTCGTTCTCACCGAGGGCATACGAGTAACGGCCAAGCCCTGAAAACATCCCTTCCACGCGACCGGTTATCGCCAGACTCGACGCCCGCACGGCGCGGAGCGTCGGGCCATCATTCTTAATCCAGACGCCGCAGCTGATCGAAAAAAGCACGACGAAAATCACCCACTCGTGGAAGCGTTCCCAGAGCTTGGCTGAAAGCGACATTGGCGACGTAGTGCGGATTTCCTGATGCGTAGTGGAAGGTCAACACGCAATACGCATTTCGCAAGAGCGAATCAGTCAGAAAGTACGCGCCTGTATGTCTCCGGGTCTTCCAGAACCATGCCCGTGCCACGAACAACAGCGGTCAGCGGGTCTTCCGCAACGTAGACGGGCAATTCCGTTCGCTCCCGAAGGTAAATGTCGAGGCCCTTCAGTAGCGCGCCGCCGCCCGTTAGCATGATCCCGCGCTCCAGCACGTCTCCACCCAGTTCAGGCGGTGTCGCTTCAAGCGCGCGGACGACTGCCGCGGCAATCTGGTTGATCGGCGTACGTAGGGCATCGCGAACATCTTCGCTGGAAACCGAGCGTGTTTTTGGAACGCCGGAGACGAGGTCGCGGCCTTTGACCGTGAGTTCCAGTTCGGGGTCGAGTTTCGTCGCGCTGCCGATCTCGCACTTGATTTTCTCTGCCGTGCGCTGCCCAATCAGCAAGTTGTGGTGCTTCTTGAAATATTGCACGATGGCTTCGTCGAGCTCGTTGCCGCCGACACGCAGCGATTCGTCTACCACGATGCCGGAAAGCGCGATGACGGCGATCTCTGTTGTTCCGCCTCCGATATCCACAACCATGTTTCCAACGGGGTCGGTGACGCTCAGCCCAATGCCGATAGCCGCTGCCATGGGTTCGTCGATCAGCTTGACCTCCTTTGCGCCCGCGTAAACGGCGGAGTCGCGAACGGCGCGTTTTTCAACCTCGGTGATACCGCTGGGCACACAGATAACCATTCGCCGGATTCCGGCCATCCATCCCGGATGCACACGTTTGATCAGACCTTTAATGAGGTGCTCGGCCACATTGAAGTCGGCGATCACACCGTCATTGAGCGGCCGGATCGTCTCGATTTCCTTGTGCGTGCGCTCATGCATGTGCAGCGCTTCCATGCCAATCGCTTCCACCTTGCCGGTGGTTCGGTTCCGGGCCACAATGGACGGCTCGTTCAGGACAATCCCCTTGTCCTTGATATGGATGAGCGTATTGGCGGTGCCGAGGTCGATGGCAATGTCGACCGAGAACGGATTGAACACCGGGTAGTGGCGGGTTAGAGTCCTGAAAAGATGAGTTCGGAAACTACAACCTTATCCCGGTGGGCATGGCATTCCCATTGTGCCTCGCCTGCGAATAATTGGGCGATTGTTGTGACGAGTCAACCTGGAAACTTTCGCCGTTTGGTCACCAATGTCGCTACGAAGACAAACGCGCCACGATGTTGAACGAGATACTACCAACCTACATACATCAGACGTTGCTGATTGATCGGCGTACCGCTTCAATACTCCATGTGGACCCGAAGGAACTTCCATTGAGCACTCTGCCCATCTTTTGCTCCTCAAACCCGCGTGCAATCGAATTTGCGGTGATGCCTCCGATCAGGACTGCAACACCAAAGAGAATGTATGGAATGATGAGCATTCCCGCCTAGTGCCTGAAATGCCGCTTGCCAGTAAACACCATCGTCATCCCGCGTTCGTTGGCGGCGGCGATCACTTCGTCGTCGCGGACGGAGCCACCGGGCTGGATGGCAGCGGTGGCTCCGGCGTCCGCTGCAGCGAGGAGGCCGTCGGCGAAGGGGAAGAAGGCATCCGAGGCAACCACACAGCCTGAAAAATCCAGTTCGCTTTTGGCACCTTTGGAGACCGCGATCTCGCTCGAATCGATACGGCTCATTTGTCCCGCGCCAATTCCGAGGGTCGCGCCGTCCTTCGCGTAAACAATCGCATTGCTCTTTACGTGCTTGCAGACGCGCCACGCAAAATCGAGGTCGGTCCATTCACTTTCGGAAGGCTGGCGGTCTGCAGCAACGATCAGGTTGGCGCGTATCGTGGACGCTGATTCCAACGTAGCGTCCACATCCTGAACAAGCATGCCGCCGACCACGCTACGAGCGTCACGCGCTGCATCCGTGTTCGAAGACGCGAGCGATTTGATCAGTCGGCGGTTCTTCTTCTCCATCAGGAAATCCAGAACCCCATCTTCGTAGTCCGGCGCTATGATGATCTCTGTAAACACCGCGTCGATGGCCTTGGCGGTCGGGAGGTCCAGAGGCTGGTTCACTACGACAATCCCGCCAAACGGGCTCTGGCGGTCCGTTGCAAAGGCTTTATCGTAGGCGGCCTCCAGCGACTCGGCCGTCCCCACGCCGCAGGGATTCGTGTGCTTTAGGATGGCGACAGTAGCCGGCGCGTCCTCGAATTCGGCGATCAACCGCAAGGCCGCCGAGAGGTCGATCAGGTTATTAAAGGAGAGCTCCTTGCCGTGGAGCTGCTCATAGAACTTGCTTGGATCGCCGTACAACGCCGCAGTTTGGTGTGGATTCTCGCCGTAACGAAGTGCTTGCGCCAGCGGCTCGTTGATGCGCAGGCTGGTCGCATCAGATCCTTCCAGATAGTCCGTGATCGCGGTATCGTACGTGGACGTGAGGCCAAACGCTGTCTGCGCGAGGGCTCTCCGCGTGACCATCCCTAGCGTTCCGTCGTTTGTTTCCAACTCCTCCGCGATCGCGTCGTACTGGCTAGGGGAAGTCGCGACGCCTACAAAGAACCAGTTCTTGGCTGACGCCCGAACCATCGTAGGCCCGCCGATATCAATGTTCTCCGCAGCGAAGGCATCCGTCGCGTCGTCGGTCGCAACCGCTTTGGAGAAGGGGTAGAGGTTTACCACCACGAGGTCGATGAGCCCGATTTCGTGCTCTTTCAATTCCGCGAGATCCTCTTCGTCCGTCCGACGGGCAAGGATGCCGGCGTGGACATTCGGATGGAGCGTTTTCACGCGCCCGCCCAGCAACTCCGGGGATCCCGTCACATCGGCCACGTCCTTCACAGGGATTCCAGCGTCGCGGATGGCCTGCGCCGTGCCGCCCGTTGACAGCAACTCAATGCCCAAATTATTGAGACGCCTAGCGAAGTCGGCAAGCCCGGTTTTGTCGCTAACGGAAAGCAGGGCACGACGAACAGGGTAGCGGTCAGCAGGAGGGGGAAGGGTTTTAGAGGAGATCATGTGGGGTTGAGTTGTGATAGGGAAGCGGAGTGCCTAACACACTCCCGTTTCTTCGGACTCGGAGTGTCCTCAGAAACTGTTCCCCTTAGTAAGGGGGACAAATCGAGGGCCGCCGACGGCGGGGCGAGATAGGGGGTGAACGGGTTAGACGTTGCGGATGTGAACAACTCGCCCATCCACTAGAACCCGGCCCTCAGCAAACAACTGGAGGGCCTCGGGGTACAGGCGATGTTCGAATTGCAGAACGCGCGTGGCGAGTGACTTCGGCGTGTCATCTTGCCGGACCGCGACAGGTTCTTGCAAGACAATGGGTCCTGTGTCGTAGCTGGAATCAACAAGGTGGACGGTGACACCGGTGACGCGACAACCCTGTTCGAGCACGGCTTCGTGGATGTGGGCTCCGTACATCCCTTTCCCGCCAAACGACGGTAGCAGGGCGGGGTGAATGTTGAGCATCCGATGCTTGTAGGCGTCGACCACGCCCTTTGGGATTCTCTTGAGGTACCCGGCGAGCGCAACGAAGTTTGCCTGATGACGGGCAAGAACGTTCAGCAGCGCCTCGGCGAAAGCATCATCGCTGACATACTCAGCGCTCGGCAGAACGGCAACGGGGATATCGCGGTCGTCGGCCTTGTCGATCGCGCCGATATCGGGACGGTCGGTGATAAGGAGGACGGGTTCGGCGTCGAGCTTGCCTACATCCATGGCTTTCAGAATCGCGCCAAAGTTGGATCCGCCGCCGGATGCAAAGACGGCTAGCCGAAGTGGATTCGCCATCTCAGGCACCTCGCGAGATGGACTCGTTGACAGTTAACGTGGCCACTGCACCAATCACTTCGAGCGATGCATTAAGTCCAACGGGTAGCGTAGACTTCCTCGCAAAATGCCCATACACGAGGCCGCTGGCAACTGGACCCCGGACAAACTGTGCGTAGTAATGCAGCACGTCATCGAGCGACAGCGACGGTCTGTTCGTGGGAGGTTCAGCGCCGGTGAACGAGCCGAGCACAAGGCCGCCTAGCTTCTCAAGCACGCCTGCCAGCCGCAACCGAGCGAAGAGCCGGTCGATCTGGTAAGGCTTTTCGCCGACATCCTCCGCGAACAGAATGGCACCTGCAAGGTCGGGGAGGAAAGGCGTTCCAAGGAGTGAGCAAATCATCGTGAGATTGCCGCCGAGGAGCACGCCTTCTGCCGAGCCGTCTTTCGTTCCGATCAATCTGTCGCCTCCCGGTCCTACTATTTCCAGCGGTGCCGAACCTCCAGCCAGCTGCCAGAACTGGTCTTCCGTTGCTGCGTCAATCTTCGGCCAATCCGGCGCAACCATAGGGCCGGAAAGAGAGGGCACGCCGGTCTTCGCATAGATGGCAAGTTGCAGCGCGGTGATATCCGAGTAGCCGATGATCAACTTGGGGTGCGCAGCCAACGCGTCGTACGCTAGTTGGTCCAAAATGCGCAGAGCGCCATAGCCACCGCGGAGGCAAAAGATGGCGTGGATGTCGTCGCGCTTGAACAGCGCGTTCAACTCATGGGCCCGGGCATCGTCGTCGCCGGCGAGATAGCCCAACGGGTCGGGGCTCATCGCACGAACGAAGTCAACGTTCAACCCACGTTGTCGCAGTGCATCCAATCCAGCCTTGGCGTCTTCCGGGTCGAGCGCCGCACTGGACGGGGCCGCAACGGCGACGCGGCTCTGGCGGGTCAACGGTGGGAGGGAGTGCACGCTGGGCGGATCAATTCGGCGGGCTCGAAGATACCTTGGCGTCGCTGGGCTGTCCGTCCAAGATCTGCGAAGTTCGCGTCGCTCAGCATCTTTGGGCGCGTGCAACTCAATCGGGGATGAGGGCGTCCTAATTGCCTTCAAACCAATTTGCTGGGAGCACACGACCCCGACACTTTTCGTTGCTAATACCATTCATGAACGCCCCCTCTATGTTGACTTTAGGTCTAGTCGCTTGCCTTGCCTTTGCAGGTTGCGACTCCACTGATCCCACGTCTGGCTCCGATCTCAACCCAGCGCAGATTGACTACGATCAGGTTGAATCGCTCAACTACACCGAAAATGTTCAGCCGCTGCTTGCAGCGAGAAACGTATTTTCGTCTGCGATAACCGCTGAGCCTGGCGCGGCAGTCGACTACAAATGGTCGGATATTTTCGGAAGTGGTTGGGGCGAGTCGATAGTTCCTTTTGACGAGGAGGGAAGTCCCTTTGTCCGATTTGTCGAAGACATGCCTGCCGGCGTGTCCATTCCTTACCCCAACCTTCGGTCGTTGGAAGCCGACGAACTCCGCTACCTCAAGCGATGGATTGCCGATGGAGCCAGAAACGATGCGGGTGACGTGCCCTACGCCGATGTTGAGCATTTGCTCTACGCTTGCGAACAAGGTCAGAACAGTGTCGCGCTGATCGACATGGTGCGGCATCAAGTCATCCGTCGCGTTTATCTCGACGACCACGACATCCCCAGCAAGCCATACGGTCCGCACCACATTGCTTTTGAGCCTAACGGATCGGCGTGGTTTACATCGGTGATTTCGTCCGGACAGATTGCCAAGTTCTCGACCGACCTGAGCATGGACCCCTCCGATGAGGACTACCTCATCGCTGTCTCCGAGGCCAGTGGGTTCACGACGCCCGGCATGCTGGCAGTCGACCCGCACTCGAACCGGCTGTATGCCGGTCGGTCCACGCTTTCCAGCGGCGGGACGTTCGGGATGGGAGCCTTCGACCGGACAACTTTGGAGCAGGTCATGGATTATCCGCTGCCCGGATTCGACGTGCCGCACGCACTTGCTCTCACGCCGGACGGACGCTTCTTGCTGACTGCTTCTTTGACAGGAGATCGCGCACTCGTCGTCAATACGGAAACCGGCGACATCGTGAGTCAGGCGCCTGTTGGCGGCACGCGCGAGCTGGTTCATATGAACGTGCTTCCGGATGCGAGAACAGCGACGTTGACTGCAAACACGCAGGGTGGGGCAAGTGATGTTCTCTTCTTTACCCTCGATGCCGATGGCATGCTCGCGCCGAACGGATCCGTTTCGGCTGGGCCGGATGGTTCGCGGGCCTGGCACGCGCACCTCGACCATGATGGTCGGACATTGCTCGTTCCGTTGCGGTCTGGCAGCGGAGTTACGCTCATCGACGTTCCAGAACGACGTGTGAGGCTTTCTGTCGTCGGTCCTGAAGAGAACGGTTCGTTTTCCCAGCCGCATTCGCCTGCACCCTCGCACGACGGCTCGGTTTTCTTCGTTACGGACTCAAACCTGAACGGCGCATGGACGCCCCCTTTCCAGTTCCTCGGTGACGACATAGTTGACGGGGAGCGCCAACAACAAGGACCTGGGGCTTTTGGCAATGTCACCGTCGTTGACGAGGCTACAGGCGAAGTGGTCAAGGTGATTCAACTTGGCGCAAACCCATCAGGTTTGGAGCATCCCATGCACGGCGGAATTGATCACAGCATGCATGAAGGCATGGATCACGGTGAAATGGGCCATTAGGGCATGAATTAAGGCGGAGGTCGCGGAAATCACGAGTTGGGTATTGCTAAGAAAGTGCTGGGCAGTACTTTTTGTTATGCCAACGCCGCGAATCATTCCGCGCCTTCTGCTTGTTGTCACCCTCGCGGTGAGCACACAAGGGCTGTTGCTCGTTCAGGGCACGTTTCTACTACGGCAGGACTACGTGGCAAGCGTGTTGTGTGTGAACCGGTTTAATCCGGATTCTGACTGCAACGGGAAGTGCTATTTAAAGGATCGGATGGAGCACCAACATGGCGCACATCATTCGCACGATGGTAGCGAGGAAGCCCCGGCACTTCTTGAAATTGCCCTTTCGGTTCATTCGCTGCTTCCGCAGATTGAGGAGCTTGCGCCACCAGTGCCTGCCGCGCCGAAGGCTTTCCTTATGGCGAATGATCCTTCTTCAAATCGGATGATGGTTTCCGGCGTGTTCCACCCGCCGCGCATCGGTTGACGTTCGCCTTCGGGCGCCTGGTTTTCCCTCACAGCGAGGGCTTCTCATTCAACGTGGCCGACGCCGTACGTGCGTCCGGCCGAACCGATGCTACCCAATGTTTCGATTCCTTCCTCTGGCTTGTATGATGGCGATTGCCACGGCAAGTCATGCCCAGAACTGGACATCCGCTCGCCCGGATGGCCACGCCCCGATCGGCGTTTTGGGCGATCACACTCACGGTGCGGGCGAATTCATGATATCGTACCGCTATATGTACATGGGCATGTCCGGCAGCCTTGACGGCACGACACCGCTCTCAAACTCGGCTATCGTTGATCCCGCCGGGCCGTACGGGTTTCTGGTTACGCCAACGGACATGCCAATGCAGATGCACATGCTTGGCTTGATGTACGCGCCGACCGATGCCCTAACGCTGATGGCCATGGTTCCGGCGGTCGGCAGCTCAATGGATCACGTCACGCGAATGAGCGTGATGGCCGATCCAAACGCGACCGCGTTCACTACGAATTCCAGTGGGCTAGGTGACGTCTCGGTGGGGGCACTCTACCGTTTCGCTACGCCGGATCGCCAACGCGTGCACGCTAGCGTAGGTGTGAACTTCCCGACCGGCTCTACCACGGAGATGGGCATCACGCCAATGAGCCCCGACGAGGTGCAACTTCCTTATCCCATGCAAACCGGAAGCGGCACGGTCGATCTCAAGCCCGGTTTGACATATTTAGGTCAGTCCAATAGCTGGTCTTGGGGCAGTCAGGCAAATGCCACGGTTCGGCTTGGCAACAACGACCAGGACTATCATCTTGGGAGTGTTTACGCCGGTACCGTTTGGGGTGCTCGTAAACTGGGCGATGCGATAAGCGCGTCCGTTCGGACGGAAATCCGCAATTGGCGTGATATCTCGGGGGCAAGCCCGGTGTACGATATGGCTGTCATGGGCCGGGTAGTTCCGACGGTGTTCCCGGACTTGCGCGGTGGAACGCATCGGGCTGCCGCGGCTGGCGTCAATGTGGTTATCCCCGAGGGGGTTTTGGAGGGGTTGCGCTTCGCAGCTGAGGCATCCATGCCTGTGTATCAATCGCTTGATGGCCCAGATCTCGAGGCGGGTTTCTCGGTGATGTTTGGCTTTCAGTACGCCCCTCCTCACTGATAGGTCGTGTCGTTGCTCAATGTCGCCATCCAGCATGGATTTGCAGGATGGCGGCGTTCCACCCATTCATCCTCGCACTCCGATGTATAGACTAATTCTTGTGGCCTGCCTCACGGTGTGTGTCACCGCTGCTCGGGCCCAACACACGCATGATCACGACCATCATGGTCAGCCAGGTCTCCATTTCGTCCATCCACTCGTAGCGGAATCCAACTCTCCGGACACGAAGGTTCGCATCAGTTACGAGTATCTGGATCCTGCTGCCGAGCACGAGCTTGAGTTCGAAGGCGAGTACGCATTCTCGCGCGCCTTCAGTATTGAGGTTGGGGTTCACTTCAACGCAACAGAGACGGCGCTCGGAGACACGCACGTTCGCCTCAAAGGAGCCTCTTACGTGTTCGAACAACACGAAGTGCTTCTTGGATTTGGCCTCGCTCTGGACCTTCCAACGGCCAGCGGCCATGGCGATGAACACGAAGAGATGCATGCTGACGAGCACGCTGAGGATGAACACGAAGAGATGCACGCTGCCAATGGACACGGAGGATTCCAGGCTGGCCCATTTGTGAATGCGGGGATTCAAACCGGGCGAGCCGAAATCGTGGGATGGGCTTCACTGAACATCCCCCTAGAAGGCGAGGAAACAGACACCCTAGGCACAGACCTTCCAGCAGGCAGTCGAAGTTCGAGTCTCGGCTACAACCTGTCGACGGTGTACCACGCAGCGCCAAACCTCGAAGTCATCCTGGAACTAGACGGTCAACTGCCGCTGGCTTCCGGCGAAGAGCATTCCTTGGTTGCGAATCTTACTCCTGGAGTCAAGATCCAACCCTTCGCAAATCCGGCAATAGAGATAGGCACAGGCGTTTCGATTCCCCTTACCTCCGCGCGTGGGTTCGATCTTCGATTCCTGGCGACCGCGTTCTACCACTTCTGAGCAAGCGCTATCGCGCACCGGCGTTTCTTGAATGATGTCGTCGGTGCGCAGATAGTATTTCACCCTACAACGCTAGCTCCACCGGCGAGGTAGCTTGACCCTTTGTGGCATCCGTATACCGAAAGAAATGTATTTCCCTCGCGCAACGATTGTTCTGGCGCTCGTCCTGGCTCTTACCTGGCTAGGCTGCGATTCGAACGACCCGGTCACACCTACGCCGTTTCCGTTCAATCCGGATACGCTCGACTTCGATCAAATTCAGTCCCTTGACTATGGCGACTACGTGCAGCCGCTGTTGGCTTACCGAAACGTATTCTCGGCATCCGCGATGGCTGAGTCGGGGTCGATGCAGGATTACGAGTGGGGCGACATTTTTGGATCAACGTGGGGTGAGAGTATCGTGCCGTACGACGCCGATGGAAGTCTTGCCGTGCGGTTTATCGAAGACCTCGGAGAGACGGACGTCATGCCCTATCCGAACCTTCGGGGCCTTCAGGACGATGAAGTTCGCTACCTGAAACGTTGGATTGAGAGCGGCGCGGCGAATGATGAAGGAACGATCCCGTTTGCGGACGCTGAGCATCTGCTGTATGTAGCGATGCAGGGGGGCAACTATGTTTCCATCGTTGACGCCTCGCGGAGGCAGGTAATTCGAAATATTTATTTCGCAGATCACGGCTTCGAATGCGCGCCCAACGGGCCGCACTATATGGTGTTCGAGCACGACCGAAGCGCCGTATACGTCTCGCTGGTTAGCTGTAATACAGTTGTCAAGATTTCTGGCAGCCTTACGATGGATCCATCAGTTCCGGCGTATTTGCTGGGCTCATCCCCCACATTTACTAGGCCAGGTATGATGGCGCTCGAGCCAGAAGCACATCGGCTATACGTTGGCCGCTCAACAGCTTCTTTGCCATCTACAACCCCGACGGTTGGTGTTTTTGATACGCAAGACATGAGCGCGGACCCAATTGAGTTCCCGATCCCGAATGCCGGTACGAGCTTTCCTCACGCTCTTGGTCTCACGCCTGACGGAAAGTATTTACTATCGGCTCCATTAACCGGAGAAGTTGCGTTTTCCTTCGATGCTGCTACGGGTGACATCATTAGCCAGGTCTCTATTGGAGGTACGGCAGAACTCGTCCACTTTAGCATTTTGCCGGGCGGTACGACGGCCACCCTTACTGCCAACCCCGCCGACAACAGCGCGGATCGCGTCCTGTTCTTCAACATCGACGACGCGGGTTCAATCAGTATGACGGGCTCTGTGGAAACTGGTGGAGAGCGGGCCTGGCATGCTCACCTTGATAGCGACGGGGAAACTGTTCTTGTACCGAATCGAGCGAGCAACTCCGTTTCGCTCATCAACGTGCCGTCCGAGAGCGTACGTCTTGTCGTTGAAAACCCGTCTGAAAACGGACCACTTGTCATGCCGCATTCGCCGGGTCCGACACATGCAGGCGCGTTCTTTGTTAGTAACTCTAACCTGGATGGATCATGGACTCCGCCGTATCCCTTCCGCGGAGACGATGGAGAGCCATTGCCAAACGAGTCGTTTGGGAACGTGGCTGCCATCGATCCAACTACGGGCGAGATTCTCAAGGTGATTCAACTTGGTCGATATCCGACCGGCCTGGAGCACTGGCACCCGGGTGGGCACGGTCAAGGCATGCATACCAACACGCCTGACGACGGAGCCCAGCACGATCACGGACAAGCGCACTAACCGTCGCAGTGTCTCTGCCAATTTCGTGTTAGACTGTTAGCAAGGCCAGAACGCCTGTCGGCTTGTTGATTGGCACGACGCGATCCCACCAATTTTCATTCTGAATGCACCCCGGAACGATCACTCAGTTATATGCGAACTAGTTTTCTCCTTGTTTCCATGGCACTGGCTTTTGCTGCCTGTGCGCCAAGTCCAATTGTCGTTGCGCAATCTCCACTGGATTTTCAGCGGACCATGTATCCGTTCGAGATCCGAGGCCTTGATGGAAACGCCCATGCCTATCCGTTTGCTGGCGGATTTGTACAGCCGCGCCCTCAACTCGTGGATCTGGACAATGACGGCGACGCCGATCTTGTGATTAGTGAAGGAGGTCGGGGTCTGGCGTATTTCGAAAATGAGGGAAACGGAGCTCCGGGGCAAGGATTTTCCTGGCGAACGGATGCCATGGATGGCATCGCGCCCGGCTCGTGGTTCAGAATGGGCGACCTCGACGGCGACAACGATTTTGACCTGCTCACGCAGGGCGCACCTGGGCGCGTGCGTTACTACCGCAATACGGGAACGCCCGAATCTCCCGTATTCACGCTTGCGGCTGACGAGTTGATGCAGTCGAATGGAACGGACCCGGTGACCAACGAAGACACGTCAATTCCGGCCCTCGCCGACCTGGACAACGACGGTGATCTGGATTTTTTCCACGGGCAAGCGGATCGCGGTCACATCACCTACTTCCGGAATGACGGCGTGAGCGGAGGCCTCCCACAGTTCACGTTCGTCACAGTGGATTTTGAAGGCATCGAGGTGTTCGAGGACAACCCATCGTGCGATGATCCGGTGCGAGGCAGCCGGGGTTCGATGCATGGCGCGAACGCTCTAACGTTTGTCGACCTCGACGATGACGCGGATCTCGAATTGTTCTGGGGTGATTTCTTTGCGCGAAGCCTGTTCTTCTTCGACAACGTCGGGACGGCGAGCGACCCGGAATATGCGTTGATTTCGGAAGTCTTCCCACTTGATGAACCGTTGACGTCCGGCGGTTACAACACCTCGTTCTTCGGCGACGTTAATGC
>JBBKWZ010000147.1:0-5089 GCA_037969195.1 Rubricoccaceae bacterium | reverse complement strand
AGACGTCCGTAGAGGCCACAACGCACTTCGAAGGCGCGATCGTTGGGGATGGGCAGCGCTCCAACCCACCGATCGACGACGGAACACTGCGCGCCGTCAGCGTGCGATTGGAGGGAGGCGAGCGAACGCCACGTCTGGGTTCACCGCGCGGGGTGTTTAGCGAGATCGTTCTCGAGAGAGGCAACCTACTTATGCCGGGCGGCGCAGAGTCCTTGGACTACACGCGTATTTCGGCACACGCAGATTTACGCATTCCCACATTATTCCGCCGACGGCCGAACCCCCACTACCTAAGCTTCCGCCTGATCGGGGGCGCTACATGGGGTGAGGTCCCTTCCCAACGTTTAGGTGTGGTGGATGGAAGGATCGGGCCGCTATCTGGCTTCGGAACTTTGCGGACTGTCGACCTTCCGTACGAAGGCAGCCGATGGGGCAGCGTGGCTTGGGATTATGACGTGGGTCAAACGCTATTTGAGAGTCTGGGGCTGGGCATCCCAGCGGGGCTTGCAATCCACGGAGGGCACGCGTGGACGTCAAATCATAGGGACAGAGATTTCGAGTTAAACCTTCGAACGAACACTGTCGGCCATCACGAACTTGGGTTCTCGCTTGTGCGGCCCATGAGCTACCCCGTTCGGATCGATCTTACGAGACGGCTGGATGAGCCGGGCTGGTTCGTCACATTCGGCATCGAATACTGAGGCCGTTTGGATTCTGCCATCTAGACTCGCTGTCATGCATCTCGCCGAATACCGCGAATACTGTCTTTCGAAACCTGGTGCATGGGAGGACCTTCCGTTCGGGCCGGACACCCTCGTCTTCAAGGTGATGAACAAGATGTTTTCCGCGACAGGTCTCGATCACTTTCCGCCGGAAGTGAGCCTCAAGTGCAATCCAGAGCGCGTCCTTGAACTTCGCGAGGCATACCAAGGGATCCACACGGGGCCGTATATGAACAAGAAGCATTGGAACTTTGTGGACCTTCAAAGCGATGTGCCGGCCGAGTTGATCCGCGAACTGGTTGATCGTTCGTACGAGTTGGTTGTGGCTGGCATGAAGAAATCGGACCGAGAGAACTTGGCGGCACTTTCCGACTAAACTCTGCCCCAGCCTTTTCCCGAGTCCTCATTTGTGTTATGCGGTTCCGAATCTTCAGATATTGCGGGTTGCTCTTGGCAACGGTCTTGTTTGCCTCGGGATGTGCTGGCGACAACGGGTCCGCAGCGGAAGTGGACACTAGTGCTAACCCCACGCCGCCAATAGAAGCCGAGGCGACTACGTCCGGGATGCGCGTACAAGCGACGATTGGCTCTCTCGGTGATTCGGGTCTGTCGGGCAGTGTGACGTTCGTCCAAACCGATGCTGGTCTCAAAGTAGCTTACGTGCTTGATGGGCTTCCTCAGGGAGAGCACGGCTTTCATGTCCATGAAAACGGATCGTGCGCAGACGGCGAGGACGGAGCACCCGGCGGCGGCGCAGGTGGACATTTCAACCCGGGAGGTACACCGCATGGAGCTCCCAATCTCCCGGCCGCTGAACGCCATGTTGGCGATCTCGGCAACATTCAATGGCTTTCCGACGGCACCGCGACCGGGTCGTTCACGGATACGATTGCCTCGCTAGAAGGCCCAGACAGCATCGTTGGAAAGGCGCTCGTCATCCACGCAAACCTGGACGACCTGGCTTCCCAGCCTAGTGGCGATGCCGGAGCGCGAGTTGGATGCGGTGTGATCGCGCCAGCAGAATTACCCTAATGGAGTCTGTTGCGGTATGGACCTCTTAGTCCGCACGACCCAAATTGTCATCCTCAAATACCCGCCTATACGTGTTGCTTCGACTCTTCTTGATCGCCCCATTTTGTCTGTTGGTCGCGTGCGGCTCTTCTGGTGACTCCATTGATTTCGAGGATCTCTGTCGGGTTGAAAACAGTGATTTGGTGATTGTTTCGGCTGGCTATCTCAACGCCAACGACCAGAACATCCCTTGCCGCGAGTCCGGGGGAAGCCTCGAGTGCATGCTTGAGTTTGCTGCTTCGCCAGAGGACACCTCGTTTGTTTCTGCGTATGTGAGGAGTGGTGATGGTCCAAATCAAGTAGCCCCTCCTGCAGAACCTGGCAGCACCTATCTCGTTCGCGCGAAGGACGGTGAGCCGCTAAATACGGGGGAGCTTATCCGTTTGGAAGGCCTCGTCTACGTACAGGCTGCGACAGACTCGACCGAGTCTGTCTGCGCTTTCCGCGAAGTGAAGTCGATTGAAAGGGTCGAGGGCTAGGACCGGCACGGGCGATTGCCTGCCTAGTACATTCACGGCAAAGAATCGCTTTCTCCAAGATGGCTCACAGACTTCTACTTTGCGTGGCGATGGCCAGCATACTCGTCGCGTGCCCTTTGCGGGAAGAACCGTTGCCATCTGGCCCTCCCGTGGCCTTCGAGTACGCGGCTGTTTGCGATGCGGCGAATCATCAACAGTTGGTCATTCTGGAGGGATATCTCGATCTTTCCCCGGGGCTCCTTTCCTGCTACCCCGATGAGGACGCCCGAACGGGCCGATCCTGCCAGGTCGAACTTCTACCGCATATCGCGGCTAAGTCGGAAAGTGCTGCTGAGGAGCCCAGTTACTACACTATGTTTATCGATGAGGGTGATCGTTCGAATGAGGCCCGGTCGCGAGGCTACGGATTCGGCTCACCGCTGAAAGTTTTCACGGCCGATAGCTCTGAGGTCGATCCATACGATCGCGTTCGAGTTACCGGACGACTTTTCGTTCGAAACGAGATTGGTGCGGGAGCCGAACTTGTTTGCTCGCTGGCTGTCGATCGAATCGCAATCGCCGAACTCGCCGAGTTATCCTGGGCGGCCGAGCGCGAGGCAGAACGTGAAGCCCTCCAGGCGCGTATCGACTCATTGGGAGCCCGTCGCGAATATCAAGATCACGACGATTCGACCGTTGAATGATAGGAACTATGCCGAATGGACTCATCCGAAATTCGAACCACCAACCCTGAACCTTGGCCCAACCTGACACGATAGTAAGTGAGCCTGAAGCCGATCAGTCAGATCTCTTTCTAAGCGATGAGGAAGCTCGCCGCACACGAGAGACTCCTGTCATGCGTCAGTACTGGAAGATCAAAGACCGCCACCCCGGTGCGATCCTGCTCTTTCGGATGGGTGACTTTTACGAGACGTTTGAGCAGGACGCGATTATCGTCGCCGATGTGCTGGGCCTTACGCTGACGCGTCGCGCCAACGGCCAGGCCGCTGATGTGCCTCTGGCAGGATTTCCGCATCACGCCGTCGATCAGTACCTCCCCAAACTCGTCCAGGCAGGCTACCGCGTGGCGATTTGCGAGCAGTTGGAGGATCCCAAATTCGCCCGTAAAATTGTGAAGCGTGGAGTCGTGGAGGTAGTCACGCCGGGCGTTGCCTTCCACGATCAACTCCTCACACCGAAGCACGCGCACTTTCTCGCGGCGGCGGTTTGGGGCGGCGACAAGAGCTCGAACGGACGCGTCGGCTTTGCCTTTGTCGATGCCTCGACTGGCGAGTTCTTCGTGACCGAAGTGCCAGAGGATCGATTTGCGTCCCTAGTGCAATCGGTTGGTCCCGCGGAGATGCTGGTCGTGAAGGGGGAGAAGGGCCGGTTGGCGCGGCTCGGCGATTTTGCCGTCTCCGAGCAAGAAGATTGGGTGTTTGGCTACGATTTCGCCTACGAAACACTCCTTCGGCACTTCCAGACGCATTCGCTCAAGGGATTTGGGGTGGAGGATCTCAAGGTGGGACTCACGGCTGCGGGCGCTGCGCTGTACTACCTCGGCGAAACCCAGAAGGGACGCGTTCCGCACGTTCGCCGACTTCAACGCTACACTGCCAGCGACTTCTTGTCGCTCGACCCTGCAACTCGCCGCAACCTCGAACTCGTCGCGTCGATGCAGGACGGGCGCAAGGATGGTTCGCTCGTCGGCATCCTCGATTCCACGCTGACGCCCATGGGCGGGCGGCTCCTCCGATCCTGGCTGGTTAGGCCTTTGCGGGATGTAGAGACAATCAAACACCGCCTCGACGCGGTAGACGCGCTCTACTCAGGAAGTCGCCTTCGCAAGTCTCTTCGTGACGAACTGAGGCACGTTGGCGATCTCGAACGATTGGCCGGAAAAGTCTGTACCGGGCGTGCCACGCCTCGCGATCTCGTGACTCTAAGGCTGACGCTTCAACAAATTCCAGCAGTCAAGCTGGTGCTGGCAGAGGAGGCAGCGGACACAATCGCAGCGTTGCGCGACAATCTGAAGCTCTGTCAGGATACAGTGGACCGTCTTGCCAAAGCGCTTGTGGACGAGCCTCCAGCAAAAATGGACGCCGGCGGTTACATCCGTGGTGGGTTCTCCGAGGAACTCGATGAATTACGGGAAATCGCGCACTCAGGGAAAGAGTTCCTCGCCCGACTCCAGACGGAGGAGAGCAAACGAACGGGCATCCCGAGCCTGAAAGTGGGCTACAACCGCGTATTCGGGTACTACCTGGAAGTGACGAACGCACACAAGGACAAGGTCCCAGACGACTTCATCCGCAGGCAGACGCTGGTGAACGCCGAGCGTTACATCACGCCCGCGCTAAAGGAGTACGAGGAAAAGATCCTGACGGCCGAAGAGAAAATTGGCGGGTTAGAGCGGCAGTTGTTTGAGACCCTACGGATGGCCGTCGCCGACGAGGTGGAGCCGATCCAGGAAAATGCGCAGCTTCTCGCTGTGCTGGATGTGTTCGCCTCCTTCGCAGAGGTTGCTGAGCAGCGCGGATATGTTCGTCCCGAGGTGGATGACTCGACCGTGTTGGACATCGAGGACGGGCGGCATCCGGTTGTCGAAGACGCCCTTCCTGCCGGAGAACCGTTCATTCCGAATTCTGTCCATATCGCCGCGCCCGTCGAAGGCGATGAGGATGATGCTATTCGACTCGGCCAGATCCACGTCATCACTGGTCCGAACATGGCCGGCAAGAGTGTCGTTCTCCGGCAAACTGGCCTGATCGTGCTACTCGCCCAGGTTGGCGCCTTCGTCCCGGCAAAGCGAGCGCGCATCGGTGTGGTGGACGCCAT
>JBBKWZ010000146.1:0-6360 GCA_037969195.1 Rubricoccaceae bacterium | reverse complement strand
GCCACAGAGATGAGATACATGATCCCGATCTTCTTATGGTCCACCGTGGTCAACCAGTCCTTGGCGTGGAACCACAGCTTCGCAAGGCCGGTCGTTCCTTCTGGGGCCCGCGGCAGTTTGAGGTAATTATTTACGGGCTCGTGCCCCGACGGGTAAGCCGAGGTCTTCGGAGCAATTGGAGCCGGTTGCGTTGTTGTTGCCATATGGCTTTTAGCTGGTCGCGGCGTAATCCCACCGCGCGTCACAAATCACTCGGGGTTTATTGTTTCAGAACTTGGTCCGGTGGAATCCGCTACAGCGGCATCCCCCGGAATAGCCAGACTCGTGTCGGCGGCGGTCGCTAGGCCGTTAATCTCGCGCATATAAGCGGCAATGGCCAGAATATCGCGGTCATTCAGGAGCCCTTCGTAGGAAGGCATCTGCGGCTGAAATCCCTGAAGGATCTGCGAACCCGGGTCCAGAATTGATTGCCGGATATAATTGTCGTCCATCACGGCACTTGTCCCATCCGCGAATGCGCGCGTCGTTCCCCAGGTGCCTTGCCAGGTCGGTCCGACCAATGGTGAGCCATCGATTGAGTGGCACGTGTTGCAGTTTCGAGCCGTGTAAAGTTCTTCGCCCCACTCAACCGGGGGTAGGTCTTCTCCCCCTGCCCCACCGGACGCGAGGTAAGCATAAAACGCGTCGCGCCCGACCACGCGAATGAGCGCGCCCATGTTGGAGTGGGCGTTTCCGCAGTACTCCGTACAGAGGACCTGATAAACCCCCTCTTCGGGCGCATTAAACCAGACGTACTGATAGCGGTTGGGAAGAACGTCGTTCTTGATCCGGAAGGCGGGTACAAAAAAACTGTGGAGCACATCCTTGGAGCTCATTACAAACTTGATGGGCTGTCCAGCGGGCACCACCACCTCGCCTTGCGTCTTCAGCCCGTTTGGATACTCAAAGGTCCAAAACCACTGCTGCCCCTCAACACGTATTTCGTAGGCATCGCTGGGCGCGATGCTCGTATCGACATAGGCACGAAATCCCCAGAAGAACACCACCATGACCAGCAGGGTTGGGATAACTGACCACGAAATCTCCAGCAGCTTGCTTTCGTGAACGGGTTTCGGGTGCTCGGCGTGCGACTTCCTCCTGTACTTCCATGCCAGTACCACCATCGCGATGGCCACTCCGATAGTGAGGATGGTGCTCGTCCACAAAATGAAGTCGAATGCACTATCAATCACATGCGCCGTCGTCGAACTCTGAGGCGGGAGCCACAACGAGCCGCCGTCCGTCCAGAACTCAGTACGCCCTTCGGGGGCTACCGCATCCTGCATTGCAAAAAGCATTGAGGCCAAAAACATGGCGAAGTCGTCAGTCGGTTAAACCCGTATCTAGGCGGAACGAGGCGGGCTCAGTGCCTCGCTTGCGTTCTCGCATAAACATTGGGATAAAGAATGCGGCCATTACCAGAAGCAACAGCGCGCCGCCCAGTTTCATGATGTTGGCGATGTAGGGCGAATAGGAACGCGTAGTCGTGTCGTAGCGGAAACACGTCAGAAGGAACCGATCGAGCGAGGAGCCTACGGTTCCCTGTCCGGCTTCTACTACGGCGAGGCGGAAGTCGCGCGAGTTGTGTTGAATGCCGTAGAGATAACGCGTAATTGTGCCGTCCGGGCTGAGGAACACAAGAATTGCGTTGTGGGCGTATTGCTGCGTGGCTTCGTCCCACTCGAAACCAAATCCAACCTCATCGGCCAGCTTGCGGATGTTGGCTTCCGCTCCTGTCAGAAAATGCCAGTTCTCGGCGATGTCCGGTTTAGCGGCGATCATTCGCTCGACGTACACAGTCTTCGCTTCGGCGGCGCGATCTGGCCCTTCCCGATGGTTGAAGGACAGCGACACAACTTCGAAATCAATGCCTGGGTTGAGGTCGGTATCAATGACAGCTTCCGAGAGTCCATCGAGAACCAGACTGCACAGCATTGGGCAAGAATGGTAGGCGAACGCGAGAACCACTGTGTGGTCGTGTCCGAGGTAATCACCTATTCGAACTGTTTCTCCGTCGCTGTCTACGAATTCTGTATCTGCGGAGATCTGCGCTCCAAGATGCTCAATCACCGTCACTGCCGGAGCGGCGTTGGCTTGATCAATGGGCTCCGACTCCAGCGGTTGAGCCACGACGTGACTAGCCATTGCCAGCGCGGCAATGGATACGAAGAGTGCTATCGTCGGAGCGCAGCGGAACACGTTAGTGGCCTTCGACAGTTGGGACAGGCGGCTGGGCGTTTTCGCCGTAAGGTTCCTCCATAGGAGCCGGAGGGGTTTCAGGCACTCCTACTCGTGTGGAGTCCTGAATTGTGGATACGATTTCAACAGGCGGCGAATCGGCGTTTGCGCTTTGCGTTGCGGCGGCTGGGCGGAGCGTTAGTCCCGCAACGTTGAACAAGGATCGCGAAGCCGGGGCAGCAATGACACCCGTCGCATTGCGTTCCACGATTTTCATGGCGGCATCAATCGGAATACGGTATCGGCCTTCTGCACCCGGGTTCACCGCGTAGTGGCCGTAAGCGTTCTGGGCTTCGGCGCGAAGCTCGCGCCTCTCGATATAGCGACTGTCGGGCACGTCTTCTGCCAAGTTGCGGGCATTGTCGCGTCGGGTGACGAAAAAGAGGTAGTACAGTGCAAATATGAGCGTAGCTATCGATAGCACCACTGCCAGCATCATCCCGAAAAGCTCCGAAACCTCGACGCCCTCTTCTTGAACGCCTAGGTCGTCTTCGATCGCCTGTTTCTCGGCCTCCATTGCAATTTCAGGGTCATTCCCCACTTTGTCGACCAGTTCTACTGCGGTAGCATGAATAAGGCCTTCCAGCGGGCCAAGGGGCTCCGCTTCGTCGGGACGAAGTTCGCCGACATCTGCTGGATCCTCTGGAGTATCGCTTGCGTCGCGCGGATGTTCGTTCATCAGATTGATCTAACGCGCGGCCGGGGCCGCTGTTTTCAAAACAATTGCAAAAGAGCCGCGAAAGACTCATCGTGCGAAATCACGCAGCCACTACACGTTCTCGAAGTGCAGTGATTCGGTGAAGTACGGATCGTTGTAAGGCGTGAGGCTATGCCGCCCGGCGCGCCAAAACGTCGCGCCGAGGAAAATGCCCAGCATCCCAAACCATGTTGCGAAGTCTACCATCCGAAGGCCTGCGGGCTGCGAACTGGATACATCCACCAGATCGACAACATCGTTCATGGATGTTGCGACCGCGTGACCGCCGTCGGCAACATGTGTCGCGACCGCGTGTGCAGCGTCCCCCGTAATGGTAGGCATGGCCAGCCAGAACAAGTCCACCCAGTGCATCACCAATATCCAGACGCACATAAATCCGAGGAAAGGCAGCGTTCGCTTGGTGACCTTGGGAAGCAGTAGGAAGAATGGAACGAGGAAGTGCCCAATGATCAGCGCCCACGTAACCGTCTGCCATCCGTTCGTGTAGCGGTCGGCGAACCACTGGATTTCCTCTGGAAGGTTGCCGTACCAGATCAGCATGTACTGGCTGAACGCGATGTATGTCCAGAATACCGTGAAGCCAAACATGTACTTGCCGACGTCTTGATAGTGCTCGGTTGTGATCTCCAAACCAAGCAACCCGGAACGACGAAGCGTCAAGCCGATCAACGCAACAACTGACAGTACCGCCAACCAGCTACCTGCAAAGAAGTAGACGCCGAAAATGGTCGAGAACCAATGTGGGTCCAGGCTCATCAGGAAATCATAGGACGCGAATGCCGTCGCGACCGCGCAGAGTGGAATGCCCCACGCGCTCACTTTTCGCAGCTTCAGTGTGTTCTCAACGGAAGGCTCCGTGTCCTGCCGGACGGACAATCCGTACGTCCGAAGGCCGAGGTATGACCATACTGCGAAATACAGCACCACGCGAACAATGAAGAACGGGGTGTTCAGAAAGCTCTGCTTGCCCGCGAGAATCGCATCGTAATGATCACTGGACGGATCATAAAGATCGGCGTGCGTCCAGTGAAACAGATCGTGCATCCCAAACGCCAAGATTGGAAGGCCAAGCAGGAACAAGATGGGGAAATTGGCCGCGAGAAGTTCCGGGATACGTCGAAGCGTAACGTTCCAGCGCGCCTTCACGATGTGATGAATCATCACGAAGAACAGCGCGCCGACCGAAATCGAAACACAGAACATCCAGGCGACGAGGTAGGCATACCAGAAGCGCTGCGAATCTCCACCGAGTCCGAGCAGTGAAAGTGCCAAGCACGCCACTCCGATCCCTAGCGGAACAGCCCACCAGCGGAAGTCGGCGGAAAGCTGAAACTTCCGCGCCGCCCGTTCGCGGTCCGAACTGACGGGGTCGAGGAAGAGACGAGTTAGTGGATTCGCCATGTTTCGCGTTTGGGAGTGCGCTGCCGCATTGCTCCTAATTAGGCACGTTCACGTTGGGATTGGAGGTCGCGAGGCGGTCGCGTTCAGGCTCAGGTACGTTCTCAGGGCCCGAATCCTGCGAAAGCTGAAGCGCGCGGATGTAGGCGACGATCGCCCAGCGATCCGAAGGGGCGACCTCGTGGGCATAGCTCGGCATCGAACGAACGCCGTTCGCGATCACGTCATATAGATAGCCGTCCGGTGCCGTGCGGAGAAATTCGGAGTGATAGGTCGGCGCGGGAACGAAGCCATAGCCCTGTCCTCCATTGCCTGCCATAATGATTCCGCGACCGTCACCGGCAAAGCCATGGCAGGGTGTACAGTAGATGTCGTAGCGCTCCTGCCCACGTGCCAAAAGTGCCGCGTCCGCCATCATCGGGTTCGTCGCAACAAACTGCCCAGAGGCATCGCGTCCCATTTCAAAGGGCGCGTTGGATGTCGTGCGCAAATGTCCGCGCGCCACGGTGCCCGGCACTGGCATCCGCATTGAAGCGCCATCGGCAAAGAACGGATTGGGCTCTTGTTCCTCGAACCGCTGCTGGTGGTCCATGTTGGGGTTCGGGTGGATCGGCGTCCGTTCGGACTTCATCCCCCGGCAACCTGAAAGTGCAAGTAGCAACGAAACAGCCGAAACGAGCGTGATATGGAAGAAACGTGTCATCAGGTTCAGGCTCCAGGGTTCACGTCTTCGGCGCCTTCGTGGCTTACGTATTCAATCGCAAGCGCACCCTCTTCAGAGAGCGCTTGCGCCGTGGCCGAACGATCAAACTGAGCGTCGGCTTCCTGAATATGAAGGAAAAATCCGTCGTCCGTTACGCGAGTGAAACGTTCCGAGAAAAAGAGCGGGTTGTAAGGCCTCGGCAGCGTATTTAGCGCAAGCATCCCTCCTACTGCCGTCAAAGCCGAGAACAGAATCGTCAACTCGAAGATGATCGGGACGCTGGCCTCAAACGCAAAAAGCGGTTTGTTCGAGATATTGATCGGGTAATCCACCGCGCTCGTCCACCATTGGAGCAGTATGCCTGTTGCGCAGCCAGTCAGTCCGCCAATGAATACGAGGTACCCGAGGAGGCTTGTGCCGAGGCCAATCGCCTTGTCCATTCCATGAATCGGGAACGGAGTAAACGTATCCAGCCGCGAATAGCCGCGCTTGCGGAGGGCTTTCACCGCATGCAGGAGTGCACCGGGATCGGAGAACTCGGCAAGCAAACCGACGTGTTGGTTGGCGTTTTCGGCGAGCTTCTGCTTGATCATGCTAAACATTAGTCCACCTCGTCTGTTTTGGTGGAGGCAACGACGGGTTCAGGAATCTCTCCAGCATGCCCATCGCCATGCACATGATCGTAGAAGTGCGGGTTCGCCTGCGGCATCACACCCTTGATTTCTGCAATGGCAACCATCGGGAAGAAGCGCATGAACAGGAAGAACAGGGTGAAAAACAGGCCGAACGTGCCGAGGTAAATCCCCGCGTCCCAAATCGTCGGCGAGAAATAGTCCCAGCTGGAAGGCAGGTAATCACGGCTAAGGCTCGACACGACGATGACAAATCGCTCGAACCACATCCCGATATTCGTTGTTATCGAGATAAAGAACATCACCGGAATCGAACGGCGGAACTTCTTGAACCAGAAGAGCTGCGGGAAGATGAGGTTGCAGCTCATCATGATCCAGTAGGCCCAAGCGTAGTCCCCAAACATGCGGTTCCTGAAGGCATACTGCTCGTACGCTACACCGCTATACCACGCCATGAAGAACTCTGTGATGTAGGCAAAGCCAACGATCGTACCCGTCACAAGGATGATGATGTTCATCTTCTCCAGGTGATCCAGCGTGATCAGGTTCTTCAGGTTGTAGGCTTTTCTCGCGACAAGCAACAACGTCAGCACCATCGCGAAGCCGGAGAAGATGGCCCCGGCGACGAAGTA
>JBBKWZ010000145.1:0-3079 GCA_037969195.1 Rubricoccaceae bacterium | reverse complement strand
AAGTGCTCGTTGGGTGAGTGGATGGCGTCGGAGTCAAGGCCAAAGCCCATGAGTACAGAATCCAGCCCGAGCAATCGTTTGAAATCCGCAACTACGGGGATGGACCCGCCCTCCCGTGTGAAATAGGGTGGAACGCCAAAGACGGCCTCCATCGCCTCGGCAGCGGCTTTCATAGCCGGAGCTTTGATGTCCACGATCGCACCATGACCTCCATGGAGATCCTTGAAGTCCAATGTCATGGTCGCGGGAACGTGCTTCTCAAAGTGGCGGCGCAGCTTCTCCGTGATGTCGTCCGGCGTCTGGTCCGGAACGAGGCGGCAGGAAATCTTGGCCCTAGCATTGCTCGGCAACACTGTCTTAGCTCCCTTGCCGATGTAGCCTCCCCAGATTCCGTTGACGTCGAGCGTTGGGCGAGCAGTGATTCCTTCGAGTGTCGAAAAGCCTGTTTCCGTTTTCGTTGCTGGTGCGCCGGCCTCTTCCAACCAGGTTGCCTCGTCGAAGGGCAACGCGCGAAATCCAGCGCGTTCCTCGTCGGATAACTCGCGTACCGCATCGTAGAATCCTTCGATGGTTACGTGATGATTTTCGTCGTGCAGATCGGCAATCATCTTGCAGAGCGCATTGACGGGGTTTTCGATCCCACCACCGTATACGCCGCTGTGGAGATCGCGAACGGGCCCCGTCAGCGTCACTTCAACGTAAGCCAAGCCTCGGAGTCCGTACGTAATACTTGGAACGCCGGGCGCAAACAGGCTCGTGTCCGAAATCAGGACGACATCGGCCTTGAGCAGATCCTTGTGTTTCTCGATGAATGGAACGAGATGAACCGACCCGCTCTCTTCCTCGCCCTCAATCATAAACTTGAGGTTGACGGGAAGCTCGCCGGTTGTCTTGAGGTAGGCTTCAGCCGCCTTTACGTGCATCAATGCCTGCCCTTTGTCATCGCAGGAGCCGCGGGCGTAGATAATGCCATCCTTTTCGACAGGCTCAAACGGCGGCGAATCCCACAACTCGAGCGGATCTGGCGGCTGCACATCGTAATGGCCGTAGACCAGCACGGTCTGTTTGGCGGGGTCGTTTCCGATCTCCCCGTAAACGACGGGATGTCCGCCTGTCTCCATCACATCTACCGTGGTGATTCCAATAGTTCGGAAATCGTCAGCCAACCAGTCTGCTGCTCGGCGGGTATCGGCATCGTAGGCCGAATCCGTCGAAATAGACGGAATTCGGAGGAGATCTTTGAGTTGCTCGACGAATGCGTCGGCATTCTGAGTGGCGTACTCTAGGGCAGAATTCATTTGGGGAAGGATAGATGGGGTCGTCGCGTTAGGCAGACGAGCGCTTGCGGGCGATCAAAATAAGCCGAGGGCTTTGGCCGGAGTATGGGCTTCCGTCGTAGTCACCAAACGTCTCGACTATTTCCAGGCCAGCGTTGGCGTACATCCGCTGGAAGTTTTCGGCTGTCAAAAGCCGAACGGATTCCATAAACGTATGCGCCTTTCCATTCTTCGTCAGCGTGATGCGCTTCTTGACGCGGTCGTTTTCGATCCAGCGCTCTTGCCGCACATGGACGTCTCCGTTTTTCTTCTCACTTTCGGGGACCAGGTGCGATCGCACAAACGGTGCGTTCAGGAAATCCTGGACGAGCCATCCGCCGGGTTTCAGCGCCGCCGACATTGACGATACGGCGTGCCCATGATCTTCCTCGTCTTCGAAAAAGCCAAACGACGTGAACAGATTGACGACCCCATCAAAGCGTGCCTGAAAGTGGGGCAGTCGCATATCCCCCTGGACGAAGGTGATCTGTTCGTGTGTTAAGCCCTCTTTTCGGGATCGCTCACGCGCGGTGATGATCGCCTGCTCGGCGATATCCAACCCGACGACTCTATAGCCGCGCCTTGCGAGCACAAGGGCATGGCGTCCTCGCCCTGTTCCGATGTCCAGAATGTCCTCGCCCTGTTCCGGTTTTACAATTTGCTCGATCAGATCGGCCAGGCGCTCTGCTTCGCTCAGGTCGCGGTCGTCATAGACGAGTTCGTAGCCCTCGGAGTTGAACCAGTCTTCGTACCAGGGCATAGTGGCGGTGAGAGAGTTGTGCAGTGGGGGATCCCCGTTGAATCCCAGCAGAGGGGGACTAGGCCGTTTCCGCCCCGAACGGTTCGAGGGCGTCCTCAACGGAATGCGCAGCCGGGAACCACGATAGCACGCGCTGAATGAGCTCGTCCAAAAGTGCATCTGGGCAAGACGCGCCCGCTGTAAGAAGAATATCGAGAGGACGGTCGATGGGTGTTGGAAGCCAGTTGTCCGTTTGCTTCTCGGCTTTTGCGTGCCAATCGAAGTGATGGATTTCGTTGGGACTCGCCAATCTGTCCGCGCCGGAAACGAAATAAGTTGGCATCTCCTCCTCACACAAGTCGACCAGATGGCTTGTGTTGGAGGAGTTGTAGCCACCCACGACTACAGCGAGATCGGCACCGTCATCGATCAGGGCAATGGTCGCGTCTTGATTCTCCTTCGTGGCATAACAGAGCGTGTCCGACGTGTCCGCGAAGTGGGCGTTCAGATTGGCCTCGCCGAACCGTGTGATCATGGTTTGGCGTAGGCGTTCGGCGATCGCTGCGGTTTCCGAAGCCAGCATCGTCGTCTGGTTCACCACGCCGATGCGTTGCAAGTCGCGCTCCGGGTTGAATCCGGGCGAGAACCGTTCTGCGAAACGCTCGAAGAAGAAGGTCGCGTCCTCGTCGCCGCGAATAACACGGATCAGATCGTCTGTCTCTTCCATATCGCGCACCACAACCACAGGTGCGTTCGCCTGTGCGTGGCTAATGGTTGCACGGGTTTCTTCGTGGAAGCGTTTGCCATGCACAACCACCGTGTAATCCAACCGCCCGATCTGTGTGCTCTTCTTCCAGACTTTCTCTACGAATGGGCAGGTCGTGTTGTAGGTCTGAGGATCGAGACCACGCTCTCGAAGATCGGCTTCTATTTCCCGCGTCGTGCCAAAAGCGGGGATGATGACGAGGTCGTCGGGTTGGAGCTCGTCGAACGGGATGAGCTGCTGGCCCGTCGTCGTGCGCAA
>JBBKWZ010000144.1:0-6999 GCA_037969195.1 Rubricoccaceae bacterium | reverse complement strand
GTCTCGGGAGGCAGCACACCCCAAGCTACGATGCCATCGTCCGAGCGGGGTTCGAGCAGCATGAAAATGAGCCGACCCAGAGGCTGGTTGAGCGGAACGACCAAGACATTCTGGGGACTAGCGTCATTCAGGGTTGCGTAGTAGCCAAACAGAGTTTGTGCGTATCGGTCCTGAAAAGAGCGGTCTGCAACTCGAATGCTATCGATGGTGAAAACCTCCTGCGGCTGGCCGGTTGTTCGAGCCGTGAAATAATCAATTCCATGGAGATCGAGAAGTTCAACGACTTCAGAAAGGTCCGCGGGCACGAGGTACGCCGCGGGCGCATGTTCCGTCTCCGTTGGTACGAATCTCACGAAGGCCGGCATGGACTCGGCACGTCGCACGTCCAGGCGTTCAAGCATTATCTCGCCGGTCACTGGGTGCGAGACACTATCTACCTCGCCAAGCAGAATCTCGACTGGTTCGGGAAGTGACGCCCATGTGGCCTGAAGGGAAAGCTCCTCGCCGACAACGGACATGGCGTCGGCTTCGTCGGCTAACGCTCGAATGCGGCCTGCGTGGTGGTACGTATAGTCAATGATCTCTTCCACAAATCGCTTGGTTACAAGTACGCGCTCCTCGAAAGTCGCGTAGCTGTAAGCCTCGCTGAGGATTCCGAAGCGATTCCGAAGGCCGGCATAGTTCGTCCCAAATCGCGGACGCGCATCAAAGGAATACCACGCTCTGGGTGCTGTTGCAGGCTCGCCAAAAGCACCCGGCACATTCCCGTAGTGGTATGTCGCCCAACCATCGGTGTAAATAATTCGGGCGGAGACGTCAGGAAGCAAGTGATCCCGCAACTCACGATCGATTCGATCAGGCGTGTTCGGACTAAGCGGGGGCGCGTACGTCAGGTGATAGCCATGGTGGGTTCCATTCGTCGTGTGAAGGTCTACGATGACGTGGGGGTCGTAATCGCGGAAGAGCTGAACCAATGCACGCGACTCGGGCGCAGCGAGCTTCATAAAATCGCGGTTCAGATCAAGGCCTTGCGCATTCGGGCGCTCGCCCATCCCTCCTACCGGCCCGAATTGCCCCGGGCGATTGTCGTAGGCAACGCGCTCGTTGCCATCGGCGTTGTAGATCGGTGCAATGAGAAGGACCAGGGAGTCAGCCCATGCGGCGTTGCGTCCGCCGGCTAAATCGCGAAGAAGCATCTGCGCGGCCTCTTTTCCACAAACCTCCCCAGCGTGAATGCTGGCAAAGACGAAAACGCGCGTCTTGCCCGTAGCACGGACGGCTTCCGGGGATGCATCCGACGCGCCCCAAATAGCCAGAGGCAAGGCTCTTCCCTCAACCGTTTCGCCAAACGTGGTCAGGTGGACGGACGACGACGCTGAGAGGGTCTCCATGAACACCATCACATCCGCGTAGCGGGACGTTTCCTGGAAGTCGGTTCGCTCTGTTCGCGTCAGAAGGCCATCTGGAGTGCCAGCCACTCGACTACCCCCGCATCCAGAAGACAAAAACGCGACGACGATGAAGTTGAAAATCGTCGTCCGCATCATGAATCCTCGTAGAGCGCGCCTCGTTCGGTCCGCACGGCCAGCCAACGATTTAGTGCGATAAATGCGACCAGCACAACTGCCCACTGCACAAGGCACGTCATCGCACTGTAGGTTTCAAGTGGATCGTACCAGCGCGTAGCGAAACCTTCCGTTGTGGCTTGCCAGAGCCACCACACGAGTAGCACGCCTGCCTGCACGGGCACGAGGAAACGAATCACGCCATTCCATGCTCCAGGAATACTCCAGTCGGTCGGCGTCGCTACCTCCGTGCGCAAACGCTTGATGCCGTACTTCATAACTGCAAACGCAACGAAGGCGCCAGAAATCATCAGTGCGACACCCCAGACGAAGTCCTGATTTGCCAGAAAGGTCGTGTTAAGTGCACTTGGCACGCCGAGAAGAAATCCACCACCCGCAACCACAAGAACAGCCTTGGGACGCTTGAATCCAAGGTCTACCAGATTACGCGTCGCCAGTTCGATCATTGAAATCAAAGAGGAAAGGGCGGCAAATGCCAGGGCAAGGAAGAACAGAATGGCTAGCGGTTTCCCGAACGCCATTTTTGCAAACAGTTGCGGCATCCAGATGAACGTGAGGCCGGTAGATGAAGGCCCGCTCTCCTGCATGGTTGCGAGGATCTCGGGCGTTTCCATTTGCTGTCCGAGTACGGCGAATACGATCCCAAAGACCATGGTTGCCGCCAGCAACGAGACTGTGTTGTTACCTACGCCGGTCAGCACGGCGTTGCGGACGACGCCGTGCTCCTTCTTCATGTATGCGCCGTACGTGAGTATCAGGCCCCAACCAGCTCCCGTATCCCAGGCATTCTGGGTGAGCGCCTGCAACCAAATATCGGGCGAACCTAGCGTGGCCCAATCGGGCGTGAATAAATAGGCAATGCCAGCGCCTGCACCGGGTAAGGTGACCGCGCGGATGACGGAAATCACTACGATCACCAAGAGTGTCGGCACAAGGACCTTGTTGGCCCGCTCGATAGAGCGCACGCCCTGCCAGCACGCAAACGCGCCGAGTGTCATCGCCAAACCGTGGAACACAATTGGGAAGCCTGAGGTCTGGAAGCCATTCCACGTTGCGTGGGCCGATTCCAGTGAGATTGGCAATCCACTGAAGAGCGATGTGCCCGTGTAGTACACACACCACCCAGCCACCACGCTGTAGTAGAACATGATGGCCGTGGCCACGAATCCGACGAAGGCGCCCATCCATGCAAATTTGCCGTTCGTCAGCTTCGAAAACGTGCCGATAGTGCCCATCCGCCCGCGCTGGCCAAGCGCATATTCGGCGATGATCAGCGGGATACTCCACACGAGCAGGAACACCAGCCATGCAACGAGGAAGGCTCCCGCGCCGCCATCGCCTGCATTCTGGGCGGCGATGCGCGGGAAACGCCAGATATTACCCGTACCGACGGCGATGCCTAGCACGCTCAAAAACAACCCCCACCTCGAGGAGAACCGTTGCTCGGATGCCTTCATGAGTGTGAGTTGTAAGACAGTTGGAGGACCGCCCGAATATCGCACACAGGCGTCGAGATGCCAGAGCGGTGTATCAGCACTACGCGAGGTAGCGTTCTCGCAGGATCGCCATGTGATGCTCAACGTGCGCAGCCATCACTACGACGATAGCTCGTACGCTTACCGGTCTGTCGCTGGCTATGCCTCGTCTCGCATAGACATCCGGCGATTGTCCTTCTAGAAACAAAACGTTTGATCGGCGGAGCGCTCCGAACTCCGTGAGGATTGACGCCATGGATCGATTATCAAACTCCCCCGAATCCACGTACGCGTTCTGGTCGTAGCCCGGCAGAGGCGCTACATCTGCCCTCATAATCCGCAGTGCTCTGGTCGAAAAAATACGTTCCGTGTCGACCAGATGGCCTACCACCTCTTTTACGCTCCACTTATCGTCGGCGTAGCGGAAAAGTTGTTGAGTGACATTGAGTCCGCCAACCAGTGCGTCCAAGGCCTGGGGCTGGCTCTCCAAGAGCTTGAATACATCCCCGCCGGGCATCTTGGAATAGTAGCCGCTGTAGTACGCGGGGTACTCGCCAGACTCAGGACTCAAGTAAGCTGGTGTGATGTCCATCAGCAATGGTTCAAGGGAACCCAGGCGTGCAGGGCGGCACCTCCGCCGCCTGCACCCGCATGACTCGCGACTTCAACTTCACCCTCGACGCCGAGAATATCCTCAACGGGCTCTGTATCAAGGGGCTCCTGGATTGACTCCGCGTAGATGTGTTGGTTGAGTTCGTCGGCCGCATTTGCATAATCCCGGGCACCGCGCGAGACGAGGTCGCGATCAAATACTGTGCTGCCATCATGCGCTGTTTCTGCCAACGTAGCACACGTACGCACAACAGAATCCATCACCCTACCCTCGTACGTTGACCGGACGTACTCTGAATAGGCAGCATGGTCACGTTTGCGAGCGTCAACTTGCGTAAGCAGAAATAGCGGAACTGTCAGATTTGGGTTGAGCTTCTCGCGAACGAGTTTGCACGTTTGCCACGTTTGCCCCGCGCCTACAACGGGCTGGTACTCAGGAGTCACAGGCACCAGGACGTGATCGCTTGCAACGAGGGCGTTCAGCGTATAGACAGAGAGCGCAGCGGCCGTATCAAATAGCACAATGTCGTAGTCGTGTCCCGCCGCGAGCGCTTCCTTGATCCAGAACGAGTCCATTGGACCATTTAGTTTCTTCTGTGCGCGCGTCATGTACTGCGTCGCCGGAAGCATATCGAATCCGCTTGCCTTCACCACAGGAAGACTCCGAAGGGTCGCACCATGAGTCACCAAGGCAAGAGACGACGCCGCTGGCTCTGGCTCCTTCGCCCCCATCATTTGTGTAAGGAAGCATTGTGGATCAAGATCAACCACAAGAACCCGCTTGCCGCTGAGGCCGATTGCGGCGGCGAGATGCATTACTGTTGTCGTCTTACCTGTACCACCTTTGTGGTTACAGATGGTAATAACCGGCATGCGACAGGGGGACGTAATGGGGAGTTGGCGCGAGCAGGAACCAAGTTAGCACGCGCTTTCACCACGGCCAATCGGCTATAGTTCATGTTCTCGGGAGCCGATACCCTGCGAGACTCTCAATGCACTTCTGTCTCCACTAGCGCGCATGCGGTCACCAAACCCGCTACTCATCCGCCTTTCGCATCCCGCCTGGGCGATGAGTTCCGGCATACTCCTCGGCCTGAGTATGCCACCCTACGGCCTGTACCCACTGGCGTGGATTGCGCTGGTGCCGCTCCTAATCCGTTGGAGCCTCCTGAAAGAACCGATGACAGTATTTCGGGAAACCTACGTCGCCTTCCTGTTCATGACGATCATCGCAGGCTTCTGGATGCTCCTGCACTCGTCCATTACGGTTGGCCTCCTTTCCGGCGCAGGACTCCTTCTGCTTCCCCTTCCCCACACCATCGCGTTCACGTTGGCATTGCTGGTTCGGAAGCGGTTCGGTTTGGTTATGGGAATTGTGGCACTCGTGGTCAACATCCTTGCGGTTGAGTTCTTGATGGCGCACGGTCCATTTGGCTTCCCCTGGTTACTCCTCGGGCACACGCAGGCCGATGCACTCTTGTTTAATCAGCAGGCGGATATTGGAGGCGTCGGACTCCTGACTTTGGGCGTTTTGGTGTCGAATATTCTCGGGATGACCTTCGTGTCTGTTGCCTATCGCTCGGGAGCAATCCCGGGATGGCGGTCACTGATTGCATTGAGCATGGTGGCCATGTTTGCAGGACTCGCAGTCTATGGAGATTCCAAGACCGTAGCCTTAAGCCATTCGGATCGCAGCATCCAAGTTGGAATAGTCCAGCCAGCAGTTAAGGTCAGCCTCTGGGCAGATGCTACCGACGGAACGCGAGTCGATAATCTGGCAACGCTTTCGGACCACCTAATCAACCAGCGCAGCGGCGTCGTCATGCCAGCCTCACAGGTTGATGGAGGACAAATCGATCTACTCGTTTGGCCAGAGGCCTCGCTGCCAGTCTTTAACGAAAGCGATAGACAGAACCGCCTGTACACCAGGCTATCTGCATGGACAGACAATCGCCAACTCAGTCTGATCGCAGGCGCATTTACGAATCGTGGAGGTGGCAACGCGTATTACAACACAGCCATGCTGTTTGAAGGCAACGAACAGCCGCAAGAGTATGCCAAGAGCCACATGGTCCCGCTGGCAGAAGTCATCCCCTTCTTGCAGCGCAGCCCAATTCTCGACGCGATGACACTACCGCAAACTGATGAGGCGCACCTGGAGTTTGGCAACCAGTCGAATCTGCTTCAGGGTCGTGATTTCACTGCAGGTGCTATGATCGGATCTGAGTCATTGAACGGCGACTACGTGCGGGGGTACGTAGCGAACGGCGCGGACGTACTCGTAAACCTGGCACAGAAGGGATGGTGGAGCTATTCCCCAAATGCGGTTCAACACCTCGGCCTGACGCGGTTGCGCGCAATTGAGAACCGTCGTACTGTCGTTGTTTCAACGGTGAACGGGACATCCGGTATCGTATATCCCGACGGGCAAATAGAGCGCATAGCGGGATGGATGCAGGAAGAGGTGGCCAGACGTGAGATCCCCCTCAGGAGTGAGCAAACTGTATACGCGAAGTTCGGCGATTGGCCTGGCCGCTATAGCCTAATCCCGGCGACCGGGTTGCTCTTGCTGCTCGGGATACAGTCTGTTTTCTATCGGCGCAAAGAGTCTTAATCGGCACGGCGGGAAACGGATCGAGTGTTGGCGCGTGCAGCAGAGACACGTATTCCTGACTGATTGTTTACCCTTAGCGTCCCACTGGTTCTAGCTTCGCGTTCGCCGAGAAGAAGCGAGCTGCTTCGTCGGCTGGACATTCCGTTTTCTGTCGTCCCCAGTTCGTTTGAAGAAATATGGCCGGAGAGTGAAATTCCTGGCGAGGCTGTCGAGGCGTTGGCAAGGCAAAAAGCTGAATCCGTTGGTCTTCAATTTCCGGACGCGCTGACGTTGGGCGCCGATACGGTCGTCGTCTTTGAAGACGATGTCCTTGGTAAACCTCGAACCGAAATCGAGGCTTCTGAGATGCTGAGTCGTTTGAGCGGGATGATTCACACCGTGTACACTGGCCTGGCGCTCGTCCATCCATCGTCGGGGCGTGTCGTCACTGGTCATGAAGTGACGCGCGTGACCTTTTCGTCACTTTCAATGGAGGAGATTTCGCGCTACGTCGCGAGCGGGTCTCCGATGGACAAGGCAGGCGCATACGGCATCCAGGATGACTACGGGGCGTTGTTTGTTTCACGTATCGATGGCGACTATTACAACGTTGTCGGTCTTCCTCTACATCGTCTCTATCGCATGCTAACAACGCAGTTTGCAAACTTGATCGACGTCTGAGCAGGTTAGGAAGGACGATTCGGAATCATCGTCGCAAGCCGTAGCTTCCTCT
>JBBKWZ010000143.1:0-6936 GCA_037969195.1 Rubricoccaceae bacterium | reverse complement strand
CGAAAGACGGCTTCGAGTTCATCCGTGCGCTCCGCCAGCTCAGCCGTACGCTCGTCTACGCGGTGCTCCATTTCGTCGTACGCCTGTCGCAAGGCCGCTTCTGCTTCCTTGCGTTCGTTCATGTTGCGAACGCTTGCAATCACGCGGTCCTCGCCTAGGATGCGCACCCGATTTAGGAAAACCTCGACCCATGTATCGTGGCCGTCAACATGGCTCGCGAGCCATTCGAATCGTTGCGGTACTCCGGCGGCGGCAGCCTGGACATAGGCACGGGCATGTTCGGCATCGTTTGGCGCTCGTCCGGGACTCAGCCTACCGATTCCCATTTTCTTCAGTTCATGCAGCGGACGGCCGTGAAGCTCGCAGGCCTGGCGGTTGGCATCGAGTACATCCCCCGTCTCGATATCGTGCACGTAGATAGCGTCGCTCGCCAGTTCAAAGATGGTCCTGTAACTCTCCTCGGAAGCTCGTACGGCTTGTTGGGCCTCGCGAAGCGGTGTAATGTCATGGCAAACGCCGATCAGGCTCCTCACCTCGCCTTCTGCATTTCGCAGACCCTCCCCTACGCTGTGAAGCACGCGAACCGATCCATCCGGCCGAACGATACGCTCTTCGAAATCAAAAGGCTCTCCCGTCTCGAGGGCGTATTCGATTTTCCGGCGTACGCTTTCGCGGTCGTCTGGATGGAGGCACGTGAAGTAGTTGTCCAAGCTGGGCTCGAAGTTCTCCGGATCCCGCGCATAAATCCGATACAGTTCCTTGGACCACGTGACGCGACCGTCGTCAACCGTCCATTTCCAGTTTCCCAAGTGGGCTAGGCGCTGGGCCTCCGCCAGGTTGCGCTCACGATCGCGTAAGGCTTCGGCCGCGTCGTGCTCACCCACTGCCGCCAGATCCTTCAGCGCGGCGGACACAACCAATGCCAGCACTTCGGCGACCGTCTCGTCTTCCTCCGAGAACGGCACTTTCGAGGCGCGCGTGACGACAAGAGCAGAAGCCTTCCCACCTGTATCGAGAGCGATGCGCATGGTCCGGCTACCGTCGGCACCATTCACTGTTCGGGAAAGTCTTGACGTCACCTGAACCTTGCACGCAGGGAATATCTCGCGGCACAGACGGTCAAGTTTCCTGGTGAGGGCGGACCGCGAATGCGCAGAGCCCCAATCCCCCTCCGCCGTGATCATACGAATGCGCTGCACAACACTCAGCGAACTCATCGAGTCCGCTGACGCCTTTTTACGTTTACGCGCGGGAGCAACAGCTGCGGTAGGCACTACGCGAACGCCGGGAATCGGCAGAAAAACCTTGCTACGCAATGTTAGCACTTTTGCTGCAAAGTCTGCAAGATCGAAACGTTGCATCTGCTACCGAAGTGTCGAGACTCGTTAACTCATCCCACCACTCCATTTCCGCTGACATGGCGCTTGCTGCCGACTCTGAAATCCACGCCTCCGATCCATACAAGCTCCTTCGGCTTCTACGGATGACCTTGGGGTAAAGGCAGAGTGGATCAAGGCCAGAAGTTGCGTCATCAAATGCAACGTTTGGTGCGACCCCAAGGCTACAAAACGGAGCCGGGCGTTGACTGGAACAGCCGCTTACAAGTAGACTGGCAACAGTAGCTTATTGTCTGCGTTCGCATTTCGCGGCGCTTCGCTCAATCACCATCCTTAGCCAAGAAAAGGCAAACAATGAAATCGTCTCGCTATTTCATCATCACCGTACTCGCAATCCTGCTCAGCGCGTGCGCCGAGCAATCGAGCCCGACGGCGTCCACGCCGGACACTAGTGTCGTAGAAGCAGCAAACAAAGCCACGATGGCAGGCCTCTACGAGGTCTTTAACACCGGCGATCTAGCCAACGTGGATTCGCTTATGATCACCGATGTGATCGAACACCAGATGATGCCAGGGATTGAGGCAACTGGCTCGGAGGCGTTCCGACAAATCGTCCAACAAATGCGTGAGGCATTCCCGGACTTGCGAATGGTCGCTGACGAGATGGTCGCGGAGGGCAATTTCGTAGCTACACGGTTCACGATGAGTGGCACGAATACAGGCACATTCATGGGCAGTCCCGCCACGGGCAGGAGCTTCGAAGTATCAGGCCTGGACCTGGTCCGCTTCGAGAGCGGAAAGGCGGCGGAACACTGGGGGTATCAGGATGACATGTCATTCATGGTGCAACTTGGAATGATGCCAGCGGAAGGAGCGCCAGCATCCACGGAACCGGCCGCAGCAGCACCTGCACAAGTGGAAGCACCTCCACCTGTAGAAGCGCCTGCTGAACCAGCCGCGGAGACCCCGCCGATCGAATAGATTTTCTGCGCCAATTTCCGTTGGCAGAATTGGTGGAGGGGCGCTGCAGGAGCTACAGCGCCCCTCCCCTGTTTTACGGTCTATTTCTCACAGCGAAACGTGTAGGCTCTCTCGGTAGAATGCCATAATCTCCATGCGAAAGCGGCGCATCCGACAGAGAGGTCCTGACGCTGATGTCGAAAAAGTGCAGTGGCGACGTGAAGTGGCACGCAACTCCGCCAGGCACATCTCGTAGCTCGATTCGTCCATGGCGTTCGCTTTCAAGAACGTCAGGCTCAACCATCTTCTAGACTTACTTGCTAGATGAAACGGTTCATCATTGCTTCTCTGAGCCTGATCATCCTACTCCTGGCGACACTAGCCATCTACGCGAGGCTCCACTTTTCCCCCGCCGGAGCCATGTACCCGGCCGCAGAGGTAGCCCACATTGAGCTTCCTTTACGCTTCCGCGACAGTCCAGAACATGACGCAGCGCTAACCCGCAACGGAGGCAATCCCTACATCCTGGAGGTCGACTCGGAAGGATCAGGAGCTCTTTTGTACTACGGCGCATCCCACGCGACCGATCCAAAAGATCCCCAGATCGCAGATATTTCTGCTCGGTGGACGGCGTTACAGCCAACCGTCGCTTTGTATGAGGGGCGAAGCCGCGGCCAGTTCTATGGTGCGTTGATCGAACCTTTCGCCGGACTCTCGGAGTCGACGTTGGTCCACAAGCTGGCACGCAAAGACAACGTGCGCTTGTACTCGCTCGAACCCGCTGACGAAGACGAGGTGGCCGCACTGCTGGACGTGCACGCGCCTGAACAGGTCGCGCTGTACTTCTTCCTCCGTGTATACACGTCGGAGGCGGGAGGCGTCGCGAATGAATCCCTAGCGTTGGACCTGCTTGGCAAACGGACAGACATCGACGGATTGCGTGGATCGCTCACGACCCTCGCCGACGTGGATCGTATCTGGCAGCGCGACTTTCCAATCCTCGATAATTGGCGAATCGTCCAAGGCGAGTATGAACAGGGCTATTTGGCTGATATCAGCGACGCGTCGCGACAAGTTCGTGGTGAGCACATGACGCGCATTCTCGTCGCGCTGGTCGAGCAAGGTGAACGCGTATTCGCTGTCGTCGGAAGCGGCCATGTAATCCGCCAAGAGTGGAATTTCCGGGCACTTCTTGACACGGAGCCGGCGTGGGATCAGCCTGCCGACGCGACCTCTGTTCTGCCCGATTAGTGGGGCGCGCGGCATGATCGGCGTGCAATCCAAGATGGAAGCGTACCGACTCTGATTCGTATGCTGCCAGCGTCATCCACGCAGACCAATGAGCCGACTCACCATCTTTGCCGAAAAACGAAGCGCCTCTCTGCTGATATTGATCATCGGCTACGTTCTGGCGGGTGTTGTTTTCTACGTCGCCGATCTCGCCCTCAAAGCAGGAATGGAAGCGGGCTCAGGATTGGCTGTAGGCCTAAATAGCTTCATGGGCATTGTTCTCGTGAGTCCCTTCCCATCATAGCTCTTATTGGGGTAGCGGTCGGAGTCCACTATTTGCGGAAGAACGGAAGCAGCGGCGTCGCCATTCTCGGCGTGCTCTTCAACGCCTGCTGGTTGGCATTCTTCGCGTTCGCGTTCTTTGTCACGTTTGTGCTCGGTGCAACCGCCTAAACCACCCTTCCCCATCTTCCCATGCGTAACACGTTCATCCCCGTCACCTCCGCCGATCACATCCCCGGCGAGACCATCATTGACCACATCGACGTCGTGTACGGAAACACTGTCCGCGCCAAGCACATTGGCCGAGACATTGCCGCTGGCCTGAAAACACTTGTTGGCGGTGAAATACGCGGCTACACGGACATGCTCCGCGAGGCTCGCGACGAAGCCCTCGACCGCATGAAAGAGGACGCTATCGAACTCGGTGCCGACGCTGTCATTAACGTCCGCTTCACTACAAGCATGGTCATGCAGGGCATGGCGGAAATGCTTGCATATGGCACGGCAGTGAGGATTGAGGAACGCCCCAGCTCCTGATTGTCGGTGGAATTCTCTGGGAGTTTGGGGCGATCTTCCGCGCTCTCTGCCACCGACCGATTACACCACGTCACATCTTTTCACTCCTCCTCTGAAATGCGCACCCACTTAATTACTGCTGCACTCGTCCTGGCCTTTTCGATCGCTACGACCGGTTGCAAAATCACGCCACAGGATGAAGCCACACGGGATGAATCCACGCAAGCGGTTTCTCCATCTCCGCCAGATCAAAACTTCGCTCCTGGCAGCATCGAGCCTGCTGAGGAATTGGTGGTGCCGGTACATAGCGAGTTCGTCGCAGCCGACACCGATGGCGACGGCAGGCTCAACACGATGGAATTCATAGAGGTCTGGAAGGATGGAGAAGTAACCTTGTATGACACCAACGGCGATGGCTACGTCTCACCCCAGGAGTTTGACGACTACGTGACCGCGCAGCCGGGAAGGTAGGTGAGGCATCTCGTTGCCGCGCTGTGGTTGCCGGATGTCTGCGAACCTGCGACGAGACCGGCCTAGGGCATTCCGGCGTGCCCTGTGTAACTCAATCGTGAGGGCTGCCTATACTGGTGTGCTAATATTTTCGCATCACCATCGCCCCACTATCATGAGAACAGATTACGCTTTCTTGATGGCCGCAGCGCTGCTCCTCGCTCCTGCAGCTTTTGCCCAACCCAACTTGACGACGCCTCGGGCAAGTCAACACGCCTTGGTAGCCCAAACGATTGGACTCACTGAAGTCTCCATCGACTACCACCGCCCTGCCGTGAACGGCCGGCCAGTCTGGGGGGCGCTCGTTCCATACGACGCCGTCTGGCGTGCGGGCGCGAACGAGAACACGGTCTTCGAGGTCTCGACTGATGTAACCATCGATGGATCGGCGCTACCCGCTGGCCGCTATGGCCTCCACATGATCCCCACCACGGGTTCGTGGACGATCATCTTCAGCAACATGGCGGATGCGTGGGGTTCATTCTCGTACGATGAAGCCGAGGATCAACTCCGCGTTTCAGCGGCGCCTCGTCCGCGAGCTCACGAGGAACGTCTCAGCTACCGATTCGACAACCCGACGAACGGCTCGGTTGATGTCGTGTTGGCATGGGAGGACCTGGAAGTGGCTTTTGCCGTCAGCGCCAACACCCAGGACGTGGTTATTAACAGTATGCTGGTCGAACTGCGAGGACTGCCGCGTTTCTTCTGGACCGGCTGGAATCAGATCGCGACCTTTGCGCTCCAAAACAACACACGGCTCGAAGAAGCCTTCGGCTGGGTTGACCAGTCCATGCAAACAGCGACGAACGGGACGAACGCGCTCACGAAGATGGGCATTCTGAACGCGCTGGGTCGAACAGCCGAAGCCGATGCGATGGAAGCCCAGTTCTATGCCATCGCCACTGAACTTGAAATGAACGCGTACGGATATCAGCTCGCGGGCAACGGTCGTCAACAAGAGGCAATTACCGTGTTCCGAAAGAATGTCGCAGACTACCCCAACTCATGGAACGTCCACGACAGCCTCGGCGAGGCCCTAGCGGCCATCGGAGAAACGGCGGAAGCCATTGAGCACTTCGAACACGCTCGTGCGATGGCACCGCAGGTACAGCACGCCCGCATCGATGGAACACTGGCTCAAATGCGGGGCTCGAACTAGCATTCGGTTTCTAGTTAGCTACTCGGCGTCGCGTGCGTGGCGTGCGTGGCGTCGGGTAGTTTGCGTTTACACTTTCCACGTGCGTTACGGATGCGTTTTTTCTTTGGAGGGCTCCTCAGGCTTTTATGGGGGATTTGGAAAAGTCCGACCTACGCAACCGTCTGGGTAGCGTATCTGATCGCGATCAACCTGCTCGTGCCATTGGCGTTCTGGAGCAACCCCGAGGCCCGCGTCATTGCCGTCGTCTTTTTGCTCGGCGCTACGGTGATGAGCTATCTGACAGCACGAACCGGCTTCAGCAGGCTGCTCGGATTGGGTCACCTGTTCTGGTTTCCGATGCTGATCTGGTTAGCGCTTCGGATGGAGATGTTTCCTTCCGCGGAGCCGTTTGGACTCTGGATCCGCATTTTATTGGTTTCGAACGGCCTGTCGCTGGTCATTGATACAGTTGACGTAGTTCAGTGGCTGCGCGGTGATAGAGCCGAAGTCGTGGCGGGCCTTTAGGCGTGTAAGTCGGCCCGAGCAGCCCTGTGCCGACATTGTGAAACGAAAGAGACGCGAGGGCATGGATAATTCAGCGTGCCCCCTTGTCGCATATCTCGTTGGCAGGCTAAGCTTCCGCGGACGCCCTTTCGACACCGCATGATCAACCGACCGGCCCCCGGCCGAACCCCGCTCTTCCAGGCTTTGCGACGAACGATGCGTCTGGTTACGCAGTCGCAGCGACCGGATGCACAGCCGCTCGACGAAATCCTTCAACGTAGGCGCGAGGGTCGGTCCGTGGCTGCAATGTGCGCACTTGACCGCCGATCCTTTTTGAAGCAGACGGGCGCTGCAGTTGCGGGCATCACGTTGGCTCCAACGCTTTGGGGCTGCCGCGACATGGCGACACGCAGTTATCCTCGAATTGCCATCGTTGGCGGGGGTGTCGCGGGCCTCAAT
>JBBKWZ010000142.1:0-3731 GCA_037969195.1 Rubricoccaceae bacterium | reverse complement strand
CGTTTCAGGCGGAGCGTTCGTCGAGAGCATTGCCAGCGGAAGCGCAGCGGAGGTGGACGGGCTTCCCGTTGGATGTGTGGTTACACGTGTAGAGGATCGTGCAGTATCTACCGCCGCCGAAGCGCTGGCTGTACTTGGTGTTTTAGCTCAACGCGAGATTCCCGCTCTCCTTAGGGTGCGCAGGAGCGATGGAATGACGGCATTTTACGACCTGGCATCTCCTTACGTGGACTAACGGAGTCAGGCTCGTGATTAGATATTTGACCGCTGGCGAATCGCACGGCGAGGCACTCATTGGTATTGTTGAGGGGATGCCCGCCGGTGTGCCTCTCGTTTCAGCAGACATTGATGAACACCTCTCGCGGCGATGGCTTGGCTTTGGCCGAGGCGGGCGTGCGAAGATCGAGCGCGACAAGATTGAAATCCTTTCAGGCGTTCGTTTTGGGAAGACGATGGGCAGCCCGATTGCGCTCCGGTTGGAAAATGCATCCCATCATCTGGATCGCTCTGCTTGGCCGAACGTCATGGCAATCGAGGGTTCTGGCGAGGGTATCGAACCAGTAACGCTTCCGCGTCCTGGTCATGCGGATCTTGTGGGCGTTCAGAAGTATGGATTTGATGATATCAGGCCCGTAATCGAGCGCGCGAGCGCCAGAGACACGGCCATGCGCGTGGCCTGCTGTGCGGTGGCACGAACCCTACTTCGCCACCTGGGCATTGAGACGGGGAGTCATGTACTCAGAATCGGAAAAGTGGGATATGCCGGGCTGGGAGCGTGGACAAACACTGTTGTTTCGCTTCTCGAACAAGACGGAGCACGTGCACTCTACTCTTCTGCCGACAAAAGTGAGGTACGAATGCTGAATGCTGATTTGGCAGCATCGGCCATCGACCACATAGTAGAAGCGAAAGAATCCGGCGACTCGCTCGGTGGCGTCTACGAAGTGGTCGCGACCGGCGTGCCGGTGGGACTTGGTTCATACGTCCACTGGGATCGCCGCCTCGACGGAAGAATGGCACAGGCCATTCTCTCAATTCAAGGCCAGAAGGCCGTTGAGATCGGTGATGGATTTGCCGGGGGTTCAACGCCTGGTTCGAAATTCCACGATCCGATTGTCAAGGATGACGAAGGTCGGTTTTCTCGTGCTTCAAATCGCTCCGGCGGAATAGAGGGAGGCATCTCCACGGGCATGCCCATTGTAGTTCGCGGAACGATGAAACCGATCCCGACACTCATTAAACCGCTTGATACGGTTGACATTGCTTCTGGAGAATCACAGCCAACCCGCTATGAGCGAAGTGATGTAACCAGCGTCCCGGCGGCTAGCACGGTGGCGGAATCCACGGTGGCCTGGGTGCTCGCAGAGGCGGTGCTGGAGCGATACGGTGGGGATACGTTTGATCAGATCAAGAGTCGCTTTGAGGACGATTGTTGATTCGAGGTCGATTCCGCCGTGCCGGATCCATGCAGGCTATTCAAGGCGTTCGGCCTCGGTGTAGCCGACTAACTGGAGATACCGGCCCTGCGTCGGCTCGCCAAAAGCCTCAACGGACAAAATATAGAAACCGCCCACGTGAAGTTGACTGGGTCGTTCGGCGAAAACCATCACGACGGGAAGGCTTGGTGTTGTGTCCAAATTCTCGATCGCGCCAAAATGATCCGCGACAATGCACGCGTGATTTGGCGGGCATTCGCTTACATGGGAGACGTACGCCTCTACGTTGTAACGTCCAGCCTCAACCGATTCAAGTTGCAAAAGTGGGACAGCGAGATACTTACCCGGTGGCGGGTAGGTCGACTCAACTGAACCGTTGTCGCATCCGGCGAAGACAAGCAATAATAGAAGGGCTTTGCTTAGAGTTCTACGCATCGCAATTACGCCGAATTGAAGTCAAGCATGACGTTTACGGCAAGAAATCTAGAGAATATCAACCACTGCGCAAGTGACATTCGATTTACCCTTAACACCCGCGGGTGTTCAATGAGTTGCGGCTTAGATACCGATATCATCGCCGCCGCCGCCCATTCCACCTTGTTGGCCTTGTTGGGGGCGATTCTCAGGCTTCTTGCCAAACGTCCACGTCAGCGTCGCCGCGAAGGATCGCTGGGCAGGGTCGCGTACGCCGAGTTCGGAATAGACATCGTTCATCGTTTCGAACTCGAAACGCGTTGTCGCAAAAGGATCGGTGAAGCGTAGGCTAAGCGAAAGCGCATCGCCCATCAGTTTTTGATTGAGCCCAAGCGACGTAAATCCGAACCCGGACGAGCGACCGCTTGCGATCGAGCGCGGACCCCGGAAGAATCCGAAGAACTGAAGAGATGTGTTCGCCATCAACTCGGCCTGCAGGCTCGCACGGGCCGACCACGACGTCACGCCGAAGTTGATGCCCGGGTCAATTTCGCCGCCGTCCGTTTCGGAACGGAAGACACTTCCAGAGACGAAACCGCGAACCGGCAGGCCGGGTATGGACGCGGCGAGTGTCAGATCGGCACCGTACGATTGCTCTGTCGCGAAGTTGTCGGACGTAAAGACAGTCAGATCGCCCTCCTGCACAAAAAGCCGCGAGATGACGTCGGTTGTTCTGCGGTAAAACGGCGTCACGGTCAGGAAGAACTTGTACTGAAACGCCATTTCAAACGAATCCGTGTACTCGGGTTGCAGGTTTGGATTGCCTCGCCGCGTTACGGTCGCATCGGACTGGCTGCTGAACGGCGAAAGGAACCACGTTCCAGGCCGGTTGATTCGGCGGCTGTAACTACCCTTGACCGACGTTCCCATTTCGATCTTGTATATCACATAGGCGCTGGGGAAAAGGCTCGTGTAAGAGAAATCGTTTGCCGTTCCCTCACTGTCGATGAGGAACGAACGGTTCGCACTCTCGACGCGCAACCCAGCCTGAGCTTCAAAGCTGCCGGCGAACGGTACGGCGGCCTGCGCGTACCCGGCATAGATGGAGCGATCGTAGTTAAATCCGTCCGGGGTCGTTACACCGAGCCCATCCATACCACCTTCGCCATATCGAACATCGTTGCCGATAGACTCCCACGTTGCTTTGGCGCCAGTTTCCAGTCGGATGCCACCGGCCATTGGCCGTGTGTAATCAAATTGGACCCACGACTCGGTTCGATCTGATGCCTCGCGAAAGCTCGAAAGCTCGTCGGTGTCGTTAACGGACTGTGTGTATAGCTCGTCGTCGGTGTCGGTGTTCGACGAGATGCGGACTTCCGAACTCAACTCATGCGTGCCGTCTTCGTTGAAACGCCGCTGAAAAGCCAGAGTACCGGTGGCGTTCGTTCCATCGGATGTTCCATCGGAGAGACGCTCGGCCAAGGTCTCGCGGCCGTCGTCGAATATGCTGGTAATGCTCTGAAGGTTGTCATTTCCGCCGTCGCGACGAGAGAGGTTTCCGCTTAGTGAGAGGGTTGTTCTCTCCGCAAGAGTGTAATCGACCGTCGCATTTCCGAAGTGGCTGGTAAATGTCCGATCTCCAGTCTGGATATTATCCAACGACAAAATGGGAGAAGTGCCGAGATAGGAGCGGTCGGTGGAGCCATCAAATCCGAACTGGTTGTAAAAGTAGCCGTAGGAGCCGTACACGTCGAAAGGTCCCTTCTGGTAGGCAAGGTTGAAACCCACGTTTGCTTCCGGACGCGTGCCCCCGCCAAGCGTCAGACCTCCTGACAGACCGCGATCCGGAGCATCTTCCAAAAGAACGATGTTGATAATGCC
>JBBKWZ010000141.1:0-3312 GCA_037969195.1 Rubricoccaceae bacterium | reverse complement strand
CTCCACCTCCACCTCCGCCGCCATCAGATCCTCCTTTCGAAATCTGAGCCAACCGCGCCGGGCAGCACACGCCAACGCTCTCTGGTAAGCCAACATGTTTAATCCACGCACTTAAGCGTGAATACCCTCCACTACCATGGGAAAACTGACTCTTTTGTTCGTAATGGTCGCCGTTCTGGGCGGAAGCCTCCTGACGTTCCGTACGCGGATGTCTTCCAACGAGACCGAGTATGAACGCCGCGACATGCAGGGCGACATCCTCGCTCGTGACGCCGCAACCAGCGGACACGGCCTCGTGCTCAATGCGATGTTGGGTCCCACCGGTTTCCAGACGTCCCTGCCGTTCTCGGAACGCGAGGTGCAAAACGGTCGGTTTATGGTTGATTCGTACACCACGACGCCCGATCAACAACAGGCGATGTTCTCTGTTACAGGCCACTCGGGCGGCGCGACCCACACGATTCGCAGCACCTACGAGTGGGATCCGATGGATTTCCCTGGACCGGTCTGGATGGACGTTCCATATGCGGTGGCGGATATTGATCCCAATACTACGATTGACGGTGGCTCGGGCGCCCGAGAGGCGCATTTCGATGACCGTCGATTCTATGAGTTGCAGCTCCAATCAATCCTCCCATGGAGCGACATGGCCGCCAATCTGAATGGGGAGTTCGCCAACGCCAACGGCAACGGCGGAGACTTCGCTTCGAGCGATATGGCCGCATCGGGATTGTTAGAAGACGTAAACGTCGGTGACGCATCCGATCTCTATTTTGAAGCCATAGGGGCCATGGGAGCAGCTGACGTAACGGTTGCTGGGCCTATCACCTACAGCGGCGGCGGCCAGAATTTCGGCGCGACATCCCGGATCGTGCGTATCACGGGTGGCTTAACCATCGATAACTCTACTGTACAAGGCGTCGGGATGCTCATCGTCGAAGGTCCAATAACGATGACAGGCGCCAACCCTACCTTGAGCTGGGATGGCATTGTGCTCGTACACAGCACCGACGTCTATCTACCAATCACCATGGACGGCACTGCCGTTGTGGACATTGATGGCAGCCTGGTCATTGATCATATGGCGGTGCCTCCAGGCGGCCACGTTGACCTCACGGTGATGCGGGAGGACGATGGTAGCTGGGCTTCGCCAGCGGGGATGCCGAGCCCAATCTGGGGCCCAGGTTTTCCGTGGTACCAGCACAAGCACAAGTTTGATACGGACCTGCCCGAGGGACGCACGATCTACTTTGCGGAAGAGGGCGCGGATCGGCATGAGGAATGGACTCGGTTCCGCGATGCTTTGGCGGCGCAAGGAACGAACGAGGTTTATCTGGAATTCGTCAATGAGAGCCAACACGGCTACGCGACGTACAATCTTAACGTCGATGTTGCCGGCCTGCCAACAGCCACAAACGGAACGGTAATCAACGGATTTGGCCTCTTCGCCAGATCCGGCGATGTCCATAAGACACAGAATTTCCGAGCGAGTGACCTTAACACGTTCATCGTTGACGTACAGAGTTTGCGGCTTCTGAAGAAGCGTTGGGATGGTACCGACGGATGCGACGTCTGGCCGATCTGTATCGGCGAAAGCAGTAGCCGACGGAGCGCGCTCACGTTGCGTATTCGCAGAGCTTCCAACGGACGCAGAGTGTACGAGGCCGCGATCTACTGGCATATGCGGGCCGACGAAGTAGCCGCACACGAAGCCGAGGAAGCTGCGCTACGCGCAAGCATTGAAAGCGGCACATCGTTCGGCACGAACCTCATGCTCGGCGAGAACGTGAACATTACCTATGAGCTCGCGCCAATCAAGGCCCTGTCGGAGCGATTGGGTTTCGACAGCGACGAGATGATTAACACCGCCACGGCAACCGAGCATTACAGCGCCCGCGACTACCGCGCAGCGGGAGTCGATGCAGGCGTTGGCGGAGGTCCACGAGGTGTTGAGACGGGGCACGGATCCACAGCTCCACCACCACCACCGCCTCCAGGTCCTCCACCAGATCCGCTAGTGATCGTTTGTCACATCGACTTCGATTTAGCGCTTACTCCCGTGCAAGCGGTTGCTCACTTAGGACACGGCGACACGGTTGGAGGTTGTGGACCTCCGGCACCGGCCGGCCAGATGTGGATATGCCATAGGTCTCCTCCTTCGAATACAACCATGTTGATTGACATGGTGGCCTGGCCACTACACACAGGGCACGGCGACTGGGAAGGTCAGTGCCCATAGGCCAATGTCTATCCTCTGCTGATAATACAATTGCGATCAGCGGTACAAGGCGCGGGGCCCTTCTGGGCCCCGGGCTTTTTTATGTGGGTCTCCTGCATCCCCCGACTTCTCGATCTGCCCTGAATGGAAGCGGGGAACAGGCATGATCTGGCTGATGTGGGACGGATACGGCGAGAATCTTAAGGACGGCGCAGAAAGAACCTGCAACACGGATTGAAAACGTTTCGTTTTCGGATGGTATTGGATAGAAAGGGCGCCGTGGTACTGGGGTAGCAGGAGAGTGGCAGAACGTGGATTCCGCGTTCACCTCTCCCTCTCTCCCTTTTTCTTTCCCATGGCAGCGATCCTTGATCACCTGACGGCCATACTCGTCGGCGCATCCCTTCTGGGCGTGTTGCTGTTCGTACAACAACGCGGACAACAAAACGCCGTTGAAACCACGGTTCATCACACCGTACAGGGGCAAACGTTCTCCATCATGGAAACGCTGGAGCGTGACCTCGAGAACATGCGGAGCCACGAACAGACACACTATCCTATAAGGCTGACGCGCAGCGGCTCGAATACGGCGGAGTTTATGTTCCACACGCTGGCCGATCCGGCGATGGGCAACGCGTCGCCGCTCATCGCGGTCAAGTATCGCCTCGACGACACGTTCGAGACGAAGACCGTGAACGGAGTCTCTACCCCGATCTTCCGTTTGGCACGCTGGATCCGAGACATCGGTGATTACCGCTATTCCGGAGGCAGCACGGAGACGTTGACCAGTTTCGAAATTGAAATGGTGTCGCGTGATGGAGATGTGGTCGTGATATCCGGCGAGCAGCCGAATAACTTTGGATACGTCCGGGTTCACATGACATCGGCAACGGATGGTGTTACGCGCCTCGCCAGTGACGAGGTCAACACATCCCTCTCAAACCGCTCCCAAACTGGAGCCACCATTCGGCCCCTAGCGCTTCGAATGGACGACACGGTTCCGCTTCCGCCTGCGCCCACGGTTCCCAATCCTTGGCCTGCGCTTCCAGGGAATCCGTTTGAACCGCCTCCGCCTCCTCCGCCCCCACCGGGAC
>JBBKWZ010000140.1:0-2994 GCA_037969195.1 Rubricoccaceae bacterium | reverse complement strand
AACCAGAATTGCTGAACAAACCCAGAATCGTCGCGCTCTCCAAAATCGATTTACTTCCTCCAGATATGCTAAACGAATGGTTAGCAGGTGTTCGCCGTTCATTTCCTGAAGATGTGGATGTCCTTCCGATCTCAGCGGTTGCCCATCTGAGGCTAGATGCGCTGAAAGAAAAACTCTGGGCGGTCGTGGAAAAAGCGAACGAAACGGCCTAGTGACAGGGTGTGTCAGGCGGAATGCCTACCTTTTGCCATGCTCCTTTTTCCCGTTGCTCCCGCTCCTGTCGTTGATCCTTCCGATCAGCTAGAGCAACGTGCATTGGTGGCGTTGACCATGGTGCCGGGGATTGGCTCCGGTCGGATTCGGTCTCGAGTTGCCGCGCTTGGTTCTGGGCGGGCGGTATTGGATTCTTCTGTACATCGATTGGAGAAAGTGGAAGGCGTAGGGCGTCAAACGGCGGAGGCTGTTTCGGCATTTGAAGAGGACGGTTCCGTTGAAAAGCAATTCAAAGCGGCCGAGCGGGTCGGAGCGAAGTTGATAACCCTCCACGATCCTCGTTTTCCGGCGCTGTTGAAACAGATTTACGATCCTCCACCGTTTCTCTGGGTGCGGGGAAGGCTCGTGCCGGGGGACGACCAGTCCATCGCCATCGTTGGAACACGCAAGGCCACGGATTATGGACGGCGGGCAGCAGAGTACTTCGCGTCCGAGCTCGTGCAGCGATCGTTTACCATCGTCAGTGGGCTCGCCTATGGCATCGACATCACGGCACACCGGGCGGCTCTGGACGCGGGCGGTCGAACGATAGCGGTGTTGGGTTCGGGCGTTGATCGCATCTATCCACAGACACACAACGACGTAGTGCGGCGGATTGTTGATGAGGACCGCGGTGCAGTGATTTCTGAGTTCCCGATGGGAGCAAAACCCGACGCGTCCAACTTCCCCCGTCGGAATCGAATTATCGCGGGGCTGTCGCTCGGAACACTCGTGGCCGAGGCTCGTGACTCCGGCGGCGCACTGATCACTGCATTCGAGGCCATTGAGCAGAATCGGGAGGTATTCGCAGTGCCGTCGCCGTTCTACTCAGAGACGACCGGGACGAACCATCTCATTCAGAAAGGCCATGCCGCACTTGTTGCCACAGCCGACGATGTCATGGCTGAACTTGGGGGATTCTCCGCACTTCCTGGCGGGAATGAAGCCTTGGCTTCGCAGCCGGCACCGCCTCCGGACCTCAATCGCGTAGAATCGCAGCTCTTTGAAGCACTTAGTTCGGATCCGGTGCATCTCGATGCGCTCTGCATCGCAACCGGTCTGGACGCTCCGTCGGCGCTTGTGTATTTGTTGAATCTGGAATTCCGTGGGCTCGTCCGCCAACTGGCGGGCAAGCAGTTCTACCGGGTGTGAGGTAGGTTGCGGCGACTCGCACGCTTTCGCTGGATCTCACGGATGAACCTAACCGACTATCGAGCAAATTTCCCGCACACAGCGGAAATGGTCTACATGGACCACGCCGCCACTGGTGTGTTGAGCACGCCTGTGATGGAGGCGATTCAGGGGTTTTTGGAGCAGCGCCACCGGACGAAGCCCACTAACTACTTCGATGTGTTGCCGACGATCAACCGAGGCAGGACGCGGATCGCGGAGATGCTCGGATGCGCGCGCGAGCGTGTCGATTACGCACCGAACACATCATCTGGGTTGAATGTGCTGGCACTAGGCATTCCGTGGAAGTCGGGCGACCGCGTCGCTGTGCCGTCGTGCGAGTTTCCTGCCAACGTGCAGCCGTGGCTGGGCGTGAAGGAGCGCCACGGTATCGAAGTCGATTTCATTCCAACAACGCGCGGCACTTTTTCGGTGGAAGATGTGGCTCGAACGCTCCGGCCGGAGACGCGTGTGCTAGCTGTTTCATGGGTACAGTTTCTTTCAGGGTTTCGGTGTGACCTAAAAGCGCTCGCAGACCTCGCGCATGCGAACGGGACGATGCTCGCCGTGGACGCGATTCAAGGGCTCGGCGCCCTGCAGCTTCACGTCGAGGAATCCGGCGTTGACTTTCTCTCTTCTGGAGGGCAGAAGTGGATGTTGGCCACACAAGGGAGTGCGTTCTTTTACGTTTCAGAGAGTTTACAGGAGCGTTTGATTCCTGTTCGCGGCTGGATGAACGGGCCTGTTGATTGGGACGACTTCGGGGCGTTTACAGATGTTCTCCATCCTGATGCAACGCGTTTTCGCGTCGGCACACTAAACTCGATCGGATGCGTGGCGCTCGATGCCGCACTCGGGCTTCGCCTCGAAGTTGGGCCGGAGTGGGTTGAGGAGAGGGTTCTGGCAAATGCGCGCAAAATTGCGGACGGGCTTGAAAACATGAGAATGAAACGATTCGGTTCGGACAGTCCAGAACATGCCTCCGGCATTGTCACTGTGGAAACAGCGAATCCGAAAGACCTGCATGGGCATCTAATGTCGCAGAACATCCACGTGTCCGTTCGGAACAGATTGCTGCGATTCGCGCCGCACGCTTACAACTCAGAAGAAGAGATTGACCGAGCCCTAGCAGTTTGTCAGGAGTACGTCGACGGAGTATTCGTTTGAATCCGTGCGCGCGGAATTGACTTAGGAGCACGCTACCCCCATGGCCGAAGAAAAGATTGAAACCATCGTCGAGATTGACGTGCCCGCGGGGCAGGAGGGAGGTACGCGGTTGGACATCTACCTGACAGCAAAAATGGCCAACGTGACGCGTGCGAAGGTGCAACGCGGCATTCGAGCAGGCAACGTGGACGTCAATGAAAAAACGCGGACGAAGGTCTCGCACCCAATTCAGCCGGGTGATCATATCGTTTGCCGCATCATGCGCCCTCCGCCAATTGAGGTGACTCCGGAGGACGTCCCTCTCGATATCGTTTTCGAAGACAAATGGCTGCTTGTCGTCAATAAGCCAGCCGGAATGGTTGTACATCCTGCATTCGGGCACCGTTCGGGGACGTTGGTGAATGC
>JBBKWZ010000139.1:0-6869 GCA_037969195.1 Rubricoccaceae bacterium | reverse complement strand
CAGCGCGGCCATTTTGACGAGGCTCGAGAGCTTTTCCTTCTTGCCACTGAACTCGCCGAATCCAGTTCAAATGCCCGAGCGCAGAGCACGCTGATTGCGATGCGGGCAAATTATGTGGTCGAGACAAAGGAGTGGTCGGGAGACATAGCGAACAAAGACCTTTCAGTGGACGAGGTCGGTCCTGAAACTGCGCAACGTGACGCTTTTATCCGCGGACTAGTCGCCCTCAAATTGGGCGACGAAGAGACCGCAGCAGATGCAGTCCGGGAGGTTCGCGCCTTCGCAGACGCTGTGGAAGAGCCATCGATTGTGATGGAGACCATGGCTCGCCTGCTGGAAGGCTTAGCCCTTCTTGAGGTCGGAGAATCCGAACCCGGCTTGAGGGCCGTGCGTGAGGCGGCAGAACTTGAGGATAGCCTGCCTTTGGACTTCGGTCCTCCGAATCCACCTAAACCATCCCATGAGATACTGGGAGAAATTTTGCTAAGCCTGAATAGAGCGACCGAAGCTCAGCTCGAGTTTGAAAAGGCGCTGGAACGAGCGCCGCGACGAATACAATCGTTGTTCGGATTGGCGGAAGCAGCCGATCTCGCCGGGGATTCGGCTGCATCGGCACGGGCGCAGGAACTGCTTGAGGATATCCTTCTCCAACCTGCCACCGATACGGTTGAGAGCCCTCGCTAGGACTCGGTGAAGCTCCGAACCGGCAGGAGGGAGGCGCGTATCTTCCGCGCCCATTGATCCAGAAGATGTCCCCACCTCTCGGTTTTCCTTCCTTTTCGCGCACCGAACTGCCAAACGGTGTGCGCATCCTCACCGAGCAGATCCCGTCTGTGCGATCGGTTGCCGTGGGAGCGTGGGTTCAAACCGGTAGCCGCGATGAGAACCTGGCCGAAGGCGGCATTTGCCACTTCATCGAGCACATGGTGTTCAAGGGAACGTCGAAGCGTCGCGGGTATCAGATCAACCAGCGGATGGAGTCGGTAGGCGGGTACCTGAACGCTTTCACGACGAAGGATCACACGTGCTTTTACGCCCGCAGCCTCGACGAGCACCTTGACCGCGCCTTAGATACAATACTTGACCTGGTTACCAATCCGCTGCTCCCCGAGAAAGAGTTGGAGAAAGAGAAGGACGTGGTGATCGAGGAGATCAAGATGTACGAGGACAATCCTGAGGACCACATCTTCGACCATTATGAAGCGTTGATGTATCCCGATCATGCGCTTGGTCGTCCGATCCTTGGATCACGAGAATCGGTTCGGTCGTTCACCAGGAGCGGCCTGCAAACATATCTCGACGGCCACTACGTGCCAAATCGTTTAGTGATCGCGGTGGCCGGCAACGTAAAGCATGCGTCCGTCGTCCGAAAGGTTGAGCGGCTTTTACGCGATTTTGAGAGGGCTCCTGTCGATCTTCAGCGCGCTTCCGCAAATGGTTATATCCCTTCGGGAATTTCGATTGCGCGCCCCGTTCAGCAAGCGCATCTCGTTGTGGGAACGCGGGGCTTTGGCTCCCTCGATCCAAGACGGACGCAGGTTTCACTCTTGAATACGATCCTTGGAGGGGGGATGTCCAGCCGCCTCAACCAGAACATTCGGGAGAAGTACGGCTTTTGCTATTCGGTCTATTCCTTCGCCAATATGCTCGCCGACTCCGGCGACGTGGGCGTTTACATTGGCACGGACGAGACAAAAGTGGACCGCGCCCAAAAGCTTGTTGTCCGCGAACTTGATAAACTCGCGGAAAAAGTCGTCAGCGAGCGAACCCTGTCCAGAGCCAGACAACAGTTGAAGGGTGGGATCATGTTAGGCCTCGAAAGCATGAGCAACCGCATGATGCGACTGGGTCGGGTTGAGATCACGTTCGGGCGCTACTTCACCCTTGACGAAGTCATCGCGGAAATCGAAGCCGTAACAGCCGAGGAAATACGCTCGACGGCGGAAGAACTCTTTCGTTCGGATCGTATCTCATCTGTCGCCCTCGTCCCGGCGTAGACTTCTCGCCGCCGCTTTCGCTTGCCGCGCAGCGGCTCACAACAATCAGCTGTAACTCGCACGAGAACGATTTCAGATATGTCGCATCTGTACTCAGGTCGCAAGGTTCTAATAACGGGAGGTGCTGGTTTCATCGGTTCTCACGTTGTTGACGCGCTGGTCTCGAAGGGTGCAGTCGTTCACGTTCTCGACAACTTGATAACCGGAAAACCGGAAAACATCAACTCGGAAGCCGCCTTCCATGAACTGGATATCTGCTCGTCTGAAGTGGTCAACCTTTTTGAAAAGGAGCAATTTGCGGCAATGGTTCATCTCGCCGCCCAGATGGATGTTCGCAAGTCCGTTGCTGATCCCGTGTTCGACGCGAACGTAAATGTATTGGGCCTTCTCACATTGCTTGAGGCCGGACGCGCGAATGGCCTGGAGAAAGTCGTTTTTTCTTCAACGGGAGGCGCGATCTACGGCGATCCCGTCCCTACTGTGAACGGGGGAGGGCCGCAGCCTGAAACGCACCCAGTTCGACCGGCGTCACCTTATGGCATCACCAAAATGGTTTCGGAGCACTACCTCCGTTTTTACCGAGAAACCCATGGCTTGCAATCTGTGGCACTTCGATTCGCCAACGTCTACGGCCCTCGACAGAATCCGCATGGCGAGGCTGGCGTAGTTGCCATTTTTACCGAGCGGCTACTACGCGGCGAGCAGCCGGTCATCAACGGCCTAGGGACTCAAACGCGCGATTATGTTTTCGTTGGCGATGTCGTCAAAGCCGTCGTCGCTGGACTCGCGTTTGAGGGCTCCGATGTCATCAATATTGGAACCGGAATTGAAACCAACGTGAACGAACTATTTGGCCACCTCAACAGCCTTACGGGTGGTGAGGCGGAAGAACGACACGGCTCTGGAATGCCGGGCGAACAACAGCGGAGCGTCCTGGATGTCTCGCACGCGGCCGAAGTTCTTGGATGGAAACCAGAGACATCGCTTGCCAAGGGGCTTGCCGAAACGGTTGCATGGTTTGTGAGCCGCGCCGACACAACTCCGGCGTCTGTGCAGGACCACCCGCTGTCGTAACTTTCCTTGGACGCCACCACTCACCTCACAGTTCGCACGCCTCCTTGTATCGCGTCCAACTTGACCAGTTTGAAGGGCCGCTAGACCTGCTCCTCTTTTTCATCCGCCGCGATGAGCTGGACATCTACGACATCCCCGTAGCGCAGATTACGGACGAGTTTCTAGGGTACGTCCGGCTTCTGGAGCAAGTTGATCTGGATGGGGCCGCTGAGTTCATCTACATGGCCGCAGTGTTGATTTCGATCAAGGCCCGGATGCTGCTGCCGCGTCAGGCTGTGGACGAAGATGGAGAACCCATCGACCCACGAGCGGAACTGGTCGATCGACTGCTTCAGTATATCCGGTACAAGGAAGCTGCAACTCAACTTGAACTTAGTTGGAATGACCGTCATGAGTTGATGCCACGCGGCGCAGCGTCCTCCGAGCATGACCGGCTCGCCGCATCCGTCGAAGTGACCTATAGGGTTTCGGTGTTTGACCTTATGTCCGCTCTGCAACGGATGTTGGAGAAGGCACCGGAAGAATCAGCCCAGCATACGCTTCCGCCCTATGAGTACACGATTGACGAACAGCGCACGTACGTCAGAGAACAATTGGCGTTGGGCAATTCGTCCTTCGTCAAACTTGTCGAGAATCGTACGAAGCCTTTCGTCATCGTCACCTTTCTTGCCATCCTTGAGATGCTTCAACGGCAGGTTATTACACTTGTGATGGGCATCACACCGGAAGACTTCGCGATCAAAGCCACCGTTCCAATCGTTGAAGGTGGAATTCCCCAATTTGAGCAACCGCCGGACAAAGTCAGAGACATCGAACTTGAGTCCGAGGTGGAACTCTCGCGCTCCACGAATGGCACCGAGGCGGGATCATGAGTGAAAGCATCCCTCACACGCTCGACATGGCCGTTGAAGCCATCATTTTCGCTGCCGATGAGCCCGTTTCAGACGACGCGATGCAGACGACGTATGGTGACGTTACGGGCTCCGTCGTCAGCGTAGAGGATGTTCAGGAGGCTGTCGTGCGCCTCAACGCGGCGTACGAAGTTGAGGGCCACGCACTTCGCATCCACCATTGGGGAGGCGGATATCGAATGGCCACGATGGACTCCGTCGCGGGCTTCGTTAAGGCGTTCCTGCTCAAGGAAGAGGAAAAAAGGCTCTCCAGGGCATTGCTAGAGACGCTATCCGTCATCGCGTACAAACAACCTGTTTCAAAGCCTGAAGTGGATCACGTCCGTGGCGTTCAATCCGACTATGCCGTTCGCCAACTCATGGAACGAGATTTCATAACAGTTGTGGGAAGATCGGAATCTGTCGGCCGTCCGCTACTCTACGGTACCACCGAGCACTTTCTCGATCAGTTTGGGTTGGGAACGCTGGAAGAATTGCCGAGGCCGCGTGAGATCGACGAGCTGCTGGAAGATCCCGCATTCAGCAGCGAGCGATCGATTCTCTCTACCGAGATGGCTATGATGGAAGTGGAGGCCGCAAGTGCTAGTCAGGCAGCGGACGACATCCTTGCGGACGATGCGCCAAACGGGGATAGTGATATCAACACCAAGGTGATGGTGGGCGAGGGCGCTCTGGCAGATCATGATGGTTTTGCTTCGGACGAGAAAATTGCCCATGAGTAATAGCTCAACTGGAAAGGATAAATCAACGCGCCGCCGAAAGATGGTGCAACGGCGGCATGGCAAACCACAAACTGAAGCGCCGGCTTCCGCAGCGTCTGAGACAGGCCCGATGCGCCTCAACCGTTTTTTGGCAAAAGCTGGTATTGCGTCCCGCCGCGAAGCTGATACCATTATCTCCGATGGACGTGTTGCCGTAAACGGCGCCATCGTGACTGAACTGGGTACGAAGGTCAGCCCAGACGACAAGGTTGTCGTGGATGGCCGTTCGGTTGCACCCAAGAGCCCGCTCTATCTCCTCCTGAACAAGCCAAAGGACACTATCACGACCAAAGGGGATGAAAAAGGTCGAGCGACCGTAATGGACGTGTTGAACATGTCGGATGAGGAGACGGGAAGCCTTTTTCCGGTCGGGCGATTGGATCGGGACACGACGGGCATCCTGCTCCTTACAAACGACGGGGATCTGGCTTATCGGCTGATGCACCCAAGCCGCGAGGTCGAGAAACTTTATCACGTGACTACCACCGAACCGGTAGAACCTGATCAGATCGAGAAACTCCGGGACGGGGTGGATCTGGACGATGGACCGGCCAAGGCTGACCAGATCGGTTACGTCGGCACGAACAAGCGCTGCGTTGCGTTACAAATCCATGAAGGCCGCAACCGACAGGTGCGGCGCATGTTCGAAGCGCTCGGCCACACTGTGAAAGCCCTTGACCGCACGCACTATGCGGGCCTGACGCTCACAGATCTGCGCCGGGGCAAATGGAGAAAATTGCAGCCTCACGAAATCAATGCGTTGCGGCGGCGAGTAAAATTGAAACCAATAATCTTCTGAATAGCGCGAACAACACCATGAACGTCAAGATTGCCATCGACGGCCTTACCTACGACGATGTCCTGCTCCTTCCAGCGCGATCATCAGTGATGCCACGTGAAGTGGCGACTAGATCGCGCGTTACACGCGGAATCAGCCTGAACGTGCCGCTGTTATCCGCGGCCATGGATACGGTGACCGAAGCCTCAATGGCCATCGCGATGGCCCGCATGGGCGGAGTTGGCGTACTCCACAAGAATATGAGCATAGAAGAGCAGGCCGGGCAGGTCACCCTGGTGAAGCGATCCGAGAGTGGTATGATCATCGACCCGATTACGCTACTCCCTGAGAAAACAGTGTCGGACGCTCGAGCTCACATGGCGCGTTACAGCATCGGCGGCATTCCAGTGGTGAACGAGGAAAATCAACTCGTTGGCATCGTCACAAATCGAGACCTGCGTTTTGAGGTCGACAGCGAAGCAACGCTTGAATCGATCATGACCAGGGCACCCCTCGTGACAGCCCCTGTTGGGACCACCCTTGAGGAGGCCGAGCAGATCCTTCAGAAACACCGCATCGAAAAGCTGCCTATTGTAGATGAAGGCGGCTACATGCGGGGACTCATCACCTTCAAAGACATCCAGAAAAAGCGCAAGCACCCGGAGGCATCAAAGGACGACTACGGGCGCCTTCGCGTTGGTGCGGCTGTTGGAATTGCAGGCGATACGAACGAGCGCGTCGCTGCACTTATAGGTGCAGGAGTTGACTTCATCATCGTTGATACGGCTCACGGTCACCACGAAAACGTTCTTCGAATGGTGGAATCCGTCAAGAGCCAGTTCGCCGACGTGCAGGTTGTTGGTGGAAATGTGGCGACCGCAACGGGAGCCGAGGATCTTATCCTCGCTGGCGCGGACGCAATCAAAGTGGGAATTGGGCCTGGCTCGATCTGTACAACCCGCGTCGTGGCTGGCATTGGCGTTCCGCAACTGACCGCCATCATGGAATGCGCATCAGCCGCTCGGAAATATGATGTGCCGATCATCGCCGATGGCGGCGTGAAGCAAACCGGAGACATTCCGAAAGCCTTGGCTGCTGGAGCCGACACCGTAATGATCGGCGGCCTGTTTGCAGGTGTTGAAGAAAGCCCGGGCGAGACCGTTCTTTACGAAGGCCGGAAGTACAAACACTATCGAGGAATGGGATCCCTCGGTGCGATGGCACAGGGTTCAAAGGACAGATACTTTCAGGATGCGGAGGACGATCTCAGGAAGCTCGTCCCCGAGGGAATCGAAGGCCGGGTCGCCTACAAAGGCTCGCTGGCTGAAGTCATCTACCAAATGGTAGG
>JBBKWZ010000138.1:0-2544 GCA_037969195.1 Rubricoccaceae bacterium | reverse complement strand
CGTCGAACTCTATTGAAGGGAGTAGGACCTCTTCTATTACTTTCGTGTCCGCGACCTCAATCGGCGGTGGAAGCGCTGTGGGTGGCGGTGGTGGCGCCAGCTGGAGCGTGGGCTCGATCTGTTCGATCAGAATCACCTCGGCTTCCGGGGTAATCAATTCGGGCATCTGATGTGCGCTCAGAGGAACCCGAAATAGTGTGGCGACGACTAGGAGAGAGGCAATCAGGCCAATCTCTGTGTACACCAGATGCATCCGCCGATCATCGATTCGGCCTTTCTTGTAGGGCAGCATGGCGAGCGTGGTTGAGTGCAGGAGGTGAATCCCTCATGGGTTCAACCTCGTGCACAAAACCCTGACGCACTTACCGTCATTCCCTGCGGGTGCTGAAGGGTTACTCCTTGCTTGCGAGTCGGCAGCGCCCCTACCGTTTCCGCGGCGCGGACTAATATCGCGATGTCGTTGGCAGCTTTCGACCGCCTCAGCCGCCCGTTGTCTCCCGTGTGATCGAAATGTGCAGAACGCCCGGCTGAGCGGTAAGGCCAGCGTACGCCACCGGGTCAAAGGTCTGAAGGTTCACGACGGTGGAAATCTGTGCCGAGAGTGTTTGATTATCGACGCTGATGTTCAGGTTCATTACGCCGGGAAGGAGAATTTTTGCGAGTCGAGCCTGGTCGTCCTGCGTTCGTGCCGTCATGCGCATCGTTGACGCAGCGGCAGTAAAGTCGGCGTCGGCCAGATCACTGGGCTCATCCAGCAATTTAATGCGGATCAAAGCCCGCCCTGTGCCAAACAACTCGATGTCATTTCGGTTCGATTCCATCCGCGCGAGCACGTCGGCGTCGGAAATGGCCTGGGCGCTGGGGTCAAAACGCAACTCGTTGAACGTATAGACGCCGGCGAGTTCTTCGGATGGCGTGGACGGGTTATTTGTGTCGCATCCAGATGTGAACGCGATCAATAGGAGGGCGAGCGCGAGTAGTGTGCAGCGTTGACAATACAACATGGCGGGGGGACATTTTGGAAGAGAGGTGCGGCCATTTAGGCCAACTTGTAAGATCCGAAGCGAATGGACGGACTCCAAACGTGCAGGATGCGTTTTAGTGTATGCGCCGGTGGGATTTGACTTGCCCTAAAGACGACTAGGCAGGATCGTGCGGGAGCGATCCGCGCTCGGAGCGAAGGTATACGAACGGCGTATACGCCATGAAGTTGGAAACGCGCGCGGTGTAGACATCGGCGCTTGCCTCCAGCTGCCTTGCGAAGTGGCTTTTGTCATTTCCCGCACGCAGAAGTGGCCCCCAGTTGTCGTTAACTAGCCGAGCAGCGGTTTGTACGAGCGGGCGGATCTGATCATCGAGTTCGACAAGGGTGCTCCGCAACGCCTGCATGTCAGTAGAAAGCGCTTCCGGAGTATTGTTCGTTTGCGGCCCGTATCCACCCTCGTTGCGCAGTTTTTCAAGACGAAGGGTGGAATAGTGCGCCTCCAGTTCTTCCTTCTCCGCCATCATGGAGGACAGCTTTTTCTGATCGTGCTGGAATCCCTCCATGGCGGCGATTTCGTCTTCCAGCGACCGAAGAACCAAAGCCGTACGCCATCTGAATACACTCTTGGAGGCCTTGACATCAGCGAATATGTGGTCGCCAACGTACAGGATCTCCTCGCCCCGCAACCCCAGTGAGGCCTCGACGAGCGTGGCGTTGCCGCCCACATACAGCTTCCCTTCTTCCAACATTCCATTGGAGGGGCGGAGTAGACCGTTCTCATCCACGACCTCGTAGGCCGGGGCTTTCTCAGAGAAGAACACAGGCTTGCGCGAGCCAAGGATGGCGAGGTCGAAGAGTTCGCGCCACGTCATGCCGTCAGGAAGAAATGGATCGAACGCATATTCAAGCATCGGGACAGCGTACGACCACTCCGAGTTCGTAATCAGAAGCACTTTCTTGCCCGCCCGTTTTTGATCGAGAAGCGTCAGCGGTACTTCGGGGTCGAGATCGACGAAGCGATCTGGATTTGCAACGATTTCCGCTTTTAACTGGCCTTCGAGGTGGGCTTCGTCGAGCGTCTGGCGGATGGTTTTATACAGGTGGGCATAGTCAAGCCGTTGCGGGAGCTTGCCTGCGTCGAGGAGGTCGACCAGTTGCAGATATATCCCGGCCTCAGAAATCGAGAAGAGGGTATTCATGAACTTCCACCGCGAGTCGTGGAGATCCACGAGCGTGCGCCGGTAGGCATCGCGCATGTCCTCGAACGAGAGCGGATGGGTACCATGGAACGCGCGCTTGATGTAGCCAAAACGATTGGACTTCACCACATTGCCGAGTTCCGTATCCACCATCAGCCCCTGCGTTACCAAGTCAGGGTCGAATACGAGGTTTTCAACCGGCCAGCCAAGTTTTATCAGACCATTCTTAACATGTGTATACGCGCGCTCTTCCCACAACGCCACATTGTAGTGGAGCAACGTGTAATCCATGTCATAGCCGACTGCACGGATCGTACGAAGGTTCAGCGTTCGGTTGCAAAAGACGCCGCGCGGGCGGAG
>JBBKWZ010000137.1:0-2607 GCA_037969195.1 Rubricoccaceae bacterium | reverse complement strand
GAGTTGAAAGGCTCAAGTGGGAACTCGACAGTAAGCAACATTTTCATCTGATGACTCCATTTGTTGCGGCAATTGAAGGCCGTGCCGCATGCGCCTATCTGGGTCGAACAATCATGTCGTGACTTGCAGCCAACTGAGCGAGTTCTTCAGCAGCTATAACGGGTGCTACGTTGCCCGGAGCTACACCTATTTCTCGGAAATAGGAGAGCAGCCCTTGCTCCTCATTGGGAATAGTAGCGAAGACTAGTTCCAGTGGGACGTCGCCTACATTTCGGACAGCATGCCATGCCCCGGGCCTGTTGTACCAGACGTAGCCGGCGGCCAACTGCATCTCGACCTCGTCTCCGCTATCATCAATCCCAACAACAATTCCTTCGCCTTCGATGATGTATCCCACTTCCTCCGTTTTGTCGTGGCGATGAACGGGAAGTGCGCCCCCTACCCCAAGAGTGAACTTAGCGAAGCTGCCTCCGGCGTTCGGATGAGTTGCATGGTCCAAGAAGATGCGCAATTCACCGCCTGATCCGAGATTGTCAGGGCTTTCATGGGCAAACCACAAAACGTCTCCTTCGTCCGGAGCCATGACGTGCGGCATCTCCGAACTGGCTGTAGCCTCCGTCGTCTCATCTAGCGAAGACGCATCAGATTCGACTTGTTCTTCCTGGGTGGTTACGCACGCGGAAGCCAAGATTGCGACGCCGAGAAACAGGAAAAAGCCAATGCGGCGGCTTGGAGTTAGGGTTGCGGTCGTTGACATTGAGCGAGTGGGGTGTGGTTAGTAACTCAAAAAACGTTGGTGTAAAGGCATCACCGTGCTGCCGGCGCCACAGCATGCATCAGTTCATTTCTTTTCCTGATCGCAGTCATGAATCACCGGTCACCGGTTGAATATTGTGGTTGGCCTGGAAAAAGTTGTTTGGGTCATATACTGCCTTCACCCGCCCGAGGCGCGCTAGGTTGTCGGCGAAGGCTTCTGAACTTTTTGCGTCGTCATCCTGGTCCAGGTAGTTGGAGTAAACGCCGCCCGTCGAGTAAGGGACCATCGCTTCATGGACGCCTCGCGTCCATTCGATGGCGTTGTCGTCATTATCCGGGCTCACCCAGCCGGACCACACGCCAAGCGCGTATCTCGTGTCCCGATGGGGGAATGCTGTTGCACCTGCATCAACTCTGTTAATTGCTCCCCCCATTGGTTCGAACCCAACAATTGAGAACGGTCCGGGCAGCGACTGGACTCGCGCGGCGAAATTATTGATCGCCTCATCTGAGAGCTCCCGCATGAAATGCGACTTCCAGTAGTACCGCTGACCGTTGGGTGCCCCGGCGTTTAAGGATTGCTGCAATGCCACGTACGGCATTGGCTCCACGAAGCGAAAGATGGGCTCACCGAACTCCTGGAGTGGGGCCAGCGCTTTTCTCCCTTTCGCCTCATCGCCAGAATGGCACGCCACAATGGCAATTGCCGGCTTCCCTTGGTATTCCTCAGCGAACGGCTCAATAGGGGGAACCGTCACGGCAAGTGCGTAGACTGCTAGTTCGTCATCCGCATCTGTAGTAAAATCTCGATAGAACCGAAGAACATCGATTGTGTCAGTTATGGGGTAAAACGCCTGTCCTACAAGTACGTTGGGGCCGACCGCGTGGAGCCGGAACTCGAACGACGTGACAACGCCGAAATTTCCACCGCCGCCCCTCAGCGCCCAAAAAAGATCTGAATGCTCGTTGGCGTCGGCGCGGATACGCTCGCCGTTCGCGGTGACGACTTCGGCGGAGAGCAGGTTGTCAATGGTCAGACCGAATCGACGCGCGAGATACCCCACGCCTCCACCCAGCGTGAGTCCCCCGACTCCGGTCTCTGAGACGATGCCGGCTGGTGTCGCGAGTCCAAATGCTTGCGTAGCCGCGTCAAGATCCGCAAGACGCGCGCCGCCGCCTACGCTCGCCGTACGCGCTTCAGCGTCGATTCGGACTGAGTTCATCGGCGCCAGATCAATCACAAGCCCTCCGTCGCAGATCGCCTTTCCGGCCACGCCATGTCCGCCGCCGCGCACGGAAACCGACAGTCTTTGCTCTTGCGCGAAGCGGATTGCCTGGACAACGGACTCGGCGTCAGCGCATCGTGCAATCACTGCTGGCCGCCGATCTATCATCCCGTTCCAGACGGCGCGCGTTTCGTCGAAGTTAGGATCAGCCGCGGTAACAACTTCACCTGTGAACGAATTACGGAACGCCTCAACAGAAATCGAATCGGACATGGAGTGATGGGTTCAAGTGTGATGCCTCGCAACTAGTGTGGCGTGCTTGCTCTCAAGATATCGCGCCTAACCTAACTGCCTGTTCTGGCGCCCTTAAGACGGCGAGTTCTGCGCCTTGCTCAACCGGCCCCGGCCCCAACGCATCGTTTCACAAAACGAACGCAGATGTAGTCTCTCGTCCGGCTCTACGTCGCGATGTCCGACCTCTCCCTCAAGTGCAAAGCCGTCAAAGGGTGCATCGTTCGAATCCGGAAAGAGGAAAAGCACCAGTTCGTATTATCAATCTTCTCTCACCTCACAACACACTCATGAAAGCCCTAGCCCTCGCTACTCTATTGGCTGCACTAGTCGT
>JBBKWZ010000136.1:0-2858 GCA_037969195.1 Rubricoccaceae bacterium | reverse complement strand
TCGCAATATCGATCGCTGGCCAAACACGGCGATCGACCAGTGCGCGGTCCAATACGATTTCCAAATTGCCTGTGCCTTTGAACTCTTCGAAAATCACGTCATCCATCCGGCTTCCCGTTTCGATAAGCGCAGTAGCAATAATCGTGAGCGATCCGCCGCCTTCAATATTTCTGGCTGAGCCGAAGATTTTACGTGGCATCAATAGAGCACGCGAATCAAGACCACCCGACATTGTGCGGCCTGAGTTGCCTCCCCAAAGGTTAAATGTCCGCCCAAGACGCGTTAGCGAATCGAGGAGGATGACGACATCGTAGCCCATCTCAACCAACCTGCGGCTGTACTCGAAGGCTAGCGTGGCGACCCGAACATGGTTGTCCTCGCCGTGGTCATTCGACGAGGCAAAGACATTGGCGGCTGTGTTGCGCGTGAAGTCGGTAACCTCTTCGGGTCGCTCATCGACAAGGAGGGCAACCAATTTGACTTCCTTGTGATTCTCAGCAATAGCGTCCGCCATCTGCTTGAGCATGATCGTCTTGCCGGCACGTGGCGGTGCAACGATAAGCGCACGTTGCCCTTTGCCTAGCGGCGCAACGAGATCGACGACACGCATGGAGTACTCGCCGGGGCTCGTGACCAGGTTCAGCTTTTCGTCCGGATAAATCGTCGTTCCGGAATCAAATTCCGTCACCTCTGCCCATTCTTCTGGGCTTACGCCCATTACCTCATCAACCTGCGTCACCTGCCAAGCACCCTTGCGGCCAGGCTTAATGACGCCTTTAAGCGTCACGCCATCGCGCAAATTGTACTTCTGAATCAGCGGCGGCGGCATGAACGGATCGTTGTCGCCCTTTATGAGTGATGTAGTAAGCAAGCGCATGAAGCCGAACTTCTTGTCACCTATCAACTCCAACATGCCCTCGATCGGCTCGCCAGGATGGTTTGCGCCCTCGTTACGCTGGCGATCCTTCTTGCCGCGCTCTCGGGTTCCGCGAACTTCCGGACGACTCTCTGTGCGGCGATCTCCTCGACTCTTGTTGCGACCATCGGCCCGAGGCTGGCCATTTGTACGTTGAGCGGTGCCGTCTGTCGATTGCTCTACTCGGCGCTCAGGAATGGGCTTCGAACGTCCGTAATCACCAGATGTCAGGTCGATGGTGCCGTACTCGGCTTGCGTTTCGGAGGCAGAATCCGTCGGCGAGTTTTCAGGAGCGGCCTCAGCGGTGTCGAAATCGTCAACGGAGCCGTCAGAGGAATCAAGCGGGCTATCCGAAGAGGCCACTGGGACATCTTCACTTGCCTTAACTCGTTTCCGGGACCGCGGACGAGGCGAAGCCGCTGACCGCGTTTTACGCCGCGGTTCGGGCTGTGCCAGCGATTCGGGCGCGTCTTCGGCGTTTGGAGTTGAATCAGGCGCTTCAGAGCCCATATTGTCGTCTGTAGTGTTCTGGCTGAACAGGTCGTCTGCCATGAACTTATCGTGTTAGTGAATGCGAAGCCAAGCGCTCTGGTTGGGCGAATGGCAATGAAATCTGGTAAGAGGGGAGGCTGCGCCGCCTGCGCAGAAACGAAACGGTTAAATGCGACCGCGGAGTGAGCGGAAAGCGCTACGAGCGTCGATTGGCGGTGAAGAGAACGTGCCCATTGCCATCATTGGCATTGCTCAGGTGTGCAAGGGCGGAACTTGAGCCGCGACCGGTGGATCCCCACAAAGTCGTCGGTCCTTAGCAGTACAAGCAACTACCGCGCCGCCCAAACGGTTTAGATCCGTATCCTCATCTCACCCCACGCCGATTCGGCGCCTTACTAGGGGTTCCTTTCAATTAGGACGACCCGAAGAACCCTGTCCGCGCCGATATGTTCGGTGCGGTGGAAGCGGTCTACCTCATGGTCAATTGCTTCCGACGGGCCCTACGTGTCTGTAACACTTCTGCAAAGATAGATGACTTCTGCCCTCCCAGCAAATATTTTGAGCGACATCCTACTCGAAATACGGCAGGACACGATTGATTTCGCAGAGTATGTGCAGGACAATCCCGACCCAAGGGAGGAACTATCGCGTCGTATGATGATGGTGACGGCGATATTCTCCGCTACAATTCGTATCGAATCAATCGAGCCACGTCAATTGCATCGAACGCGTTGGCAGAAAAATGCGATGTCTTAACGTCAGAAAAATATGAGCCCCTCTTTTGACTTTGAACGCAAACATTGGCAAACCGGCTTCCAGAATGTGGCCGGCCTCGATGAAGCAGGCCGTGGATGTCTTGCCGGGCCCGTCGTTGCAGCGGCTGTGATTCTACTACCGCACGCGAACGTGCCTGGCCTTGACGATTCCAAGAAGCTCTCCGCGCGAACCCGCGAAACCCTCGTTCCGATCATCGTTCGTGAAGCGCTGGCCGTCGGAATCGGGCAGTGTTCGCCGAAGGAAATCGACCAGATTAACATCCTCAACGCTTCTCTGGAGGCGATGAAGCGTGCCGTTGGCGATCTCTCAACGCCTCCTGATATTCTATTGGTTGACGGAAACAGAGCGATTCAAAACCCACCGTGCCCACAACAACTGGTCGTCAAGGGTGATTCAAGGAGCCTTTCGATTGCAGCCGCGTCCGTTGTGGCAAAAGTCTTCCGGGACCGGCTGATGGTAGATCTAGGCGCGACTCTCCCTGCATATGGCTTTGCCAGGCACAAGGGATATCCGACCGTTGCGCACTACGCCGCGTTGGCAACTCACGGTACCTCTCCATACCATCGGCGGTCGTTCAAGCTCTTTCGCTGAGCGTTCTGACGATTATGTCCGCGACTTCCTCGGGATCAAGGTTCTCGGCCTCCACAGCGAAATCTGCTTGCATATAGAAAGA
>JBBKWZ010000135.1:0-3025 GCA_037969195.1 Rubricoccaceae bacterium | reverse complement strand
CTATAGACCCCCCCGCTTTTCAACACTACCAGCTCCCCCCAGCACCGCCGCCTCCAAAACCTCCTCCGCCGAAACCGCTGAAGCCGCCGCCACCACTAAAACCACCGCCGCCTCCGCCTGACCAACCGCTCCCGCCCGTCGTGATTATCCATCCAGAGCCGCCTCCGCCGCTGCTCTTCGAACCAAGAATCAGAACTACGATGAGAACGATAAATAGAATGAAAAAGACAAGCGCGATATCCGATCCGTTCGCTCCGCCCGAATGACTATCTGCAGTCGAGAACTCCCCCTCCGCAGCCGCGATAATGGCGTCCGTAGCCTCGTTGATACCAGTGAAATAGTTGCCTTCCCTGAAACGCGGCGCAATGACGTTCCGGATGATTCGTCCGGCCTGCGCATCGGTGAGAACGGCTTCCACGCCATACCCGGTTGCAATGAATAACTGACGGTCATCAACGGAAACGAGCAGTACGACACCATTGTCGAGGCCTTTCTGCCCAACTCCCCACAGGCGTCCGATCGACGTAGCTATTGAACCCGGATCGGATCCATTCAATGTCTGGAAGACGACAACAGTGATCTGAGTGGAGGTCGAATCGTTGTACGCCACGAGCTTGCGCTCCAAAGATTCCCGCTCTCCCTGCATCAACAAGCCCGCATAGTCGTTGACGAGCGTGCTGGGCGTCGGGGGGATGTAGAACGATTGCTGCGCGGCCGGCGCAACTACCAACGCCATTAGAAAAACAGGCGTCAGGAACAGCAATGCACGGTAGGCACTCATCAAATCGCCAGTTCGACCCGAGCGGAATGGAGAATTCAGCCCCGGCTTGCCCGATGGATGTTTGGAAGTAGTTCCTTCCCGTAGCCTGCGCTGAGCAAAGCGACAAGGTCAGGATGATAACGGCGGTTGCGTTTCGTCAGTCGAAGCTGACCTCGGGCACAACGTCTGCACCTTCATCGGCTTCAAATGGCGTTCGCTGATCGAAGCCGAAGATGCCTGCGATGAGGTTGGCCGGGAAGCTCCGCACGGACGTGTTGTATCCTTGAACGGCCAAGTTGTAGTCCCGCCGTGCCACGTTGATGCGGTTCTCTGTGCCCTCCAACTGATCCTGAAGACCCTGGAACGCCTCCGTTGCTCGAAGCTGCGGATAGTTCTCGGAGACGGCCAGAAGCCGACCCAGCGCCCCACTAAGCTGCTGCTGTGCTGCCATGAAGCGTTGAACGGCTGCCGGGTCGTTGAGGTCGTCGGCCGAGACTGTAATCGACGTCGCGCGAGCGCGAGCTTCCACAACGGCTTCCAAGGTCCCCGATTCAAAATCGGCGGCTCCCTGTACAGTTGCAACAAGGTTCGGTATGAGGTCGGCTCGGCGCTGATACGTGGTTTCCACGTTCGCCCATTCCGTATCCACGGCGACGTCCTTCTGGACGAGAGAATTGTACGTTCCGCAACCCGCACACCCGGCAAAACCGACGAGGAGAAGAATGACGAGCAGGACAATGGCTCCAGTGCTGCGCATGATTGGAATGGCTAGGTGAGAAGATTGGCCGATAATACGCCGTTGGTTGGGATTGAGGTTCGGGCAGTAAATTTTGTTGTCCCAGACAAAATCGCAATCGCCTTGAACGAATCCTTAGTCATGGTTGGAGACCGGGTGCTCATCCGCCCGGAAGATCCGTCAGAGCGCACGTCCTCCGGGCTGTATCTCCCTGCGAGCGTGCGGGAGAAAGACAAAGTGCATGGAGGCCGGGTCGTGCAAATCGGCCCGGGCCATCTGATACCTAACCCGGAATATTCGGCTTCTGATTCTTGGGATCCCGGCCGCGAAGCCGGGCGCTTCATCCCACTGCAGGCGCGTCCCGGTGATTTCGCCCTCTTCCTGCGGAAGGAAGCGATAGAACTGGAATGGAAGGAAGAGGGCTTTTTGATCGTCCCCCATGCAGCAATCCTAGCGCTTGCTAGGCCAGTGCATCCGGAAGATGCTGAGGGATTTCGTTGATCGGTGCCTCCCGTCTAGCCCAAGCACTCGATCTACCCCGATCCATCCTCAAGCGCATCGCTCTTCTCCTCATGGCGGCGCTCGTTATCCGGGCAGGCATTGCCCACTTCACCAATCCGGGCGGATTTGTGTCCATCATGCCTCCCTACCTCCCGGCGCATCTCGCACTGGTCTATTTGAGCGGCGTGCTTGAGATAATTGGAGGCATCGGCGCTCTCTTCTCGCGAACGAGGAGGTTTGCCGGTTGGGGGCTTATCGCCCTGCTCATCGTTGTCTTTCCGGCCAACCTCTACATGGCCATGAATCCTGAAGTATTCTCAACAATTCCCGTCTGGGCGTTGTACGCGCGCCTCCCACTTCAAATCGTGCTCATTGCGTGGGTGTGGTGGGTAACACTGCATCATGAGCCAATAGGTGAGCAGGCCACCAGATTTTAATTGTCGAGCGCTGGGCATGTTTACCAATACTGCGCACAACCAATTCCAGCACATTCGAGCCGGCACTCGGAGCATCAGCTTTTGCTCAGGATTTCCGCGTGAAGCACCCGGCATGGCCGTTGGCAACCGTACTTTCATCCCTAGCGGAACACAACTCGCGAAGGGCATGTGCACTACCGCATTTCACAGCAATGACCAGGCGCGTCAAGGAACTAGAGAATGAAGCGAAATACATTCATACGCAAGGCAGCACGAGCCAGTCATGTGGTGACATGCATATGTCTAGCGAGCATGCTAAGTGCCAGTGCGTTTGCCCAACACATAAACGCGGCGATCGGCTATTCCCGCATTCCCAAAGATTCCCGTATTGATGGCAACGCGTTCAGCGGATCTGATCATGGAGTTGCGCTTCGGCTAGGCATTGATATTCTGAGTAGAGAACACCTCGCTTGGAGCTTGGAGGGTGGTGTTGATCGCCTTAATGAGTTCCGCGACGCCTTCGAAATGGTGTGCGACGACGGCGTTGGTCTTTGTCAATTTGATGAGAGCGAGCGAAACATTGTCTGGTCTATAGGGACCGTCTTAAGGGTA
>JBBKWZ010000134.1:0-7528 GCA_037969195.1 Rubricoccaceae bacterium | reverse complement strand
CTTCAGCATAGACTCGCTCCCTTTCCAATTCGGGATCATCGGCGAGCACACGCCACAGTCGAGACCTTTCGCCCTTCCGCTCTAAATCGCGCCAACGATGCCACGCTTGTTCAACTTGTTCTATTCTGACAATCTGATGATAGATCAGGGAGATTACAACGCGGTCATCCAGATCCAAGGGGGAGAACTCCTCGCGATCCAAAACAGGAGTCAATTGCTCACTCGCCTCCTCTTCGCTTGCGTCAGAGGCAATCTCGAACGAAAATACCTCGCCTGTTGAACCGTCCCCTGACGATTCTTGCTCAGCCAGATTGGATTCTACTGCGTCGGGGTCGACACCATTCATTATTTCTCTCTTTCACTGACCGGAGGTATCGGTCAAACGCCATTTTAGTTTAGTCGGTATAAACAGCGGACGGGAGGCATAACGGCCGAAATGAAGAAGAAGCCAGATGCCTATCCGTACGGCAAAGCAATTTGGGCTTTAACTGTGTTGCGGCACCTCTGCTGCAAAAGATCCGGCGCAATCGCGGTCCAAATAAATCCGAATACTCGTGTCCCCACCAGTTTCCATCCTCGACACTGACATCCAGTTCCTCAACGGCGTCGGGCCGAGGCGCGCGGAGCCGCTACGAAAGGTCGGCGTCAAGACGTTTCGTGATCTGCTGCGCTACTACCCGCGGCGCTATCTGGATCGAACAACCGTCACACCCATTCGATCACTGCGAGATGGATTGGGCGCGATCACGGTCGTCGGAACGGTCTCAGCAAAAGGTGTTGTGCCGGGTGGCCGCGGGAAAGCCCGGCTGGAATTGCGTGTGATGGATGAGTCAGGCCGCACGATGAAAGCGGTCTGGTTTCGTGGTGCGCAGTGGATCGGGAAGGCGTTTGCGAAGGGAGATCAGGTCGCACTGCATGGCAAAGTGGAGAAGTACGGGGGATCGTATTCGATGGCCCATCCCGACTTCGACATTCTCGACGAAGACCATGCGGCACTCGACACGGGTCGCATCATCCCGCTCTATTCTGGCGGTCAAGCGCTGGAGAAAGTTGGCATCAACAGCCGAACCCTTCGGCGACTGATCTTCAAGTTGATTAAGGAGCACGGGTTGGAGATCACGGAAATCCTTCCTGAGAGCATCCGCACGCAGTTTGGGTTGATGGAAGGCAATGTTGCACTGCGGGCCGTTCACTTCCCCAAATCCACTGACGAGCTGGCGAAGGCGCGGCAACGCCTGAAGTTCGAGGAATTGTTCTTCCTCCAGTTGCTTCTCGCGCTCACCAAGGGAAGGCAGGAGCGCATGCCCGGCGCTGTGCTTGGCGGAATCGGTGAACACACGAAGCAGTTCATCAATGACGTATTGCCCTTTGACCTGACTGGCGCACAGAAACGGGCACTGGAGACAATCGCGGAAGACACGGCATCAGGTCGCCAAATGAACAGGATGATTCAAGGCGATGTCGGTTCAGGCAAAACCGTTGTCGGCGTAGCAGCGATGCTCATGGCCATCGACGCCGGTTTTCAGGCCGCGTTCATGGCGCCGACTGAGATTCTGACCGAGCAGCACTACGCGAACATTCAGGACTTCCTCGAACCGCTGGGCCTGAAAACGCGGCTCCTCATCGGTGGACAGCGAAAAGCCCTTCGTGAGGAAATCCTAGCCGATATCGCGGAAGGTCGGGCCGATGTTGTTGTGGGAACCCATGCGATTATCGAGGACAAGGTGGCGTTCAAGAACCTGGGCCTTGCCGTGGTGGACGAGCAACATCGGTTCGGCGTGATGCAACGCGCGCGGATGTTCAAAAAAGGAACGCGGCCGCATGTTCTGCTGATGAGCGCCACGCCCATCCCGCGCTCGCTGGCGATGACCGTCTACGGCGATCTGGACGTGACCCTGATAGACGAAATGCCCGCTGGTCGGAAGCCAATCGAGACGAGAGTCTATTCCGAGAAGAAGCGCGACGAGATGTATGATTTCCTGAAGCTCCAACTGCGGGAAGGGCGGCAGGCTTACGTCGTGTATCCGCTCGTGGACGAATCCGAAAAACTGGATCTCAAAGACGCGGAATCAGGCTACGCGAAGCTCAAAGAGCAATTCCGTCCCTACAAGGTCGATCTCGTTCACGGTCGGATGCAGGCGTACGAGAAAGAGGAAGCGATGGAACGCTTCAACGCAGGCGAGACGGACATCCTTGTTGCGACGACCGTCATCGAAGTGGGCGTGGATGTCTCCAACGCAACGGTTATGGTCATCGAGCACGCTGAACGATTCGGGCTTGCGCAGCTCCACCAGCTTCGTGGCCGCGTCGGGCGAGGCGCCGATCAGAGCTATTGCTTCCTCATGGCGGACTACAGGAAGACGCCCGAAGCTGAGGAACGCTTGAAGGTGATCGAAAGCACAACGGATGGTTTCGAAATCTCCGAGGCCGACCTCAAGCTGCGCGGCGCGGGCGACTTCTTCGGTACCCGCCAGTCCGGTCTCCCCGATCTCAAAATCGCCGACATTGTGCGAGACCAGGAGATTCTCATTGCCGCGCGGGAGGCAGCGTTCGCACTGGCTGAGGGCGACCCCGAACTCCGTGCGCCAGAGAATGCAGCAACGCGATCTCACTTTGCCCGGACTGCGCCAAAGAGTCTCGGGTTTGCTCGCGTCGGCTAGTTCATGTCCAGCCCTCTCGCGCCTTCAACGCCGAAATGTGAGCCACGTGGTGCCGCCCATGCCACGCGTACAACCCGATGTTCCGAGCGAGCGTTACGGAGCCGGATACTGGATGAACGAATCGGCGCGCGAGGTCCTCGGTACTCAATGATCGCAGAAGTGCGACCAGCCGAGCTTGCAGTGATTCAAGGAATAGCAGGCTGGTTTCGAGGGGTACATCGCGGTAATCGGCGAGCCCAGCCCAACCGGCTTGATCGTAGGCCTTGATTGCAGGCTCGTCTTCCGTGAGTGCCCATTTGAACCGCACGAGGCTGTTCATGTGGCTGTCACCGATGTGATGGACCAACTGTCTAACCGTCCAACCACCGGGCCGGTAGGGTGTGTCCAGTTGCTCTTCCGAAAGCCGGTCAACTGCCATGCGGACCGACCTTGGCAAGGCAGCAATCTGATCGATCCACCGGTCGATGTCATTATCGGTGATTTCGCCTTCGTGTTCGAATTTGCCAATGGGATAACGGAGTGGATCCATCTTCGGGAGGGTTTGGGTGCGAAAGTCAGCTAAGAGAATGCCGTGAAAAGGCTTTAGGGTGGAATTATCGCGTGACCGGTCGCGGTAACTTTCGATTCGCGCGGTTTCGGAATCCTCCGGGGCCGCGTTTGTTGTCTGGACCCGCGTCTTACGCCCAATGATCCCCACCATGGAAACGAAAATCATCCCCATCAACGACGTCGATTATACGCTCGACATCTACGTGCCGGCCGACGAAGTGGAGCCACGCCTGATGGTACTGCTCAAAGAGCAGCGAAAGCGGATGAACCTGAAAGGCTTCCGGCCCGGCAAAGTGCCCATGTCGCACGTTCGCAAAATGGTAGGGCCGCAAGTGGCGGTGCAAGTGACAGAAGAGATCATCGGCGATGCCTATCGCGAGGCGATGGAGGGAAACGAGGAGTACGAAGTTTTGGGTCAGCCGCGCCTTGGCGAGTTGGACTACGATTTCGAGAAGGGCGGCGACCTGAAAGCCGAAGTCAAGTTTGCCGTGCGGCCGCAGTTTGAAATTGCCGACATCACGGGGATGGAGGTGACGAAGTTCGTTCGCGAGTTCACCGACGAAGACATCGACGCCGATATCGAGCGCCGCCGCGAGTCAGCGGCCAGCCTGGAAGTCGTCGAAGATGGGGCAACGGTTGGCGAAAAAGATGTTGCCACGATCGACATCCAGCCAATCAACGAGGAAGGTGAGACGACAGGAGCAAAGCAGAGCGACGCGCAGATCATTCTCGCCGATCCCAAACTCCGAGTTGAGTTACGCGACGCACTGTTGGGTGCATCCGTTGGCGACTCGAAGCGCGTCGAATTTCCGCACCAGCATGGTCCCGATGAAGGGCACGATCACGAAGACCATGTTGACCGGTACACGATCGAGGTAAAGTCGATCAGCTACCGCATCCTCCCCGAAGTCGATGCCGAGTTTATCAAAGCTCAAACCAATGACGAGTTGGAAGAGCTTGACGACTTGAAAGCGCAGATCCGTGAGCAGCTGGAAAGCTCGTGGGAGCAGCGCTCTCGTCAAGGACTGGAGGGCAAGATGGTTGAGCAGCTTGTAGAAGCGCATGATTTTCTGGTCCCGGAAACGCTCGTGGACGCGACCATTGACGTGATGCTGAACGAAATCGCGCAGCGCTCTGACGGGAAGCTTCCGCATGGATTTGATGTGGAGCATTACCGCACCGAGCAGCGTGAACAGGCCGAGCGGCAGGTCCGTTGGCTCCTCGTCAAACAAAAGCTCATCGACGCTGAGGGCCTGGAGATTACAGATGCGGACTTCGACGCCGAGTTCGAGAAAATCGCCAGCGACGACGTGAGCCTCGACATGGTGAAGCAGTACTTCACGCAGCAGGAAGGCCTGATCGAGCAGATGGGTGACAACCTGCTCAACCAGCGCATCTTTGCGTTGCTCGAGGAACGCTTCGTGATCGTCGAGAAAACTCGCGAAGATCTCGAGAGAGAGCGCGAAGAGAAAGCCCAAGCTGACGCGGAACAGAAGGCCGAGGAAGAAGCTGCCGCTGCGGCTGCCGCCCGCGCGGCAATGAGCCCCGTGGCGAAGTTGAAGGGTCTTTTCAAACGAAAGAAAGACGACGATTAGAGCTTGGCGGCAGATTCGCCGATATAACCGACCTGCTTTGACCCCGGCGGAACTGTAGTCGTAGACTGCGGGTGCCAGCACAAAAATCCCCCAAACTCAAACCCTGAGACGTACACATGGTCAGTGACTTCGTAAAGTTTGCCAAAAGCATCTCCACGATGCCCGAAGGCATCTACAGCGGCTCCTTCGATAGCGCGCCCATTGACGCTCTCGTCCCGATGGTGGTGGAGCAGACTGCTCGAGGCGAGCGCTCGTACGACATTTTCAGTCGTTTGCTGAAGGATCGAATCGTGCTTTTCGGTACGCCTGTCAACGATGTCACCTCCAACCTTGCTGTGGCGCAGATGCTTTTTCTGGCCAGCGAAGACCCGGACAAGGATATCAATCTGTACATCAACTCGCCCGGCGGGCAGGTTTACAGCGGGATGGCTGTCTACGACACCATGCAGTTCATCAAGCCCGACGTGGCTACGATTTGCGTAGGCCTTGCGGCGTCAATGGGATCGGTTTTTCTGCTCGGTGGTGCCGCGGGGAAACGTGCGGCGCTACCAAACAGCCGCATCATGATCCACCAGCCGTCTTCGGGCGCGCAGGGGCAGGCCTCTGACATTGAGATTCAAGCCAAAGAGATCCTCTACATCAAGCACCGCTTGAACGAGATCATCGCCCACCACACAGGTCAAACAGTGGAACAGGTGGAAATCGATAGCGACCGCGATCGTTTCATGAGCCCCGTCGAAGCGAAAGAATACGGACTGATTGATACCGTACTCACGAAAAGCGTCGGCGGCGTGAAGCCAGAAGAGAAGAAATCAGACGACAAGGTCGAGGAGTAGGCGGGCTTCGCGGTGCGATGAAGGACCGTTCTCCTATGGAAGACGGGAGCATCAATGTGAGCGGTGTCAAAGCCCGACACATAGCCGCGGCTCACGAAAAGTATTTTGGTGCACCCGGTCGGCAAAATCACCAGGGGCGCTGAATGAATCGATCAAGTGATCCTTGCCCGGTGCAACCGGTCGTTCTCGAAGGCACCCATGTCCGCCTCGAGCCGCTGAGCCTCGACCATGTTGATGCGCTATGGGAGGTGTTATACGATCCGGCACTTTGGGAGTGGAGTTCAACGTCCGTTTCTTCGCGCGCGGATTTTGAAGCGTACGTCCAAAAGGCTCTTGATGATCAGAATCAAGGCACCGCGCTGCCGTTCGCCACGATAGAGCGCGCAGGAGCACGTATCGTCGGAAGTACTCGCTTTGGGAATATTGATCTGGGAAATCGCCGGGCCGAGATTGGCTGGACTGGAATAGCAACGCGCTGGCAGCGTACGGGCATCAACACGGAGGCGAAACTCCTGATGCTCCGCCATGCGTTCGAGGTCTGGAATTGCAACCGCGTAGAGCTAAAGACTGATGCGCTGAACGAGCGTTCGCGCAATGCGATCCTTCGCCTGGGTGCGAAAGAGGAAGGCACTCTCCGGAAGCACATGGTTACCGCAAGCGGCCGCCTCCGTGACACGGTTTATTACAGCATCGTTCAGGAGGAGTGGTCGGACGTGGAGCGGAGGCTAGAGGAGATGCTATCACATCACTGACAGGTTTCATCTAGAACAGAAAAGGCTAGTAATATTTGGACGTAGCAAGCCTGGTCTGGATTGCTCCGGTGGGATGAGGTCGAGTTCGCTCGCGCCTCGACTCGAACGTAATCGTGATATTTAGGCTGATCCTATACGGCGACTAACTGACCTCACCTCCTTCCCCGGCAGACGTCCCGCCTACAATCGGCCAATATCAGCCGAAGCGTCTTCTCATCACGGCAGAACGATAGCCGAAGACTTGCCGCAGCTGACCTTCAATGAATAGGTGGTTCGCAATTCTACCGAGCGGTCCTGCCGGTGGTGTATAGAAAACACGATCAGTCATCTGTGTCACATCACCAGTTGCCTCGAATCGATGTTCATGCCACCAACTGGCGTACGGACCTTTGATCTGTGAGTCGACGAATCGAACACCATCCTCCCAAACGTCGATACGAGTCGTCCACGATATGGGCAGTCCTCCGACTTTCAGCTTGTATTGGATTTCGGCGCCCTCCGTGATTGACTTGGGAACGCTGGCCAATCGAAACTGCATTCCTGGAGGGGTGATGAGGCCCAGATTCTCCGGCCGGGAGAAAAAGTCGAACACATCATCTACTGGCTTTCCCAGTGTCGATCTCGTCGTCAGCAGATACGTTGGAGGTCTGGCGACCAGATACTCCGAATCGGGTATCGGCACATCGACCTCAGCGATCTCATTCTCGACTGTGTCGATCAGATCTGAGAAAGCTGCTTGTACCTTCGGGTAAGAGAACCGAAAACCGCGAGCCGTTGCCTTTTCCGGTATAACTCGCTGGCTATTCAATAGTACGGCTGCGGCCTCGCCAAACAGGAGTCGAAGGGCGAGGGAGGGGATATGGGCAAAGGTCGGTCGGGAGAATTTGGCTCCAAGGGCCTGAGCAAATTCCGTAAAATGGACGGGAGTCGGTCCTGTCGCATTCACAGCGCCGCTGTAGTGGTCATCTTGAATCATCGCTACGAGGAGATCAACGAGATCGTCGATGTGGATCCAGGGCACGAACTGTTTGCCTGAGCCGACGGGCCCTCCCAGTCCTGCGCGGAACGCGGGAAGCATTTTCGACAGGGCTCCTTCTGCGCGACCGAGCACGACACCAAGTCGGGGAGTCACAACG
>JBBKWZ010000133.1:0-2923 GCA_037969195.1 Rubricoccaceae bacterium | reverse complement strand
TGTCTAGGCCGAGCGCGAGAGCCTTGGCAAAGCTCAGTCCCACTATCAGCGATCCCGCTAGTCCGGGGCCGTAGGTGACGGCTACGGCATTCAAATTGTGTTTGCCGACTCCCGCTTCCGCCAGCGCGGCCTCCACAGTCGGCAAAATAAGCCGCTGATGCGCCCTGCTCGCCAGTTCCGGCACCACGCCTCCAAAGCTGCCGTGGATTTGTTGTGAGGCGACAATGGAAGACATAACCCGACCATTCTGCAGAACCGCCGCCGCCGTGTCGTCGCACGACGATTCGATGGCGAGGAGGGTGAGGTTGGTGGGCAGCATTGGTTGTGATTGTCAAGTGTTTGACGTACTCTTAAGGAGTCGCCTTGATTCTGCGCCGCTATGCGTTTTGCGATACTCCTTTGCGCGATTGTCTCCGTTTCCGCTTTTGCGCAAGAGCCTGATACGACGGACTGGCACCGGTACATCCCGCTCGAACTGGGCAACGAGTGGCATTACCGATGGACATATATAACGGGTTCCAATCCTCCGCAGGCCGAAATATATGACTACTTGTATGAGGTTGTAGGAGACTCATTGGTTGACGGAACTGTGTACAAAAAGGTCGTTCATTGCGTGCAAGGTGAGAACGGACCTCCACCCTACTGTGATTTCGATTTTGTTCTGGTGCGCATCGACGAGGAATTGGCAACAGTTCTTCGACTCTGGGACAACGGCGAAGATTTGTGGCTGCACTACCCCTGCGAGTTGGATGCTCCCTTCAGCGACACGCCTCGTGATCTCACGTGCCCTTGGACGGGTGTCACACTCGCCGTGGTCTCAGGTGAGGCAGTCGATGAACATCCGGTAGGTGGCGGGGTGATGACTGGCTCCCTCACGCTCAAAACGTATGAAATTGGCGATTGTGGGCTTTACCTCCTCCTCTCAGATGCTGGGTTGCTCTACTGGAAATGTTTAGGCGATCCCAGCGACTACACGCTGGAGTATGCAAAATTGGATGGTGTTGAATATGGCGAACCGGTGGTTGTTGTTGTTGCTAGCGAAGGCGACCAGAGTTTGCCTGAGCGCGACGAACGATTGAGTATCTATCCAAACCCTGTTCGTGCGCAGGCCACGCTGGCTTACGTGCTGGATGACTCCGGCAATTTGAATCTCGATGTGTTCGATCTGCAAGGAAGATTAGTCGACTCGGTTGTCCTGGGAGAACAGGCATCCGGCGAACATATCCTGAAATTGGATACTTCGAATTGGGCGACCGGGCTGTATCGGGTGCGCGTCACGACCGACCGTGGCTTCTCAGCCACGAAAGGCATCATCGTGATCCACTAGTTTGCCAGCCGCGCGAACGACAGTCGGCTGCCGACGAACACGTTTAGGTCCACGTGGCCGGTGATGCCCGCGATCTCGCCCTGATGGTTGTGTTGCCAGAACGTCCAATCGCGGTTGTCGGGCAAACCCGGCTCTTCGCCGAGCGTTGGAATCCAGAGCGGGACGTCGTCAAAATGCCCGGTAACTAGCCGGCGGTACGCATCGGAGTCGGCGTAGATCAGTGGCGTGCGGCCGTAGGCATCCGAAACAATGTCAATGAAGGCCTTCAGCTCAGCCCGGATTGATTCCGGACCTCTCTGACGTCCGCAGTTGCCGGTGTACTCCACATCTACCGCGGGAGGGAGCGTACTGGATTGCGGCGGGACCGTAGCCAAGAAGTGGGTGGCCTGCTCCTCGCCCGTTCTGCAAAAACGGAAATAGTGGTAGGCTCCTCGGGCGATTCCCGCTTGGTCGGCTCCACTCCAATTCTCCTCAAATCGTGGATCGATCCAGTCCGACCCTTCCGTGGCCTTTATGTACACAAAGTCAACGTCGTCACCGCTTACATCGGCCCAGTCAATCGCATCCTGATGATGAGAGACATCCAGTCCGTGGATTGCATAACGCAAGTGTGCCGGGCGACTGTCAGGAAAGAATCCGAGCTCCGCAGAGACAACGCCCGCCAGAATGAGCAAGGCTGCAAAGGAAACAGAACGAAAGGCTAGGCGACTCAATGCTCTTGATAGGTGGTGCCCACGTAACTAAAGAAGATCTGAACGAACGGAGCGGTCTCGGGTTGCGGTGATTGCTCGCCACATACGGATGTGTGAGGTACTTCGTTCTACCCTCAATCCGCCGCGACGGCTAGAACAAAACGTGCGGCGAATTGTATTGACGCAGCCGAGTTGCGCTCCTATTCTAACGCCAACCACACCGCGAAGCACATGCGTACGTTATTGATTCTTCTGCTGATCGTCCTGGTTTACGCCGCACCGGCTTATGCCCAACGCCGTGCCGATCTTCCGGCCAATCCTTCCGCCGTCCAACTTTCTGGCGCCGATCAGCCGCTGTCACTCTCGGGACTTTTCAATGCGCAGTCGCTGAAGATTGGACATTCGTACGAGTTCTCGTACACGGGATACGGTGGCAGCAGCCTCGGGCTCGGCATTTATACAACCAGCTTGCAATGGCAGCCGAGCAGCAAGTTGGCGGGCCGGGTTGATGTTGGTGTGGCGCATTCACCATTCGGGACGCCGGACGTACAACAGGCGCTAGGGTTTGATCAGAACACGCCCGCTCGAATTTTCCTTCGGAACGCAGAGCTCGCGTACCGCCCGACTGAAAACTCCGTCCTCCATCTACAATTCCAGCAGAATCCGACGGGAGGGTACGGAAGAAGCCCGTACGACGCTTATGGATCGCCTTACGGATATGGCGGTTACGGGTATTCACCTGGCTACGGATCGAGCTTCAACGCGCGATATGGGTCTGACTCGGATGCGCTTTTCTGGCGTGGTAATTAGGCGAATTTTCTGGGCATGACCCCGGACACATATCGTTGGACCTTTCGGATGGCGACGAGCGTCTCACTGGCCAACTTGATTTCCAGTCATTGAG
>JBBKWZ010000132.1:0-10717 GCA_037969195.1 Rubricoccaceae bacterium | reverse complement strand
TAAACGAATGTAGGGGCGACCCGGCGAGTCGCCCCTACACTGATAGATTGAATTACGCAGGCGTTACGCTTTCGCGGTCTCCGGTTTGGCGGGTTTCGAGGCGCCGTCCCCCGACGATCCGTTGCTTTTCGCTCTCCTGCGCTTCGGCTTGTCACCGGGGAACTGCTGAATGTGCTCCGTCTGAATTGCATGGCCTGTTCCAGCGGCGCTAGGCGAGGCCTCGTGGATGTAGAAGGCCTCGTTCGGCAGCGTGTCGTTGAAAGCAATGGCTGCCTCCGCTGCGCGCAGCATCGACTCGTCGCTGTTCGTGTTCAGCAGGCGAACGTTCTGTTCGATGGCTTCGTGCGCCATGTGCATGAAGTGGAGGCCCGCCGCTTTGTCGCGCTCCCATTCCGTCCCCGAAGCACCTTTTGCCATCTGGCTATCAAGCTTCGATAGCACGCAAGCCCACGCATACATATTGATTGCGTTGTCGGCGAGGCGCGCTTGCACCGCTTGGCGGTTTACGATCTCGGAGTCTAGGCGCTTACTTGCGAGTTTGAACTCGCGCGTATGCGTTTGAACATGCTTGGCCAGACGATCGGCAAAACTTGTCAGCGACGGATGCACGTTGGAGAACGACGGCTTCCTGACCTTCTTGCCAAGAAAAATTTCTGTAGCCAGTGGAGTGCCTTGCTTCACCATGCTCGGCTTCAGTGCTCCGGACACAATGCGGCTGAGATTCTCGCCAAAACCCTGCTCCTCATCCCATTGAACAGTGTTTAGGATGCCCAGCATGTACTCGGCCAGCTGCTTGCCACCGTACGCAAAGATGAACGACTGCATGACTTCGTTCGAACCTTCCACGATTCGGTGGATGCGGTTGTCGCGCCAGATGCGTTCAAACTCGTTCTCCGTTATGTAGCCCTCACCGCCCATGATTTGCATGGCGTCATCGATGACCTTCCAACCCTGGTCCGAGCAGAACACCTTGCAAGCAGCGGTCTCCACCATAATGTCGTCGTCGTGCCTGTCAAGGAAGCCACATGTCATGTAAAGCATCGCGTCCATCGCAAATGTCCGCGCGTACATCTCCGCAATCCGCTTCTGCACGAGTTCAAAATCGGCAAGGGGCCGCTTGAACTGATAGCGCGTGCGCGCCCACTTCGTCGCCTGGTCCGCAGCGCGCTTTGCTCCACCGGTTACGCCTGCGGAAAGCGTGCAGCGACCATAGTTAAGGCACGTCAACGCAACCTTCAAGCCCTCACCTTCCTTATGCAAAAGGTTTGATTTAGGAACTTTAACATTGGTAAAGCGGATCCGGGCCTGCCAGGTGCCGCGGATTCCCGTCTTGGAGCGGTTTTTCTGGAAGACATCCACGCCGTCCATATCCGGCGTCACAATCAGCGCCGTCACACCTTTGCGCTCTTTGCCCGTTTTACGATCAATAACCTGCTGGTTGGCCATCACGGTATACATCCCGGCGATCGCCCCGGACGTGGACCACTTCTTTTCGCCGTTAAGGATGTAGCACTGTTCTTTCTCGTCCCAAACGCAATCGGTCTCTTGCCCTGCCGCGTCGGAACCAACGTTGGGTTCGGAGAGACAAAACGCAGATAGATACTCTCTCGCCACCTTCGGCAAATACACTTTCTTCTGTTCATGGGTGCCAAACAGCATCAGCGCCTTGCAGCCGATGGATTGGTGCGCGGAAACCATTACGCCCGTTGAACCGCAACGGCTGCCAATGGCCTCCAACACTCGATTGTAGCTGGCAACGCCCAAACCAAGACCGTCGTACTCCTCTGGAATAGTCATCCCTAGCACGCCGATCTCAAACAATCGCTTGATTGCTGATTCAGGGATTTGTTGCTCCTGGTCGATCTCGATCGTCGGATGCTCGTTGTCCATATACTCGACGAGTTCAGCAAGTAGGGCGTCGCATTTCGCCTTCTCCTTATCCGACACTTGCGGATAGGGATGCACCAACTCTTCGCGGATACGCCCCCAGAAGACGTTTTTGATAAAGCCCATTTCTTCAGGCTCGGGCCCAAACATGACTTCCGTATCGCGGATCATCTCCTGGTCGCGGGCGGAAACACCCTTCATCTTATCGAGCAACGACATCGTATTCTTGAATGATTTACTGAGATAGGACGGCCTGCGGTTCAGGCCACGGAAGCGGTAATGAATGGTCTACAAAGTACAGCGGCGGTTGGTTCGGCTTCCGAGCCAGAATTGCTTTTCTAGTGCGATTCACTAGCCGCGACGGGTTTCGTTGATGGATTTGATCACTCCGTAACTTTGCCGCACTCGCATCCTCATATAAGACCTTCGGCGCGAACCGCGCTGTGCCGCTTATGTCATTTCTCTCGAAACTTCAAGCCGCCCAAACCGCCACGGGTTCTGTTCTTTGCGTTGGCCTGGATCCCGACATCGATCGGCTGCCGAAGCACCTGCGGGCGAAACCAGGCGTCGAGGCCGTATACGACTTTTGCTGTGCCATCGGCAGAGCAGTCGCACCGTACGCCTGTGCCTTCAAACCAAATTTGGCATTTTTTGAGGCCCTCGGCCCGGGCGGTTGGCGCGTGCTTAAAGACGTGCTTAGTGCACTCCCAAGCGACCGCCTGATCATTCTCGATGCCAAGCGCGGTGATATCGGCAATACGGCTGAGAAGTACGCCCACGCGTTCTACAATGAGTTAGGTGGTGATGCAGTAACTGTTGCGCCCTATATGGGACGGGATTCAATCACTCCTTTTTTGCAGGATGTGGAGAAGTGTGCATTCGTCTTGGCAGCTACATCGAATCAGTCAGCCGTGGATGTTCAGCATTTGGAGGTTGATCGCGAACCGGTGTACAGGCACGTCGCGCGAATGGCAGTACATGCTGGAGAAGGGCTTCCCGGAACCGCCGGCCTTGTTGTTGGCGCGACGCGGCCAGAAATGCTCGCTGATCTCCGTCGCGAGCATCCGCACACTCCATTCCTCGTGCCAGGCATTGGTGCGCAAGGTGGAAGTATTGAAGGAGTGATGATTGCCAATGCTTGGGGTCCAATGCTGGTGAACACTAGCAGGAGCATCCTGTATGCGTCCGACGGGGAAGATTACGCCGAGGCGGCATCAGAAGCCGCGAAGCAGTTGGCATCCGCGCTGCCGCTCATCTGAGGGCAACAAAGTTTTGCGGAGAGGTTATGAAGGGCAGGTGAGGCTGTCTAACGGGCATAAGGTATCCCCACCGCCCAGACGGCACTCCCACCGCACAATGGAAGCCACCACCACTGCTCTAGCGAGCGCAGTCAGCCCGCTCCGCGTTCTCGAACCCGACGCTCACGTCCAGGGCATCCCAGAGGCCGTCGTCCAGGAGATTTGGGCAAAGGGTGAGTTCAATCAGGAGGAGTTGAAGACGGTGGTCGGCGAGGCCGTAACCATCCTCAATGCAGGTACCCAAAACCTCAATGGCGGCCCTGACTTTACGGCAGCCCGGATACAAATCGACGGCGAATCGTCCCCGGGCGGTCGGCTCGATTGGACAGGCGACGTTGAGATTCATCGCACATCCGGCGAATGGCTGCTTCATCGCCACCACGAGGACCCTAAGTACGACCGCGTAGTGCTGCACGTCGTGTTGCTAGAGGATCGGCATACGGGAGCGCTCCGTCGCGCCGACGGGACTCTATTGCCCGAGATCGTCCTTTATCCAAGGTTGACAGCGTCCCTGCGGAGCCTCTTGCATCGATTTTACACGCGGGAGCAGAAGGATTTTTACTGTGAGGCCCATTGGCAGGATGTATCGGCCGAGATTCGAAACAATTGGCTGGCGCGATTGGGGCTCGCACGCGTTCGAATGAAAGCGACGATGCTGGCGCAGGAATCCTCTGGGATTGATTTTGATGAACTGACTTACCGAGCTGTCGTCCGAGCCCTTGGTTATTCGAAGAACGCCGACGCGATGTCCGAGCTGGCAAGGAGACTCCCGCTTGAACTTCTGCGGTCGCAGCCGGATATGTTGAGCGTGGAAGCATTGCTCTTCGGTGTATCAGGCCTCCTACCCGACTTGCCCGAGATGATGCACACGGATCGCCATTCGATCGACTACGTTGAGAGTTTGAGGGAGTGCTTTGAGCGTCAGCAACAGTCGGCGCAATTGCGTCCTATGAGTTCAGTTTCATGGCAATACTTCCGCCTTCGCCCTGCTAACTTTCCGACACGTCGTCTCGCGCAGGCCGCAGCACTGCTCGACCCAGGTTCGCGCGATTCTTCGGGCGGTTTGCTTCACTCTGAAACGCTTCAATCGTTGAGGGAGGCTCTTCAATCCGACAAGCCTAAATCCACAATGAGGCTTCTGCTGCAGGAAGTCCAGCCTTCGGCATTCTGGAACGAGCATGTGCGTTTTGAGAACCGCACCGGCGCCTGCTCTCCGCGAATCGGGAAAAACCGTGCCGATCGAATTCTCATGGATGCCGTGCTACCACTGCTGCTTCTCGACGCGGAGCAACGACGTGACAAAATTCAGGAGCAACAGGTTGGTCGTGTATTGAGTCAACTTTCTTCAGGGTCCGACGAGCTCACGCGCAAGTTCGAAGATTACGGCCCAATCCTCGAGGGCGCGCTGGGAACCCAAGGTCTACATCAACTCTATCGGAAGTGGTGTAGCAAAGGGCGCTGCCTCTCGTGCGAAATTGGTCAAGCGATACTGTCGCAAAACTCCACAGAACGTAATAAAACTGTAGATTCCTGGTAGCCAGGCCGTTCCTCAAGGGGGTTTAGGCCGTTCCTCAAGGGGGTTTTTCGAAGGGGCGCAACTGTTTGGCTGAGTCAAGGTAGTAGCTTCTGATCCGCCTCTGGAAGCCCGAATGGCTGAAACATCCGCTCAGCTCGACATCCGAACACCAGCGATCGCTGCAACGCCGCCACTAAGCCTGTCGGACATTCGGCAGCCGGTGGACGCTGAAATGAAGACATTCAGGCGCTACTTCCGGGATGCGATGCGTTCGAAGGTTGGGATACTCGATAAGGTTACGCAGTACGTGCTGAGGCAAAAGGGCAAGGAGATCCGGCCCATGCTCGTGCTGCTCTGCGCAAAGCTCACTGGAGATATATCTGATTCCAGTTACCGTGCGGCGGCGCTAGTTGAATTACTCCATACCGCGACGCTTGTACATGACGACGTGGTTGACAATGCGGAACGGCGGCGCGGCGTGTTTTCCATCAGCGCCCTTTGGAAGAACAAGATTGCCGTGTTGCTCGGTGATTTCCTGTTGAGCCGAGGGCTCCTCCTGGCGCTTGACCACGGCGAGTATGACTTACTTCATACCGTTTCAGATGCGGTTAGGCGGATGAGTGAGGGCGAACTGCTGCAGATCGAGAAGGCACGCAAGCTCGATATCGACGAAGAGACATACTTTCGCATCATCTCAGACAAAACAGCATCCTTGATTGCCGCATGCATGGTCTCCGGCGCGCTGAGTGCCGGTGCCAATCTGGACACGCAGGCGAAAGTGCGCAAAATCGGCGAGCAACTCGGGCTCGCGTTCCAGATCCGCGACGATCTATTCGACTATGGATCCGTGGATGTCGGCAAACCGCTGGGCCTTGACTTGCAAGAAAAGAAGATGACGCTCCCGCTGATTGTCTCCTTGCAGCGGGCAGTTCCTACAGAGCGAAAGCGGATCATGAAAATTGTCCGGAAGAAGAGGAAGCGCCCAGCGGATGTCAACGAGGTTGGGCGTTTTGTGCAGGCCCACGGCGGATTGGCCTACTCACGTTCAAGGATGGAAAGCCTGGCGGCCGACGCAGCAGAGAGCCTTTCTTCATTCCCCGCATCCGAGGCACGCGAAGCGCTGATTGGCTTGGCCGCGTTCATCGTCGCGCGCAAGAAGTAAGGGAGCACGTAGATTTAGAGTCGTTACGCCGCAATTCCTCGCCGACCCCATGACGTTTTACCTGCTCGGAACGGGCGCGGCCGTGAGTGATCCGCATCGTACGACGACGATGCTCGCCATTGAGGAAGCCGGACGGCTCATTTTGGTGGATTGCGGCGGAGATGCTTTTCAACGGATGCTGGCTGTCGGACTTGATCCTTCCAGAATTGACGGCGTCATCTTGACGCACGAACACCCGGATCACATCAGTGGGTACCCCCTCTTGATTGAGAAATTGTGGCTCTTTGGCCGCCGTGATCCACTTCCCGTTTATGGACCCGGACCAACGCTTGAGGTAGCGAAGTCGCTTTTCGGTGCGTTTTCCACGGACCGATGGAAAGGTTTGCCCGACCGCGAATACCACGATGTCGCCCTTGAGTCAGGAACGATGATTCACTGCAGCGAGCGCGTAACGGTCACGGCCTCTCCCGTAGATCACCCGGTTCCCACGATCGGTTTGCGGTTTGAGAACAACTCGGGCGAAGTCTTGGCTTACTCCTGCGACACGGCGAAGTGTTCGGCCGTTGTCGATCTGGCCCGTGATGCAGATGTGCTCATCCACGAGGCGACGGGTTCAATTCCCGACGTTCACTCTTCGGCTGAAGAAGCCGCCGAGATAGCCGCGGACGCAGGCGCTGAGCGATTGATTTTGGTTCATCTCCCACCGGCCATTGATGACGATGATCTTGAGGCTGCACGGCAAATATTTCCGCGCGTTGAAATAGGGCAAGAGTTGGGGCGTTATGATCTGTCGGCGGTTGGAGTGGCTTCTCCACCTTCAGGCCCATAAAACAGAACCCACACGGACAGGTCGTCTGTGATGTCCTCAAAGCGGTGCTCCACGCCCGCGGGGACGAAAAGGAAGTCACCTCGGGAGAAGGATGCTCTTACCCCATCGCAGAAGAAAAATCCAGAACCGCTTACAACTACGTACACCTCGTCTCGGATGTGGGGCTGTTGTGGATTAGTTCCTCGCGGTGCGTAGATCTCTACCTGCAGGCTTCCGTGCTCAAAAAGCGTAGCGAAACGTTTTCCATTGGGCGTCGGATCTTGCGTCAGCGCGTTTCCAATCGTGAGGTGTTCACTATGTCCTAAGTTCATGATTCCCCCGATCTGTCCGAAATCGTCACATCCGCAACGTCCAGCTTGAATAGCCTTAATGCGTTTGTTGTTGTCGCGTCTGCGATCTCATCGAAGGGCATCTCCCACATCTCAGTAAGCCGCTCCGCCACGAGACGAGTGTACGCGGGCTCATTGCGCTTCCCACGATTCGGTTCGGGAGCAAGAAATGGAGCATCCGTTTCGAGAATGATGCGATCCAGCGGAACCTCAGCAATGGCTTCTGAAACACCTCCATTCTTGAATGTGAGCGTGCCGCCGATACCCACATGAAAACCCAGATCCATCACCTCTTTCGCGAATGCTGTCGATCCCCCAAAGCAATGAAACACGCCGAACAATTGCTTCCCGGAGGGTGCTGCAGACTGCTCCTCACCTAGAATCCGAACAAGGTCCTGAGACGAATTCGTGTGACCTTGCTGATCCCTGTTGTGGAGCACCAACGGCAAGTCCTTCTCGATGGCCAGCCGCGCGTGAAAGCGAAGTACATCCTGCTGTTTTGGGATGTAAGATCGGTCCCAGTAGTAGTCCAACCCGCTTTCTCCTACCGCGACCACGCGACGATCGTCGCAGAGACCTTCAATTCCTGCGAGATCGGATTCAGATGCATCCTTCGTTTCGGTTGGATGGAGAGCCGCCATCGCGTAAAGGCCGTCATAGCGATCGCATAAATCCAGCGCCGCGTGAATCGACGGAATGTCGATGGCTGGCTGCAGAATAATTGCTACTCCTGCGTTTCGAGCGCGTCCTACAACTTCATCGAGATCGACGGCGAGGCGGTCGTGGTAAAGATGACAGTGTGTATCTACGAGCACCATTTCGAGCAAAGTTGGTTGTTGAAGTCGAAAAGCTACGAGTGCGCCTGGTTTAACCCTTCCGACGTTTCCTCACCCGCCCTAGATTGCGCTCCCAGTCATTCAAAAGACTATGGCGCTTCATCCGCGAGCAGTGTGGGCCCTTCGCGTCCTGCTCCTGCTCGTCCCGATACTCGCACTGCTTCCCTTTGGCCGTTTGGTGGTCGATGGCGTCGCGTTTGTGCGCGTGTTCGATATTCCTTCGTCGCAACTTCCACCTCGGGGGTTTGACTGGGTCCGGTGGCAGGATCGCGATGGGGAAATTGAAGCCGTCTATGTCGATCCGCGTGGAACGGCTTATCAACAGGGGCTGCGAGAAGGCGCGACGCTGTTCCAACTTGATTTCCAACAGTACTTCATGGCCGACGACATTAAGCGCATTGTCGAGCGCTCGGCCGGGGCGACGCTGGCGTATGAGGTTACCCAGGCTGATGAAGGACGCCTGTTTGAAATCGAGATTACACGCTATCCCACATTTCTCTATCCACTAAGTGGCTCGCTTTGGGTTGCCTCAGGATGGGGCTATGCACTCGTGACCTTTTTGCATGTGCTAGCATTGCTGATCGTCGTGCCTCTGGCCATTCGTAGTGGTCGCGCACTGAGTTCATCCATTCTGATCGGTGCGGCATTGGTGTGGGTTGGCGGGACACTCGTTCGGTTTCTGATTGTCACTATCGCGGGACCGCCAGAGTTGGTATCGCCGGTGATAGGTGTAGTGTTTGAGACCCTAACCCTGGTCAGTCTCTCGGGCTGGCTTCTGTTCCCCGCACTTCTCCTTCGACACATTCTGTACGATGCTGGAACGGCCAAGCGGGCAACGCGGGGGTGGCGGGTTGTGATGTATGCGCCGCCAGTTGTGCTGGGTGCGGCCGTACTCGTAGCAACCGTGCGAGGCAGTCTAGGCCCAATACCACCAGATGCACTCACAACACCGATTCTGTTTTACGTCTGCATCTACGTCGCGGCTGCAACAAGCCTGATGCTGGTCGCCCCGTGGATAAGTTCGGCGCTGGAGGAGGCGCATCCCGCGCCGGGATGGAGCCGCTTCGGAAGCGCCGGCGTGCTCATTCTAGCCGTGGTCGGCGCGCTGTATGTGTTTGGTGTATTTCCCGAATTGGCTGGCGAGGACGACGCGGCAGCAGGAGGCATTATCGTGCTTTTGCAGCTTTTCTCGGTCGCGCCGGTAACGCTCGTCTCATTGGCATCCCTGCGATACGGGCGGTTCAGCTACGTGCTCACCAGGGGATTCGCCTATGCGGCCGCATTGGGGCTCATTTTCTTTGCCTTTGTTGGCGGACTAGCGGCCTTCGACGTCGTGAGTCCCACCGAAGGCCCTCGCAATCTGGTACTTCTGGGCACGTGGGTAATCGTGCTCTTGATCGTCGTGGATCGCATCGCTCGGCCCTTGCGCAATGTCTTGGGGGATCGGTTCAAGACGGACAGGGAGCGTGCTCGCCAGCAGTTGAATCAGTTTGGAGATCGCGTCCGAACTATTCTGGATGCGGAAAGGCTCGTCGTCGAATCCATTCTTGTAATTGGCGAAGCGCTCGACACTCGTTCGGGTGTCCTTTTTCTTCGGGCGGGAATGGGGGCGACGTCAGATCATTGGGTCAACGCGACCTACAAACCTGAACCGCCTTATTTCACGCGCGTTGAACTTTCTGGGATCTGGTCTCAGTTGCAGGAGAACGACCGCGTATGGTCAATCAATTCCGAGCTCAACGATTTTGCACTCGCAGAATCCGATGTAGCGATTCTGCGCAAGTTTGGGGTAGCCCTCGTCGTGCCCGTTTCCAGTGGGCGAGGTGAGCCAGTTGGCGTGCTCGTTCTGGGGCGGAAAGCGAGCCGTCGCGCGGTGTATAACCTTGAGGATGTAGAGATGCTCAAAGCATTGTGCGGCCAACTCGCTGTGGCAACGGAAAGGCTCGGACTTATTGAACGCGAGAAGGCCTTGGTCAGAGAAAGCGCCGAGGCTCAACTCGCCGCGTTGCGAGCACAGATCAACCCGCATTTCCTGTTCAATGCGCTGAATACGATAGCCGCGCTCATCGAAGAGAAGCCCGAAGAGGCCGAGGATACGGTTCAGCAGCTCGCAGGCCTGTTCCGTTACGTTTTGCAAACCGGGAGCCGAACCTTCGTCCCGCTTAGCGAGGAGCTACGACTTGTACGGCAATACCTCCGCATCGAACAGGCCCGATTCGGTGCCAAGCTTGTTGTTGAGGAAGCATTGGACGAGTCGTTGGACGGCATATCAGTACCGGCCTTCGTCGTGCAGACACTTGTAGAGAATGCTGTCAAGCATGGAATCGAGCGGAAGCGGGATGGTGGCGTTGTCCGGCTGTCGAGTCGCCGAAGTGAGGACGGGAGCGTGGAGATCGAGGTCTCAGACACTGGGGTTGGAATTCCAGCTCTTTTTGCCGATACGAATAGGACTTCTCTGGACAACGCGCCGGATGAATCGACAGCCGCGTTTTTCGGCATTGGACTGCGCAACGTCTCTGACCGACTTGAACAGCTCTACGGCCGGACAGACCTGCTCGATATGACAAGCGATCCGGATCGCGGAACCGTCGTCCGGCTACTGCTTCCGACCAAGGAACCCATCACCTAACCTCGAAACCATGTCAGTTCTTCGAACGCTCGTAGTTGATGATGAGGCACCTGCCCGACAACGCTTAAAGAAGCTTCTTCAACCTTTTATCGAGGAGGAGCGGATCGAGCTAGTTGGCGAGGCTGTGGATGGCGTGCAAGCCCTGGATGTTCTTGCCAGTGAGGAGATCGACCTGCTTTTTCTGGATATCCAACTGCCCGAGCTGAGTGGATTTGACGTGCTGGATCGCAT
>JBBKWZ010000131.1:0-3408 GCA_037969195.1 Rubricoccaceae bacterium | reverse complement strand
GCTTAATACCGTGCTCTTCTTCGAGGAGAGTAGCGAGCTCGTTAGCCTCTTTGATCGTGAGGCCTACGAGTTGTTCTGCGAGTTTTGTGATGTCAGCCATGGTTTTGGTTGGTTCCGGCGGCGGTCTTTGCGCTTCCAAGCCCGATTTGGCTGTTCAGCGCTGCGCTGCTCTTATGGGTAAGTATTGGTTAATGACGCTTCGCCGGGATCCGGCTCAGCAAAAGGGTTGATCTACGCTTCAGCCTGCTCGGCAATTGCCTTCACAGCGCCAACGAGATTTGATCCCTGCGCTTGAAGTCCACCGATCACATTCGAAATTGGAGCCATGAGAAGACCCATGACATCGCCCAACAGCTCGTCACGGCTTCTGAGAGCCGACAACATGTCGAGCTGGTTCTCGTCGAAAATGTCCCCATTAATAAAGGCTCCTTTGAAGCGAGGAAGACCTTTGTCAACCTGCCCGAGAAACTTCTTGATGACTTTTGCGGGTCCAGCGGGATCGTTTGTAAAGGCCATCGCGGTTGGTCCGCTAAGCTGCCCATACAATTCGTCGAATCCCCCTTTATTCTCCAGAGCGCGGCGGATCATGGTGTTCTTGAACACCTTGTACTCTACGCCTGCATCGCGGAAAGCGCGGCGGAGCTTCGTCACCTCCTCCACGGTTAGCCCGATGTAGTCGGTCAGATAAATGGTGTTGTAGGCGTCAAGCTCATTGGCGATTGCCGCAACTTGCTCACGCTTTTGTTCTTTAGTGAGGGGCATAACTGGATTCGTCTAAAATGGGTGCGGGCGATGGAGGCGTCTCTATCGGACAGCGCTGACGGCGACGTTTCGATCGACTGGCACAGGAGGTCCCATAGTCGTAGAGAGGGTTACGGAGCGCACGTAGGTGCCCTTCGCGGACGCCGGCCGGAGGCGCATAACTTCGCGGAGAAACGCATGAGCGTTCTCATGAATTTGCTGCTCCGAGAACGAGCACTTCCCAATTGCGGTATGCAAAATGCCAGCTTTGTCAACGCGGAAGTCAATTCGGCCCGCTTTTACAGCTTCAACCGCTTCAGCAATGTCGTTTGTGACAGTCCCACTTTTCGGATTTGGCATCAGCCCACGGGGACCAAGAACACGACCGAGCAGGCCAATTTTGGGCATCACGTCTGGAGACGCGATCAACACATCGAAGTCTGTAAAACCCTCGTTCTGAATCTTGTCTACAAAGTCGTCGAGGCCAACCAAGTCTGCGCCCGCGTCGCGAGCCTCAGCTTGTTTGCCTTCGTTCGTAAGAACGAGAACCCGAACAGTCTTGCCAGTGCCATGCGGCAGAGCAACCGACCCACGAACCATCTGATCCGCGTGCCGTGGATCAACACCTAGGCGGATGTCGATGTCGACGGACTCGTCAAACTTGGCCTTGGACGTTTGCTTGATAAGCGATGCCGCTGTCTCCAGCGATAAGTGTCCGCCATTCTCCGCAGACGCAGACTCGATGAGTGCGATCGCTTCGCGGTATCGTTTTCCTCTTTTTGCCATGATTGGGTTGGCTTTGCGGTGCAAACGTCCGAACTAAAACAGACTCCCGCTGATGTAATTGAAACGGTCAAAGGTGAGGAGAACGTGTCTCCCTCCCTTACTCTCGCATTTAGGAAGGCGCCCCACTTACGGTGATACCCATCGAGCGCGCAGTTCCAGCGATCATTCGCGCTGCGTTCTCCACGTCGTTTGCATTGAGGTCCACCTTCTTTTGTTCGGCGATCTCCTTGCACTGCTCCCACGTCACCGAGGCAACCTTTTCGCGCAACGGATCAGCCGCACCTTTCTTTAGCTTCGCGGCTTTTAACAGCAAGACCGCGGCAGGTGGGCTCTTGGTGATGAAGCTGAAGCTCTTATCAACAAAAACCGTAATGACGACGGGAATCACGAGCCCCATCTTGTCCTGCGTAGCCGCATTGAAGGCTTTGCAGAATTCCATGATGTTCACGCCATGTTGACCCAGCGCAGGCCCAATTGGTGGAGCGGGGCTAGCCTGACCGGCCTTGATTTGAAGCTTAATAAAGCCGTCTACTTTCTTCGCCATAAAGAAGTGCGGTGCAATCGTTCCGTGTAATCCAGAACTCCCGCTAACTGGTGAAAGAGTGTTGTGATTCGTGTTTTGGGCACGGCGGAAATGAATTCACGCTGCCGCCACAAAAGAACAAGGGATAAAGAACAGTTACTGCTCGTGCTCGACCTGGAGGTAGTCCATCTCGAGCGGTGTTTTGCGACCAAAAATTGAGACCATCACGCGAACCTTCATCTTGTCCGGGTAAACCTCCTCAACAAGGCCTGTAAAATTGTTAAACGGTCCATCCACTACCTTGACGGGATCGCCTTCCTTGAAAGGAATTTCGGGCTGTTCGCCAGCGGCTGCGGTCTCGTCCATTTTGCCGAGGATCCTATTGACCTCGTCCGGCCGAAGTGGTGTAGGCTGGCCGCCAGCGCCGAGGAATCCCAACGTGGACGGAGCCGACGCGATCACCTCTTTGAGGTACGGATCGACAATGGCTTCAATCAGGATGTAGCCGGGGAAAAAAGTTTTCTCACGCGTCTTCTTCTTTCCGCCTCGCATTTCGAATACAGTCTCGGTGGGAATCAGCACCTGAGCAAGCTTCTCCACCATATCGAGACGGTCCACTTCTCTCTCCAGGTACTCCTTCACCTTTTTCTCGTGGCCAGAGAAGGTGCGCAGGACGTACCACTTGCGAACCGGAGTTTTGGGGATTGCCATTGGTGAGGGATTCAACTTGAAGCCGCGCGGGCCAAAATCAGCTGTAAATAAAGGCAAGAGCCTTGCTGATGATCTGGTCGGAGAAGAAAATGAAGAGAGCGATGACCAGCGAGACAACGAGAGTCAGGACCGTGTTGTTGAGGAGTTCGTGGCGTGCAGGCCAGCTGACCTTCCTCATTTCCTTGCGAACCTCGGTTACATATCCGACAGCTTTCCCTCCGGGAACTGTCTGCGGGGCAGATTCGGTCGTTTGTGTCGCCATCAGATCGGTGTACTTGCTTTGAGTGAGAAGGCGTCTAGCTCGGAAGAGCACGGGCGGCAGGACTCGAACCTGCAGCCTGCGGTTTTGGAGACCGCTGCTCTGCCAATTGAGCTACGCCCGTATACCGGAAGGCGGCTTCCCGCCCCCGGAATGTTTAGTCGAGAATCTTGGAGACCACGCCCGCGCCGACAGTGCGGCCGCCTTCGCGTATCGCGAAGCGCAGGCCATCCTCCATCGCTACTGGCTGGATCAGCTTCACCTTGAATTGCGTGTTGTCGCCCGGCATGATCATCTCAACGCCTTCGTTCAACTCGATGTCGCCCGTCACGTCTGTCGTGCGGAAGTAAAATTGAGGGCGGTAGCCCTTGAAGAACGGCGTGTGACG
>JBBKWZ010000130.1:0-3230 GCA_037969195.1 Rubricoccaceae bacterium | reverse complement strand
CCGCGGAGTAGTCCGTTGCGTAGACGATCTGCTCGTCGGTGAGAACATCGAGGCTGAGGCCCATCGTTTCGAGTTTCATCTGCGCGATCTCCTGGTCGAGTTCCACAGGCAGGTCGATGACCGTGTTTTCGAGCTTCTCGCCAGCCTTGTGTGCCTTGATCAGCGCGAGGTGCGCCTGGAACTGGTTGGCGAAGCTCATATCCATCACTTCGCTCGGATGGCCTTCGGCCGCCGCGAGGTTGACTAGGCGGCCATCAGCCAGAACGTAGACCTTGCGCCCGTTCTCCAGCGTGTACTCGCGGTTGTCGTCGCGGATCATGCGGGCGTCGGTCGATAGCTCGGCCAACTCACCAAGATTGAGTTCCACGTCGTAGTGACCCGTGTTGCAAATGATGGCGCCCTCCTTCATGGAGATGAAGTGCTCGCCGCGGATGATGTCCTTCATGCCCGTGGCGGTCACGAAGATGTCGCCCACCTTGGCAGCTTCTTCCATCGTCATCACGCGCATGCCTTCGAGCGTGGCCTTGAGCGCTGCAGTCGCCTTGACTTCCGTCACGATTACGTTCGCACCCATGCCCTTGGCGCGCATCGCAACGCCACGACCACAATGGCCGTAGCCAGCGACGACGAAGTTCTTGCCTGCTAGAAGCACAGACGAGGCGCGGAGAATGCCGTCCAACGTGGACTGCCCCGTTCCGTAGACGTTGTCGAAGTCCCACTTGGTCTCGGCGTCGTTCACGGCGTAGACCGGGTAGCCCAGCTTGCCGTCGGCTGCCATTGCACGGAGGCGGTGAACGCCCGTCGTGGTTTCTTCCGAGCCGCCGATGATGTCCGCCATCTTCTCAGGGAAGGTGCTGTGGACGCGGAAGATCAGATCGGCGCCGTCATCCAGCGTTGTGTGCGGCGTTTTGTCGATGGTCCGGTCGATGCACCAGTAGAAGTCCTCGGTGTTCTGGCCGTACCACGCGTAGATCTGGATACCAGCCTCGGCGAGAGCCGCTGCGACTGAGTCATTGGTGGAAAGCGGGTTGCAGCCACTCCACGCGACTTCAGCGCCACAGGCGGCCAGCGTCTCGATCAAGACAGCCGTCTCCTTCGTGACGTGAAGGCAACCAGTGATTTTGTAGCCGGCAAATGGCTGGGTTTTGCTGTACTCCTCGCGGAGCCTCATGAGCACGGGCATCCGGCTTTCCGCCCACTCCATGCGCATGCGGCCAGCGGCTGCAAGGCTCAGGTCGGCGACTTTGTATTGTCCTTCTTTGTGGTCCATTTCAGTGGTTACAGGTTTAATGTTGATGGGTTAAAAAGTTGGGGTGGCTCTAGGCGATCTGTGACGCGGCTTCCTTGAGCGCTTCGACGTGGTCGAGCTGCTCCCAGGTGAACTCGTCGCGCCCGAAGTGTCCGTGGGCAGCAGTCTGTTCGAAGCCCGGCTGCGTCAGCTTCAGGCGTTCGATAATCGCACGCGGGCGGAGGTCGAACGTTTCTGTGATGATCTCGGCGAGTCGCTCATCTGAAACGACGCCCGTTCCATAACTATTCACGTCAATGGAAACAGGCTTGGCGACGCCAATCGCGTAGGCGACTTGAACGAGGACTTCGTCCGCGAGACCTGCGGCAACGAGGTTCTTGGCAACGTGCCGCGATGCGTACGCGGCCGAACGGTCCACTTTGCTGGAATCCTTTCCTGAGAAGGCACCACCGCCGTGCGCGCCCTTCCCACCGTAGGTATCCACAATGATCTTGCGACCCGTAAGGCCCGTGTCTCCGTGCGGCCCGCCGATTACGAAACGTCCGGTTGGGTTGACATGGAGGATTAGATTCTCGTCTATGAGATGGGCGTGTTGAAGGCTGGGGAGAACGTGGCGTTGAACGTCCGTTTTAATCTGCTCGATTTCCACGTTGGCATCGTGTTGCGTAGAAACCACAATCGTGTGAATGCGACGGACAGTCTTACGGTCGTCCTCATACTCCACCGTCACCTGGCTCTTCGCATCCGGGCGGAGGTAGGTCATCGCGTCGCCGGCATGCCGAATCTCAGCGAGTCGCCGGACGATCTCATGCGCAGTCATCAGCGCAAGCGGCATGTGCTCATCGGTCTCGGAGCAAGCGTAGCCGAACATCATCCCCTGATCGCCCGCGCCTTGTTCTACGTGAAGGCCCTTGTCGTCGTCAACACCTTGCGCGATATCTGCGCTTTGCGAGTGGATGGATGTGAGCACGCCGCACGACTGTGCGTCGAACTGCAACGTGGGATCCGTGTAGCCAATCCGTGTGATCGTTTTGCGCACGACTTCCTGAACGTCCACGTAGGCTTCAGTCGTCACCTCACCCGAAACCACAACAAGACCGGTCGTGCAGAGCGTTTCGATAGCGCAGCGGCTGTTCGGATCCTGCGCCAGGAAGGCATCAAGAAGCGCGTCCGAGATCTGATCTGAAACCTTGTCTGGGTGTCCCTCGGATACAGATTCCGACGTGAAGAGGTAGGCCATGATTTAGCGTTCGATCTACTTACTAGTGTGTTTTTGCCAGAGCAACACAAAATAGTCGCCTGTTGCCGCACGGTTCCATCGGGCGCTGCATCTTAGCCGCGTCTTCGGGCAAAGCCGGGCACTGGCTTCATTGCACGTTACGTCCGTTTTTCCGTAGCTTTCACTCTGCCTGCGGATTACTTGCCTTGAAATCTGCGCGCCTCACAAACCCTTCTCCCACCCGACCCATCATGTCGAACGGAAACGATCTAGCAGCCCGCGTCACCGCCATCATTGTTGAAAAACTTGGCGTGGACGAAGGTGACATCAAGCCTGAAGCATCCTTCACCAACGACCTCGGCGCAGACTCGCTCGATACGGTCGAGCTAATCATGGAATTCGAAAAGGATTTCGACCTGACGATCCCTGATGAGGACGCTGAAAAGATCGCCACCGTCGGCGACGCCATCACTTACATCCAAGAGAAGGCGGGCGCCTGATTTACTATCCCGGCTCTAATCGGCGGTGTGCCTGTTGAGGTATGCCGCCGCTTTTGTATCGCGCCGGTCGCGCCGACAGCGAATTGCATCCCCTCGCTTGGTCGCGCGTACATCGCCCACCTCCGCCCGACTAACTGCCCATGCCATTTTCTCCCGACAATCGCGTTGTCGTAACCGGCCTCGGCGCGCTGACGCCTATAGGTCTCAATGTTGCTGACTATTGGGCGGCCATGATGCAGGGCGAGAGTGGAGCGGGGCCTCT
>JBBKWZ010000129.1:0-5120 GCA_037969195.1 Rubricoccaceae bacterium | reverse complement strand
TACCTCATGCCGCCTGAAGCTGACCGGATGTAGCGTCCGGCATCAATTCAGTCGCGCTACGAAAGGCCCGTCCCGTAAGACGGGCCTTTCTTGTTTGGCGATAGTTAGGTCGGCTGGCGCTGTGCAGAGTTGCTCAACCTAGCTGTGGATACGAGTGGATAAGTGGACAACAAATCGATCGCTTGCCTTGACTTCCAGGCTTTGTCTCCCGTTTATTGCTTCAGCGTTTGACAGCGGCAACGTTGTCAACGCCCCGTCCAATGGAGCTTCGGTTCTAGCGGACACCGTCTGAAAGAGCTTCGGTTCGGAAGGGCACCGTCGGAAGGAACTTCGGTTCTGGAAGACACCGCCTGAAAGAGCTTCGGTTCGGAAGGGCACCGTCGGAAGGAACTTCGGTTCTGGAAGACACCGCCTGAAAGAGCTTCGGCTCGGAAGGGCACCGCCGGAAGAGACTTCGGTCTCGGAAGGCATCGTCCAAGAGAACTTCGGTTCTTGCGGACACCGCTCTTTGACGCGACTGAGTTTTCCAGGCTGCATGAGGTCTCCTCATGGCAGGATCATGATCTCCCTCGGGAGGAACAGGCGCGATTGGCTTCCTCTGTAGAAACTCTTCGGAGTGTCTTCTTCCTCGGAAGGAGGTTCTTCGGAACCGACAGAGACGTGTCATGAACGCTGCGTGTGCTCCGATGCATAATATCCGCTTCGGCAGATATTTAGCTCGTTGAGCGTCAGGGTCCAGCAAGCGCAAGCTTGCAAGCCATCTTGGTTCAACCGATCCCGCATCGGAAGAACATTGATGGTGCTGTAAGGATGAAAGTACGGTCTGTGTAGTGCCTCGGTGGAGGGCAACGATTGGGGGAACCCGGTTGTAGTTCAGAAGCTGAAGCTGCGAGATCCAATACAATCGGTACGTGTTTCGGCACGCATCGTTTTGGAAAGCGTAACCAGCTGCAAGCATGACGGCATCTGCCGGATTGCTGAGAACGGAATCGAAACCGTCTTCTGGTTTCGGGCGACCGAACACGCTACGCGGCCGCCCGGCCGCGGCCAGTTGATATGGAACGTTTCCTGGCGTCAAAGCTGCAATAGAGGAAGTTCACTTCGGTGGGCTTCCTCTTTTTTGTGGCTGGACTTTTTTGCGTTTAGCGGGGAGAGGGAACGAGCCCCACGGTCGTGGTCGTTGACAATGTGTTTCATCATCACCCAATATCCAATTGGCTCCCGAAGGATTCCCACTCATTGCAGCTGCTGCCGTTGTCGCCACCGTCCTTGTTGCCGTAGGGCTGATACTGGGAGGCGTTGGATTGCTTCTGGCGGCATTGGGAGTCTTTGTACTAGGCTTCACTGTTTGGTTTTTTCGCGATCCGACTCGAGTCTCGCCTTCGGATACGTCAGCGCTTCTTCTGGCGCCGGCTGACGGGAAAGTTCTGGAAGTCGTGGAAGAGACCGATTCTATTTATATCAAAGGACCCGTTCGACGTCTTTCGATATTCCTTTCGCCTCTGAACGTCCACGTAAACAGAATTCCGGCCGACGGCACTGTCGAATATGATCGCTACGTGCCAGGCGAGTATCTGGTCGCGTGGCATCCTAAAGCGAGCGAAAAGAACGAGCGGAGCGAGATTGGATTGGTGCATCCTAGTGGGACGCCAATTCTTTTCAAACAGATTGCGGGTGCCGTTGCCCGACGCATTATCTATTACCCTCGGCCTGGAGATCACGTGAAGGCTGGGGATCGCTTCGGCATCGTAAAGTTCGGTTCTCGCATGGATGTTATTGTACCGCCACACATCCAGTTCGACGTGGAGATTGGGCAGCGCGTCCAGGCAGGCATCACCGTCATCGGTCTCCTGCCGTCTGCTGCAGTCGTGGCTGAAGAGAATGGGGCGGCAGCCGTACATTCTGAGTAATGGAGTGGACCGATCCTATCCCAACGAGCAGCCAGCCTGAGCTTCGTCACCGTCGACGGCGTCGAGGACGGCGTCCACCGCCGATCCCGAGAGTTGTCGTTCCGTCGTTTTTTACTCTCGGAAACCTCCTCAGCGGGTTCTTTTCCATCATCCAGGCGAGCCAGGGTAATCTAGAAGTCGCGGCCTGGTTCATTGTCTTTGCGGCGTTCTTCGACCTGTTGGATGGTATGATAGCCCGTCTGGCTAGAGTTGACTCTTCCTTCGGCGTCGAACTCGACTCACTCTGCGACATCGTTTCGTTTGGCGTGGCTCCATCGTTCCTGCTCTACGAGTTTGGGTTGAAGGAATTTCCTTTTGGCGCGTTCCTCGCTGCGCTACCGGCTATCACAGGCGCCGTTCGCCTCGCACGCTTCAACACGCTTCCGCACGTCGAGAAATCTGATTTCTTTGTAGGCCTGCCGATTCCTGCAATGGCCGGCACAATCGTGGCCTTCATCCTGACTTTTCACGATGACGCCTTGTTTTCGTGGCTCGACAATGGTCGGCTCTCCATCCTCATACCGCTGACGATTCTTTTGGCAGGCCTGATGGTCTCGCCCATACGGTTTGCCGCTCCACCTCAACCTAACCGCAGCTCCCTACGAAAGCGCCCGTGGCGGTTCGTGGCCTTTACGGTCGCACTTCTTCTCGTGTTGTTCCTGCACGGGCCCGGCCTGCTAATTAGCGCGGTCGTGTATCTTTTGCTTGGAATCGGCGGTGCAGTTCTGTGGGCCGTCCGCGTGGTTCTCGGGAAGGAAAGTGAAACTGACGCCGATATCGCGCTCGACCACTAACTGGCCGGAAACGGGCTGTTTTCCATGTTCAAAGCAAACGTCACGATTACACTTCGTCCCTCCATCCTGGACCCACAGGGCAGGGCAATGCAGCACGCCCTGCACGATCTGGGCCATGCCTCTGTAGCCCAAGTACGCGCGGGAAAACACATCGAGATGCTGATTGACGTGGGAAGCGCGATTGAGGCTGAGCAGGTAGCCGCTAAAACATGCGAACAGTTGCTCGCGAACTCGGTGATGGAAGACTTCGTTGTCGAAATCTCCGAATTGGAAACCACTCCCGCCGCTTAGCCAAACCGCCGATACTGCGTTCCGGCGCCATGTCTGACTTTGCATTGACCTTCGCCGATACCGGGCCGGCAGTCGCCGACCCTGGTGTTGTTACGGAGACAACCGAGGACACGTCAGTGCAGACGCCTTGGCGTGTGATCCTCTACGACGATGACGTCCACACATTTGAGGATGTCATTCTCCAGCTGATGAAGGCGACGGGGTGTAGCGAGCAGCGCGCGGAGAAACACGCCTGGACGGTGCATACGAGTGGAAAGGACCTCGTGTACCAAGGTGACTTCTTCGAGTGCTTCCGCGTTCAGGGCGTACTTCGAGAGATCCAACTCGTGACGGAAATCGAGGGTTAGGGGACCTCCGTCCTAGCGCATGAGCAAGTAGCTCAACTTGACCAGGAATGCGTTCTGGGGGAAAATGGAGAACGTATCCGAGACCTGGCTGCCCGTGCTCACGTCATACGGCGAAGGCGGGACAAGTCCTCCATCCAAAAGAAGCTCCTCGCCTGTTCCTTCGTTTCGGGCTTGCGTCCAGACAACGAAAAGTGTTGACCCCGGGCGGTATTCCCAACGCAAGACCACATTTGCGTTGAGGGAGTGAAACGAGAAATCACGCCGTTTTGGGTAGGCGTCGAGCGGACGCAATTCGTCTGGGGATGCAAGAAGCTGAAAGTCGTCGAGATGTCCGCGCGCAGTGAAAAGCTGCCCGTAAAATTGTAGCGAGAGATTCGGACTAAAGATGACGTTGGTACGCGTTGAGATATCGAATGACCGGGTATCACGCGATCCGAATACAGGGGCGTAGTAGCCTGTTGCGCCCGGTACCCCTGCTCCTCCGGAATATTCACCGACACCATCCAACAAGGCGGAGATCTCGCCATCGGTAAGATCGAGCCGGAACAGATCGTTTGTGCCCAGAGCATCGGGCGTGTTGGCCGCTCTACCAATGTAGAGGCCATCAGTCCTCCGAACGAAACCTTCATTGGCGGCCCACGCAGTAAAGTTATCCTCAAAGCCGACATCTGCGTTCACCGAGAATCGAACGCGGTCGCTCACACTCCATTCAACATCGCCCTCAAGGGAAATGCCGTTTCCACCTCCTTCGCTGAAGCGGAAGTCCACTTCTGGGGAGAACACAAATCTTCGGCGTCCATCGGTCCTGTAGTCAAAACCAAACCCCGTTGTAAAAAGGTTCTTGAATGGGCCGAGGCCACGCGTTTCACGCACGTCGTATCCGCCAATTCCATCAGCCCACGCGGATAGGCTGATCTGTTGAAAGCTGTTGAATTCCCCGTTGTTAAACAGATTGATACCGAGCCCGCGGTTCAATCCGTCGTTGTAGCTCCAGTTCTGATCAACGAATCCGCCCGTATTTATCCTCCGGAACGGACCGATGGGGTTCCCGCTGTTCCAGAGGAGATTGCTTCCGAGTCGGCCTTGGATCAGGTTGTTCTGGCGGAACCGACCTACGTCGTTCATCTGGAACTGATCGGAATAGATCCGAAAGCCACTCCCGGGGGTGAAAAAGCCGCGGACCTTATCGAATCCGAGGTAGAGCGCGTAGCCGCGTTGCGTGGGATCGCCGATCGCTGAGTTAGTCTGGGTTTGGATCGAACCAGTAAGTGTCCCTTCAAAAACCCAGGCTTCACTGCTGCCAACTAGGTAACGCCAATCCGCACCACCGACGAGGGATCGCGAGCCTGCTTCGCCCGATTCCGGGTTATGGGAAAATCCGGTTATCCCGCCTGCGATGTAGTCCTGATTCCCGAACTGCTGCTTGACACGCGCTACACCATACCAACGCGTTGGGTCGAAATCGTCGCCGGTGGAGGCGGCCAGGAGCCCGAACGAGGTTCCGCCTGGTAGGCGACCCGAAATCTTCGTCGCACCAATAATGGGAGCGGAAGCCCCAATTCGCCGCGTGTAAAGGAGCGCGCCGTCTCCACTTCCGTACGTGTAATCGAAAATCTGCGTGCCTTCAAGAAAGAAAGGTCGGCGCTCCGAGAAGAAAGTCTCGAATGTTGAGAGGTTCAGTTCTGCCGGATCCGCGTCAACCTGGCCAAAGTCGGGGTTGATGGTCGCGTCCACGGTGA
>JBBKWZ010000128.1:0-4152 GCA_037969195.1 Rubricoccaceae bacterium | reverse complement strand
GAACTTGTAGGCGTTGACCAGCGTGCCGAAGACCTTGCGCCGAGTCTCAACAATCGCATCATCCGAGTAGCGCAGGTTTTCCCATGGAGGACTTGACGCCATCATGCTCCAACGGATCGGATCCACGCCATGCTCATCAATAGCCTTGAATGGATCGACCGTATTGCCGACTGATTTCGACATCTTTGCGCCGTCGGCATCCAGCACGAGGCCATTCACCACGACGTTGTTGTACGCCACCGAGTCCTCAAGCAGCGCGGCAATCGCGTGCATCGTGTAGAACCAGCCGCGCGTTTGGTCGACGCCCTCGGCGATGAAATCGGCCGGGAAGTTGGCGCGGAACATCTCCTCGTTCTCGAAGGGATAGTGCCATTGAGCAAACGGCATCGCGCCTGAATCGAACCACACGTCGATGAGGTCTTCAACGCGGCGCATCGTTCCGCCATTCGGCCCGGTCCATGTCATGGCGTCCACGTACGGGCGGTGCAAATCCAATTCTCCCGTCGCCGGATTGATGGCTTCGTCGGGGGAAGAACCGCCGCACTTTTCGAGCAGTTCGTGGATTGAACCGATGACCTGAATGCTCTCGGGGTTGCCGTCTTCGACCCAGATTGGGAGAGGCGTACCCCAATAGCGCGAACGCGATAATGCCCAGTCGACGTTGCCCTCCAGCCACTGACCAAATCGCCCGGTGCCAATACCATCAGGCTGCCAGTTAATCGTTTTGTTGAGATCTACCAGTTTGTCCTTGATCGCCGTCGTTCGGACAAACCAGCTATCGACGGGATACGAGATCAGCGGCGTGCCCTTGCGCCAATCATGCGGGTAGTTGTGGATGTAGGAATCCTCGCGGTAGAGCAGCCCGCGCGTTGTGAGATCGCGGATAATGGGCCGATCCGCATCCTTGAACCACATTCCGCCAATGTCGCCGAAGTCGTCGGTAAACTTCCCATCAGGTTCGACGGGATTGAGCACCGGCAAGTCGTGCTTCTGCCCTGTTGCAAAGTCGTCTGCGCCAAAAGCTGGCGCGGTGTGGACGATGCCCGTTCCGTCCTCGGTCGTTACGTAGTTCGCTGCTACAATCTTCCATGCAGCATCCGCGCCCAACTCCTCCGCAAACGTCGGCCACATCGGCTCGTAACGCTTGCCAACGAGATCAGCACCCGTCATTTCCTCGACGACTTCGTAGTCGCCTTTGAGCGTCGCCTCTGTACGAGAAGCGGCCAAAATCAGAAACTCCGCCGTGCCGTCCTCCTTCGTCTGCTTCGCCTTGACGTAGTCGATCTTTTCTCCCACAGCCATCGCAGCGGTCGAAGGAATCGTCCATGGCGTGGTCGTCCAGGCGAGGAGGTACGTGTTGTCCTCGCCGATCAGCTTCGCACGCGTGACAATCGAGACATCCTGCACCTCCTTGTAGCCCAGCGAGACTTCGTGAGACGACAGCACGGTGCCGTTGGCCGGACTGTACCACTGGATTTTGTGGCCCTGGTAGAGGTAGCCTTTCTCGTGGATGCGCTGGAGCAGATTCCAGACGCTCTCGATGTATTCGTTCTTGAACGTGATGTACGGATCGGAGAGATCCACCCAGTAGCCCATGCGGACCGTCAGCGTGTCCCACAGGTCTTTGTAGCGAAGCACGCTCTCGCGGCACTTCGCGTTGTACTCGGCGACGCCGTAGTCCTCCACCATGTGCCGCCCTTCTAGGCCAAGCTCTTTCTCCACCTCGATCTCGACCGGCAGACCGTGCGTGTCCCAGCCTGCTTTGCGGTCCACGCGGAACCCCTTCATCGTCTTGTAGCGGCAGAAGAGGTCCTTGATCGTCCGCGAGATGACGTGGTGGATGCCCGGCTTACCGTTGGCCGTAGGCGGACCTTCGTAGAAGACGAAGTGTGGGGCTCCTTCCCGGATTTCTAGGCTCTGCTCGAACGTCTTATCATGCTGCCATCGCTCCAGCACCGCCTCCTCTACGGAAGGGTGATCGAAGTTCTCAACCTCAGGGTAACGGGGCATTGCGGGGCGTTTTCAGGTGTTTTTCGGGAGCCCTAAAGATACCACGCGGGGTTGGTCGCACTCGGCGATAATGCTGCGAAAAGCAGTGGCCCGTCGCCAACGGGATTCCGGGAATTCGGGTCAACCACCTGACCTACGGACACTTCTCTCCGCCAGGAAGAGACGGATTCTGCACGGATTGAGCAGTATAATCAGGCGCTCGGCGGCGTGAACGCAACACTTTTAAGAAGCTTGTGCATGGCTAGACTTCTCTTCCTTTTACTACTGTCGAGGTTCCTTCCCAATCCGGGGTTTGCCCAATCGCTATCCACGCCATACGAAGGCCCGATCATCGACATGCACCTGCATGCCGACAGAGGCACGTCGATGCAAGATTGGGAAGGCGTGCTCCAGGGACTCGAGACGCACGGCGTGGTCCTCTCGGTCCTTTCGGTCGATGATTCCGCGAGAGTACATCGACATGAAAACCCGCCGGCACGCTTTCAAGTTGGTCCGGCCTTCCCGTGCTACGAGGGGCGTTTTCCCAAGATGGACCCGTGCTTCGAGGAAGGCGACGGCTGGCCCAGCCTTGATTGGCTGCGCGACCAGTACGAGTCCGGTCGGCTGCGGACAATGGGTGAATTGATCTATGTCTACTATGGAATTCCACCGACTGATCGGCGCTTGGCGTCCTATTGGGAACTGGCTGAAGAATTGGACATCCCCGTGGGCGTACATGTCGGCCGGGGTCCGCCCCCCCAGGGGCGTACTGAGGGATGCTGTCCGCACTTCAACGACGATCTGGGTGATCCGTCATTGCTCGTCCCGATCCTGCAGCGCCATCCGGATATCCGAATCTGGCTCATGCACGCGCCTGGCTGGGATTACGTAGAAGAGGCCATCGCACTCATGCACGCCTATCCAAACGTCTACGCCGAAATGTCCATCATCAACTCGATCATGCCACAGGAGATGCATGAAGCAGTGCTGCGCGCCGTTTTAGACGCAGGGCTTGGAGACCGCATTATGTTTGGTAGCGATAACATGCCGATCGGTCCTATCATCGAGCGAATTGAAGCGGTGCCGTTCCTTAGTGAGGAGCAAAAGCGGGCCATCTTCTACGGGAATGCCGCCCAGTTCCTACTCTTAAACGAGGAGGAAATTAACGGCCACCACGGATTATAGCCGCTTGCGCGGCATAACCGGCTTCTGCACGCAGACGAAGGGCTTGACGGCCTAACCTCGTTTACGGCAGAAAAAAAGCACCATCAACAACAGAGAACGTCGAAACTAGAAAGCTTCTATCTCAGATGACAGACAAGAGATTCAAGGAGTCCGGCGACTGGAGAGGCAATACGCTCTCCCAACTCCGCGCCTTGATCAAGCAGGCCAATCCCGACGTGGTCGAGGAAGTGAAATGGCGGAAGCCGTCGAACCCGGTGGGCGTTCCCGTATGGTCCCACGACGGAATGATCTGCACCGGCGAGACCTACAAAGACAAAGTCAAGCTGACCTTTGCGAAGGGAGCTGCACTTGAGGACCCAACAGGCCTCTTTAACGCTGGTTTTGGCGGCAACACCAGGCGTGCTATCGACATCCACGAGGGCGAGAACATTGATGAGGAAGCGTTCAAGGCTCTTATTCAAGCGGCCGTGGTGCAAAACTTGTCCAAAGCCAAACTCAAAGGATAATGGCCGCGAAGCCAAAACTCCTTTCAGGCGGCAACCCGCAGATTGCGAAGGCTGACGGCGACGCTCCCGTCCAGGCGTACATCGCGGCTATACCAGACTGGAAACGTAAAGCAGCGCGCAACCTCGACGCGCTCATCGTGCGCACTGTGCCCAGCGTGCTCAAGGCCGTGCGATGGAATTCGCCTTTCTACGGCATCGAGGGCCAGGGCTGGTTTCTCAGTTACCATTGCTTTACGAAGTACCTCAAAGTGACTTTTCTGAACGGCGCCTCGCTGCATCCGCTCCCGCCGATCGAGTCCAAGCATTCGGCGGTGCGGTACTTCCACATCCATGAGAACGAACCATTCGACGAAGAGATGTTGACTAGTTGGATCAATCAGGCCTCAGATCTGACCGGAGAGTTTCTTTTCTAATCGACGGCTTGAGAAGCCCAGTAACACCCCTCCCCCGGCTGCGCTGGGTAGGATAGTCC
>JBBKWZ010000127.1:0-3535 GCA_037969195.1 Rubricoccaceae bacterium | reverse complement strand
GTCGCGGTATTGGCCAGCGGAGCCGGCGGAGGATTGGCGGGCGCAACCTTGGTGCTCGCCCAGGTCGGTACCTTCACCGAGCAGATGTCGGCTGGTCGCGGTTTCATAGCGCTGGCCATCGTCGCACTTGGCCGCTGGAATCCCGCTGGTGCGTTCGCCGGGGCTCTGCTTTATGGTGCGGCGTCTGCCGTGCAGTTCCGATTTCAGACACTTGGGGCGGACCTGCCCTACCAACTCTTTCTTGCACTGCCGTACGTGCTCACACTGGTCGTCCTCGCGAGCGGCGTGTCGCGCTCGCGCGCCCCGGAAGCCTTAGGCCATCCCATCGAGAGCAGGCGCGCCTAACATCCGGCGTATGGACTGCTCCAGTAAAGCAACCAGCGATTCGTATCCTCACGGCGCAACACACTGTACACGACCCCATCACCGAGAAAGCGGGCTACGATCAGTTGCGCGGTTCCGCTTGCCTGGTCAACGCCCGCCGCCAGCAGCTCCACGGACTCCATCATGTCCTCCGTGCCGGCAGAGCGCTCGACGTACGCACGATGAAACGTCGTACGTGCAGACGGCGATGATTCAGCAATAATCAGCAGGTGTTCCTGAAGGGGCGTCGCCTCTTGATTAAGCGACCGAACCACTTCTGCGATCGCTATGGTCGTGTCCTGCAGACGAAACGTGAGCGCACGGCGGACCACAAAAGGTATTCCGTGAAGGGCAGCAATCGTATCGCCGGGCGCCGACGATGCCACCCGTGCAATCGCCCGCGCAAGCACAAGGGAGTCGGCGCGCGTTCGCCCACTGAGCGAATCAGTCGGCAGCGGCCGAAACGTCCCGGTGGGAACCGCCACTGACCACAGCCCCGCTGACTCACCGTCCAAACGCATGCGCGGCCACGCGGTGCAGCCCGCTATGGAATCCGCAGCCGGAGGCGATGGCGCCAGCAAACGCTGAGCGACGATTTGACCATTCAACAGCAGGTCGTATGTCATGCGGCGGGCCGCTGCAACGTTGAGCGCTTCGCCCTCCAGCATTCTCTCGCTCACTGCAGGGAGTACGACTCCGACGTTAAGTGGAGTGTCCTCGGGAACCAGAAAGGCCCCGCCCAGCACGACGACCTCCGGCACTGAGTCGACAGGTTCAGCAAGTGTGTCTGAAGCGGGTAGCGGCTCCACAACCTGTGCCGTATCGTTTCCGCGCGGCGTGGTGTCGTCTCGACAGGCGACCGCGGTTGTAGTTGTCAGAACAGCCAAAGCCGCCATCGCCCATTTTCTCATGCCTGCAATCTCGAACGCTTTGGAGTCGCCCGTCAACTGCTTCAGGTACCGGAACGGCGAGTGACCCCACCGGCCCAGCGGGGACGCGGTGGCGCATTGTTGGCCAAACTCGGCCTTGACCGCAGCGACGTACGCGCGTGGGCCCTCTATGATTGGGCCATCTCCGCGTTTCAAACGTCCGTACAGGTTGCCCTGCTTCCAATCTTTTTCGTGAAGGTGGCCGCAGCCACACTGCCGGCCGCTTCGGCAACACAACGATGGGCCATCGCGAACACAATCGCCGCGTTGGTGGTTGCTATCATCTCCCCGATTCTCGGTGCGCTCTCTGACGTGGCAGGCGCGAAGAAGCGCTTTCTCGCCGGATTCGCCCTGCTCGGGATTGCCGCCGTCTTCGGCCTCTTCTTCGTCAACCGCGGCGACCATGTCCTGGCCGCATGGCTTTACGTGATTGCCACAGTTGGTGCCACCGCCAGCTTTGTCTTTTATGAGTCCCTGCTGCCCCATCTTGTCGCGCCGGATCAGCTCGATCGCGTAAGTACCGCTGGCTACGCCGTGGGATACATCGGCGGTGGACTACTGCTCGCGCTCAATCTCGCCTGGGTGCTGTCCCCGGCCACTTTCGGAATCTCTCCGGACAATAATCTGCCTGTCCGTTTGTCCTTCGTGTCGGTCGCGGTGTGGTGGTTCGTTTTTATGATCCCCCTTCTCCGCCACGTCAAAGAGCCACCGCTTATGCGCGAGCCCGACGAGAGTGGCACGGTCAGTTTATTGGTGACGCCCTTCGTCCGCTTGGGCGAAACGCTTCGCTCATTGAGGACGTTCAAACCGGCGTTCCTGATGCTGTTGGCCTTCCTGGTCTACAATGACGGGATCCAGACCATTATTCGAATGGCCACCGCATACGGTACTGAGATCGGCATCGGAGAGTCCTCGCTGATCACGGCAATCCTGATCGTCCAGTTTGCCGGAATGCCATTCTCCTTCCTTTACGGACAGCTTGCTGAACGGATCGGCGCGAAGCGCGCGGTGTTCCTGGGACTCCTGGCGTACGCAGGTATTTCGGTAATTGGGTATTTCATGAAGTCGGCGCGAGACTTCTACATCCTGGCGTTTCTGGTCAGCATGGTACAAGGGGGCACACAAGCGCTCAGCAGATCGCTATTTGCCAGCATGATCCCTGCCCACAAATCCGGTGAGTTTTTCGGGTTCTACTCTGTGTTTGAAAAGTTTGCGTCGGTCTTCGGGCCCCTGCTCTTCGCCATCGCCATTGAACAAACGGGTTCAAGCCGCAGTGCGATACTCGGCGTTATTGCGTTCTTCGCCATCGGCGCCCTGATCCTTTCGCGCGTTGATGTTGCTGAGGGACGCCGACTCGCTCAGGAAGCTGAGAGAGCGATTCGAATCGTCCCGTCGTAGGACGGCGGCGGTAAGTACGGCCCGCCGAGGTCCCAGTGCCAGGCGAGTCGTCGCTCGTCGGTACGGGGGTCCTTCAGTGGTTTGAACTGCAGCCGACTCTCGGGAATCCCAACAGCGCGCCCATAGCTGAGCAACAGCTCGCGATCGGTTGAGACCAGGTGCGCCATGGCGCGGCCCTTCCAGACATGGCGGTGCAACCACAGACCGCCATCCATGGCGTGAATCATCCCGTCACGCCGTTTGCTGAATTCCTTTAACTCCAGAACGTCGCTCCCACCGCTGTGCCCACTCATAGGGCGCGAAACTTACTCGGCGTCGCGCGCCTACCCTACAGACACTTCAGGATCCCCTCTGTGGCGGCAGGTGCGAGAGGTGGTGCACTCCCGATGAACAATGCACACTCAATCGGAAACGCCTGAGGATGGGTCGCCTTGGCAGACCACCCCCCTCCATTCGCAACACCAAACAAGAAAGAGACGCCCGGTGACGGACTGAGGTTCAGGGCCGCGACGTTGGACGTGTACGTGCCGTAATCGTAGAAATACGCCTCTTGAGCGGTAGCGAGGTTGCGCAGGTCCGACCGTAAACCGGCGGCGTTGGCCTTTCCCTTGGTGTTCTGGAATTTCGGGATGGCGATCGCTGCAAGAATGCCGATTATGACAACCACGATCAGCAGTTCGATCAAGGTGAATCCGGCACGTTTTGCTCGCATGATGGCATTCATAGTCGTCGAATCCGAGGGTGCATCCTGTTTCCTGGGTTCCGGAAAGAGCAATGCCAAGGCCGGAAGCGGCGCGGCGTCCTATCTTCTTTGGTTTCAACGTGTTACGCGGACTCCTGTGACC
>JBBKWZ010000126.1:0-2885 GCA_037969195.1 Rubricoccaceae bacterium | reverse complement strand
TCGGTGAGGAATCACGCGAGGAACGCTACGCCAACATTCCGGAGCTAAAAGAACTCCGCCGCGACCTCCGAAACAAAAGCACCATCGCAGAGGCCAAACTCTGGAGTGCCCTAAAAGGCAAGCAAATCCAAGGCAGAAAGTTCAGGCGGCAGCACAGTATTGGACGGTACGTCGTCGACTTCTACTGTCCTTCGGAGAAGCTTGCCATCGAGCTGGATGGTAGCGTACATGACAATCCCGCGAGGCGCGAGTATGATGCGGAGCGCCAGCGGTCACTAGAAAGCCGGGGGATCAGAGTACTTGGCTTCAGGAATAGGGCCGTTGTCCAGACCCTTGAGATGGTAGTCGAGACGATTGTGGGAAATTTCTTGAAGCCATGATTGCTCGTCGTCGACCACCCCTGACCCTGTGCGTTGGATCGCGTCACTGCCTCACATCCACTCGATTAGACAGCATCTTTCCTTCCTTATTCGGATTCCGAGCGAGCCCGTCATCAACCACCCCTAACCCCTCCTGTCGAGGAGGGGAACTGATTCTCCTTTCGCCAATGCGCCTCGCTATTCTAGTCGCCCTGCTGCTCGTCTCACCCATCGCCTCCGCCCAGTGGACCTCCCTCGTCGATCCATTCATTGGCACGGGTGGGACGGGGCACACTTTCCCCGGAGCCACGACGCCGTTTGGGATGGTGCAGTTGAGCCCCGACACGCGCGTGGATTCGTCGTGGGAAGGCTGCGCGGGCTACTACTACGACGATCCGCACATCTACGGATTCTCGCACACGCACCTTAGCGGAACAGGCATCTCCGACTACGGCGACGTGATGTTCATGCCCTTCTACGGAGAGCCAACAACCGACCCCGAGCACTACCGCTCGTCCTACCGGAACGAGACGGAGGAGGCTTCACCCGGCTATTACGCGGTCATGTTGGATGAGGAGGACATTCGCGTCCGGCTTACCTCCACCACACGTGCCGGCTTGCAGGAGTACACCTTTCCACGGGCTGGCTGGATTAACGTCATCCTCGATCTAACGCATCGCGACCAACTGACGGAAGGCCGTGCGCTGATCGAAAACACGTTTGACCGCGTGCATGGATTGCGGCGGTCGACAGGGTGGGCGGAAGACCAGCTCCTCTACTACTACACGGAGTTCTCGCGCCCGTTCGACGAAGCAACCGAGTTCGACGGCCCCGAAGGCACCCGCCAGATGATTTTCCGCTTTCAGGTGCAAGCGGGAGAGAAGCTGCTAGTCAAGACAGGCTTGTCAAGTACGGATATGACGGGCGCTCTACGCAATCTGACGGAAGAGATGCCGGGCTGGGACTTCGAGGAAATCCGAATGGCTGCGGGTTCAACCTGGAATAGCGAACTCGGCAAAATTGAAATCGAGGGCGGCTCCAACGAAGAGAGGACCAACTTCTACACGGCGCTTTACCACACGATGATCGCGCCCAATATCTGGAGCGATGTGGACGGCCGCTACCGGGGCCACGACGGCCAAATCCACCGCGCGGACCACGATGTGTACACGGTCTTCTCGCTATGGGACACCTTTCGAACGCTCCATCCACTCCTGACGCTCATTGACCCGGACCGCACGCTGGACTTCGTGAAGACGATGCTGCTGATCTACGAACAGGGCGGGCGACTGCCGGTCTGGGAGTTGGCCGCCAACGAAACCGACACAATGATCGGCTTCCACTCCGTGCCCGTCATAACGGATGCCTACGCGAAAGGCATTCGTGGTTTTGACGCGGACCTAGCGTTGGAAGCCATGATCGCCGCCTCGCGACACGATGACTTCGGCCAGCCGGAGTTCAACGAGCGAGGCTTTCTCTCGATTGAGGATGAATCGGAATCGGTTTCGAAGACGCTGGAGTACGCCTACGACCACTGGGTTGTCTCGCAGATGGCGGAATGGCTGGACCACAATGACGTGGCGCAACAGCATCGCCAACTCTCCCTCGGCTACCGAAACTTGATGGACCCGGATGGCTTCATGCGACCGCGCCGCAATGGAGGCTGGCTGACGCCGTTCTACCCGCGCGAGGTCAACAACCACTACACCGAGGCCAACAGTTGGCAGTACTCCTTTTTCGTCCCCCACGATATCAGTGGGTGGATTGACCAACTTGGCGGACCGGAGGCTCTAGAACGCCACCTCGACGCGCTGTTTGCCGCTCCCACTAGCACAACAGGACGCAATCAGGCCGACATCACGGGTCTCATCGGCCAATACGCGCAGGGCAACGAGCCCAGCCATTCCTTTGCGTACCTCTACAACTATGCCGGCGCGCCGGACAAAACGCAGCAGCGGGTTCGACAGATTTTGACCACGCTTTTCCATCCTACACCGGATGGATTGCCCGGCAATGAAGACTGCGGCCAGATGAGCGCGTGGTTCGTGATGAGTGCGCTGGGGATCTACCCGGTCACCCCGGGCACGACCCAGTATGCTCTGACGAGCCCACTCTTCCGACGAGCGACACTTCACCTCAGGGGTGGCGACTTCACGAATTCAACCAGCGGAAATGGGCCGTACATCGCCTCGGCAAGGCTTAATGGGTCCGATTTCGAGCTCCTCACCATCGACCACGCGGCCCTGCAAGCCGGTGACGATCTCGACTTCGTCTTGTCCACCCAACCAAGTAATTGGGGACGAATCGAAGTAGTGCCGCAGGTCAACGACGACGAGTTTGTTCCGGCACCTATCATCATTCAAGGGGACCGATCATTTCGCGGCGAGCAGCACGTTGCCATTCAGTCGCTACAGGAAGGGAATGGCATATTTTTCCGGACGGCTGTTTCGCCGATTCCAGGGATGACCTTGAGACGATACGAGAATCCGATTCGGATAGACTCCACAACGACGCTACGAGCGTGGG
>JBBKWZ010000125.1:0-5794 GCA_037969195.1 Rubricoccaceae bacterium | reverse complement strand
GGAGCGCCTTCCTTGGTTTTCTTCCTGCGCCGTTTACGTCCGCTCTCTATGCCCGAAATGTCCACCTTGCCAATGACCTTCGTTCCGGTCAGCAGGTAGCGATCTCCACGAATTACGGTGCCGTCAACAATGATTTCATCGGGGACAATTTCATCCCCATCGTCGTCGTCCTCAACGGTTGGACCGTCCGGGATCTCTTCTTCTGCCGAAGGCTCCTCGAGTTCCGTTGTAGCAACGAGTTCAGCATCTTCGGAGGCAACCTGGGCTTCTTCTGAAACCAAAGGCTCAGGTTCTGCCGTTTCTTGAACAATTGCTGCCTCAGGCGCGTCGACGACTTCCTCCACGGTATCCACAACCGTTTCTTCCGCTTTGACGACTGGCTCTTCGTCTTCGGCAACCGGAGTGACGGGCTCTGCCACAACGGGCTCGGCGATTACCGGCTCTGGCTCAGGCTCCGGTTCAGGTTCAGGTTCTTCCTCGATTGCCTCCGGCTCTTCTACAATCGGTTGCGGATCTGGCTTGGGCGCAACAGCTGGCTCGTCTTCTTGATAGTCCAGAGCATCGTGCTCGGCCGCAAGGTGGCCACGAAGCTCCGCAACCCGAACCTTGGCCTCAGCATCATCTGCGAAGGTCTCGAGCACGGTCGCGTACATCTCTGGCGTCAGCTTGGCGTTTACGTTGCCCGCCGCGAGTTTCGAATCGAGCTCGTAACCGCGTGACCGAAGAGTTTCCACAACGGTGTCAGCCGCGACGTTGAACTCGCGAAGCACCTTGAAAAGCTGAACGCTTTTTGGCTTAATGGATGTACTCGCGTCTGTTGTGGATGTTGGCATAAAGGCCGTTTGGGTAACTCAGAGCCGGTCTAACCGGCGCTTCTTAGGATACGGATTGATTCACGGGCTCGTTGGTTCGTCTTCCGTTTCATCAGCAACTTCGCTTTCGGAAATCACGACTTCGTTGGGCTTGTTCTCTTCAACCACCGCGACCAGTTCTTCCGTGTCGACATTGTCGACTCCGGCGTCAGCGGCCAACTCTTCCGTGACGATTTCGTCAGCTTCGATGTCAGCGACCAGTTCTTCGGCAATGATTTCGTCATCAACTACATCATCTTGAGCGGCGGCCTCATCAACGAGGACGTCGTCAGATGCGTCGGACTCGACGGCACGGGACTCTTCGTCATCAATCGCTTCGGGTGTCGCCTCCTCATCCGTAATGGTTATGAGCGCTTCAGCGGCAGCTTTGGCTTCAGCCTCTGCCTTTGCTTTCGCCTCTTCATCGACGAATTCAGCCCGCATGAGCATCACGATCTTCTGCGTGGTTTCCACAGGCAGGTCGGTACGCCGAGCGAGTTCATCTGGCGAAAGCTCCAAAACGGCCTTGGCGGTGTCGCAGCCAATGTTCTTCAGCTTCTGAATCATCTCAGCCGGAATGGCATCGGAGAACTCTGAAATCTCGACGTCTTCTTCGTCAGAGCGGATATCGCGATACACGTCCAGCTCGTAACCAGTCAGTTTGGACGCTAGGCGAATGTTCTGGCCGCCGCGACCAATCGCCATAGAGACTTCTTCCGTCGGAACGGTGACACGGGCACGTGGAGGGTCGAGATCATCGTGTAACTCCACGTTGATTGGCTTCGCGGGCGCGAGCGATCGCTTGATGAACTCCACTTTGTCCTTCGTCCACGGGATGACATCGATGTTCTCGTTGCCGAGTTCTCGCACAACGGCATGGATCCGGCTGCCCTTCACACCAACACACGCGCCAACCGGGTCAACTCGGTCGTCGTGGCTAACAACGGCCACCTTGGCACGGTCGCCGGGCATCCGCACCACTTTCTTTATCTCAACGATGCCGTCATAAATCTCGGGCACTTCAAGTTCAAACAGGCGCTCGATGAAAACGGGAGCCGATCGGCTGATAATGACCTGAGGGCCAGAACCGGCTTGTTCGGCTGGGATCACGTCCTCCACTACCGCGCGGATCATATCGCCCTTACGGTACCGATCCTTGTAGATTTGGCCTTCCTTCTGAATAACCAGTTCCACTTTGTTGTGGATGACAAGGACCTCGCGGCGCCGAGTCTGGTAGATCTCGCCAACCACGATCTCGTTCATCAGCTCCGAGTACTCGCGGAATATGTTTTCCTTCTCGATGTCGCGAATTCGTTGCCGAAAAGTCTGAAGCGCCATCTGTACGGCGCGACGCCCGAAATCGTTGATCTGGATGGTTTCAGCAACCTCGTCTTCAACCTCATAATCCTCATCAATCTTCAGCGCATCTGTGAGCTCAATCTGCATCACAGGATCCTCGAGGTCATAATCGTTGACGACCTCCCGAATGTGGATGATCTGATAATCACCGTTATCGGGGTTGAAGATGACTTCAAACGCCTCCGGGTCGTCGGCGCCGTAGCGTTTCTTGATCAACGTGCGAAACACGTCCTCGACAATAACCTGGAGCGTGTCACGGTCGATGTCTTTCTCGCGCGCAATCTCTGCGAACGCGGATACGAGCACGGTACTTTGCATGAGTGTCGGGGAAGGTTCAGGGCGCGGCTACCACGGTAGCAATACAAGCGCCTCACGAATTGCGGAGAAAGGAATTTCTGTGGGTTGATCGAGGCCCGGAATGGCCATGGAGATCGCGTCGTCGGCAACACTATCGAGCTCTCCAACAACCGTCACGTCTTCGGAATCTTGCGTGTAGACTATTCGCATTTCGCGACCGATATGCCGCGGGTATTGCCGCAAGAGTGCAAGCGAACGATTTGTGCCGGGTGAGGAGACGGTGAGCGTGTACTTGCCTTCAATAGGGTCTTCTGTATCAAGCAGAAAGCTGAGCCGCCGGCTCGTTTGGGCTATATCGCCGACGCCAATACCCTCGTCACGGTCCACGTAGACCTCAACAACTCGGCTTCCAGTTCGCCCTCGAACATCCACGCCAACGACGTAGATATCCGTATCAACCACGGCTTCTTCTGCGAAAACGTGGAGGCGATCGGCCAATGAATTGGTTGTTGACTGCGGGTTCATATGGAAAACGCCCGTTCCAGGAACAGGCGTCGTCTGTGCGGTAAGCTCAGAAACAACTAGAGGCGGGTACCCCCGCCTCGAACTGTCGCCCCAACGAGTGAAGCGAAACAATATACGGCGATTAAAGAGCCTGAGGCAATGAATTGGCACTCATCGTACCGCGGATCACAGTCGCGGAATCGGCACCTGCAGGCTTCAAACGGACCCTTCACTGAGAATGCTTGCGCTGCTCGTCTGCCCTCCAATAATCCAACGCCTGTAAAGGCGCGACCGCAGTCTTAACTATTCCCGCCATACACAAACAATGTATCGGCGGTCTGAGCCGGATCAGATTCTGGATAGTCTGCCATAAAGTGCAGCCCTCGACTTTCTGTCCGCCGCTGCGCGCTTGCCACAATAAGGTGAGTCACGGCAATCAGATTGCGCAGCTCCCCAAGTGCGGAAGAAACGCGCGTTCGCTCATAGAAGTCCTCGGTTTCCTCGTAGATGAGTTGAACACGCCGCGCCGCCCGTTCTAGTCGCAGCGTCGACCGCACAATGCCAACGTAATCGCTCATCAATCGCCGGACCTCTTGCTTGTTGTGCTGCACCAATACCCACTCGGGCGTGTTGTTTGTACCACTTTCGTCCCACTCGGGAATGCGCTCTTCCCACAAGCTAGTCATCGCGTACTCGACGGCAGGTTCGATGGCTCGATGCGCAAATACGAGGGCTTCCAAGAGCGAATTCGACGCCAATCGATTGGCACCATGGAGGCCGGAACATGTGACCTCCCCGCAGGCAAACAGCCCATTAATACTAGTGCGGGCATTCTCGTCCACCTTTACACCACCGCAGGTGTAGTGCGCAGCGGGCACGACGGGAATTGGGCCGGATGTCATGTCCAAGCCGTGCTTAAGAAGCGTTTCCTGGATGTTTGGGAAATGCCGGAGGATCTCGCCCGACGGTTTGTGGGAAATGTCCAGCCACACGTGCGAATCCCCGCGACGCTTCATTTGATCGTCGATGGCACGGGCCACGATATCGCGCGGCGCGAGCTCCTCGCGCTCGTCGTACGCAGGCATAAAACGTTCACCACCGAGGTTGCGAAGAACTCCACCATCGCCTCGGACGGCCTCTGTAATTAGGAATGACCGGCCTCCGAAATCAACGCCCGGCAAGTATAGACTGGTTGGATGGAACTGAATGAACTCCATGTTTGCAATGGTCGCCTTGGCGCGATAGGCCATCGCAATCCCATCTCCAGTAGCCACGGATGGGTTCGTGGTGTGCGCGTAAACCTGGCCAGCCCCTCCCGCCGCGAGGAGAGTTGCCTTTGCAAGAAGTGTGTCGATTCGCTGGGCTTCCTCGTCTAGGACATAGGCGCCAAAACAATGCAAATCGGGCCATACGGACGATATTTCCTCACCAAGGTGGTGCTCAGTCAATAGCTCCAGCACGAAGTGATACTCGAAAAGTTCGATGCTCGGATGGCTTCGAACGGCCGCCAACAACGCTCGCTCAACCTCTCTGCCCGTCATGTCCGCCGCGTGGACGATTCGGTTCGCGGAGTGCCCCCCTTCCCTCCCAAGATGCAGGTCGCCGTCGTCTTCGCGATCGAACTGGGCACCAAGTTCCATGAGTTCACGAACGCGCTCAGGCCCTTCCGTCACGACGATGCGGACGATTTCTTCGTCGCAAAGACCCGCACCCGCTACAAGCGTGTCTCGAATATGCGCCTCGACGTTATCCGTCGGGTCCATAACCGCAGCAATCCCGCCCTGCGCGTAGTTCGTGTTGGATTCCGCGGACGCCTTCTTTGTGACAATGGCGACCGTGCCGTGTTCGGCCACTTTCAGCGCAAAGGTCAATCCCGCTACGCCAGAACCGATAATCAAGTAGTCGAAACGCTCCGTCATGGACTATCCCTCGGAGCCGCTTGTCTCCTGAAGTAGATAGGCCTTGATGAAAGGTTCAAGGTCACCATCCATGACGCCTTGCACGTCGGTGATCTTTAGTTCCGTTCGGAGATCATTGACCATCGTGTAGGGCTGAAACACGTAGGATCGAATCTGACTACCCCATTCGATTTTTTTCTTGCTTCCCTCCATTTCGTCTTTTGCTGCTTCCCGTATCTGCTGTTCCATCCCATAGATACGGCTCTTGAGCATAGCCATCGATCGCTCTCGGTTTTGCAACTGACTACGTTCTTCAGTGCTCTCGGCTGCGACCTTTACCTTCTCGCCATTTGAGAGAACGCCCGTCCAAACATATCGTACGCCCGTCTCCACTTTATTGACGTTCTGCCCCCCTTTTCCGCCCGAGTGAAAGCGCTGCAACTCAAGCTCGCCCTGGGTCAAATCCACCTCAATCTTGTCGTCAATCTCAGGGAATACGAACACGCTGGCAAACGAGGTGTGCCGCCGACCGGAGGAGTCGAACGGTGAAATGCGCACGAGCCTGTGAACACCACTCTCAGCTTTGAGATAGCCAAACGCAAGGTTCCCCGCGATGCGAAGTGTGGCACTCTTGATTCCGGCCCCTTCGCCCTCCTGTCGTTCCAAGAGAGATACATCCCAGCCCTGTTGCTCGCCATAACGCGTGTACATCCGCAAAAGCATTTCGGCCCAATCTTGCGCTTCCGTTCCTCCCGCACCCGGGTTGATGTTCACGATCGCGTCGCGGTGATCGTCCTCGCCAGACAGCATTCCCCGCAATTCAATAGCGTCAACCTCCCGCTCGAGTAGCCGGGCCTCTCTCTCTATTTCCCCAGCAAGATCTGC
>JBBKWZ010000124.1:0-10237 GCA_037969195.1 Rubricoccaceae bacterium | reverse complement strand
CGTGTGGCTTCCAAGACCCGCCTGGGTTCCGCCGCCACCGGGCCCACCAGGACCGCCGTGACCGCCGCCTCGCCCACCGCGACCACCAAATCCGCCATGGCCATCCCGCTCACCGCCGCCTTCACCGGCCTGGCTTGCCGTTCCAAAGTCGATGCGATACCCAAGCCGAGCATCACCGTTCCAACCGGAACCTGTGGCATCACCCAATCGCTCGTAGCTCAATGTTGGGATGTCGGACGCGTCCAGCTCGAGAAATGTGGTGGACTCGTCTTCATTTTCTCCCCGATAGCCAGCCTGCCCCGCGATGGTGAACACGGAATTCTCCGTAATGGTGTAATCAGCCGTCACGCTGCCAAAGTGTGACGAGTTGGTCCTGGTATCGAGAATATCCTGATCGAGGCTGGTTTCCGGGTCGAGATAGCGATTAATCCGAAAACGTCCACCATCGGAATCGCGCACGCTGCGACGAAAACCATAGGAGGATGTAACCGTCAATGCCCCACGATTGTAGGTAAGCAACCCGGTGGCATTTCCGCCACCACGTGAATCTCCACCAACGGTGATCGCCCCGCCGAGACCCAACTCTACATCCTCTTTCAGCACGAGATTAAGAATGCCACCCATGCCGTCCGGTTCATATCGGGCAGATGGGTTGGGAATGACTTCCACGCTGGCAATCGCATCTGCCGGAAGGCTCTGGAGGTACGCGGACAAGAACTCACCACTCACGGGCGCCGCGCGGCCGTTGATCAAAATGGCCACGTTCGCTACCCCGCGTAGGCTGACATTTCCGTCAACGTCCACATCCACAGAAGGGATGTTCTCCAGGATGGTCGTAGCCGTCCCGCTCTGGGCCAGGATATCGTCTCCTACGTTGTATACCGTGCGGTCGATTTGAAATTCCACTTGCTCTCGAACAGCAGATATTTCTACCTCATCCAACCGAGCGACATCCACGTTTAGGCTAATGGTACCCACATCTATGCCGGCGCCCCCTCGCGTGAGTTCGATGTCCTCAACGGCGTCCGAGACGTAACCGACAAAGCTGACAACGATTCGATATATCCCCGGGCGCATTCCCTCGATTCTAAAGCGACCGCCTCGATCTGTAATGGCACCGGTCGCGAGCGTCGTGTCCCCCGAGCTCGTGCGCGGCAACTTCCACACGGCCACAGAAGCCGATGGAAGGCTGTCATTCGTAACCCCATCCACAACGACCCCAACGATAGAAGGCACGCCGCCAGCTTGCGCCGCGACATTCGAAACTGGCAAACTGAGGAGCATGCCCAGAACGAGACCGGAGAGAAAACGACGGGCTTCTTTGGATGTCATGGTCGAAATCATTGGACGTTAGATAGGGAAATAATTGGCTGATCAGCGGCCATTACCGCCGGGGCGGTTGCCGCGTGGTGGTCCACCCGGGCCGCGCGGACGCGATTCCTGCCATTCAAGGTATTTGGCCATCTGTTCTTCGTCGAGCACTTCTGCAACCAGTTCGTTTGTTTCGGCGCGAACGCTTTCCATTGCGGCTTGCATCGCTTCACGGTTCCCACGTCCGTACTGCTCAAATAGCTCGCGGCGTTGTTCGCTCTCTTCAAGGAAGATGGGCCGGAGGAGATCGGCTTGCTCGTCGGCTATCCCCACGTTCTCGTCAATATCAACGAGCATTTGTTCGACTCGTTCAGCTGGGTCCATTTGAGGTCGATTTCCAGGCTGTGCGGCAACCGATCCCGCAGTAAGAAGGAGAACAAGGGCGCCAGCACAACAGCCCGAGATACCTTGCCGAATTACTAGAGATAGATTTTTCATTGCTGCTGGTCGTCATGTGAATAAGACTTCGAAGGGAAAGTCGGGAAAAGCCGATCCGTTAAAGTCTGGGAGCCCACCAGTTGCACCGATGCGTCACGAACCGCATGGTCTCGAACGTAAAACGGGGAAGCAGCCATACGACTGCCTCCCCTGCTCGTAAGCCGTGGCGCTTGAGCGATGCGCCTATGGGTGTTCAATGGTGCCTTCCGTAATAACGAACTGCGATACGCTACGCGCTGTGATTTCCACGCTGGTCGCTTCCGGGAATGCGATTCCTGAAATGGGGCGCGCCCGAACAAAGTCCGCACAGATTGGCACTTCGGACCCCGGCACATTAGTGAAGAGCTCCGCACCGCAACCGTCCTGCGTTGTTCGAGGGGGTTCACCGCCGTGATCCGTCGCCACGATGAGCTCACCATTCACGCAGACAACGTGGACTGATGTTGGGCCGCCCCTCCCTCGGCCCGCCGTTGCCACCTGCGAGCGATTGCCGGCACCACCCACAGGGATTTGCACAGAATACTCGAGCCGGCCTTCGAGATAAAATTGAACTTCCATCTGCGCGACATTCAATTCCGACGCAAAATCGAATTTGAGATCGTGCTCTTCTGCACTGACGGCTTCGTTCCAAACCGTTGCCAGAGCTGTCCGTTGGCTTGAAATGTCGCCAAACGCCTGCAATCCCCAACGGCCGTTTGCGGGGAGGATGACGGGCTGCGTGCGAATGTCTGCCATTTCAATCGACGAATCCGGGGCAACGCGAACGCCGTCGTTTCCAGAGGAGCCAATGTTGCCAACGACCAAGCCTTCGCCTGTCACCGCGAGCTCGGCCTGTCCGATGACCGCGTACGTTACTCCGTCAAAAGTCAGTTCGGTGGGGCGAACAGGGACTGAATTCGAGTCACACGAAGTCAGCGCAATGCTTGCGGCAACGAATATTATCAAAATCAAAGAAACACGGAGCATCGACATTTCGGGAGAGCGTGGTGGAGTGGCTGAGACGGGCTAGGGTACCGATACGCCCCGGGTCGGTCAACACAGAAAGTGTGCCGCGACGAAAGACCTTCTTGCAGCGCACGCTTTAATGCACGTCGGAACGCTGCACCGTACATTCGAATGGTCCCGCATGTCGGGGATTCAGGCCTTGTGGCACTCAATTCAAGAATCTATGCACAGCCTTTGGAGAAACGTGCTTGGTGCGTCCAGCGATGGAGAGGAAGATGTTCTCCGCAATATTCCGCTGTTTGACGACCTCAGCCGGCGGGACATCGCAACGCTTCAGCGTTTGCTCCACCGCCGAGAGTACGTGGCGGGCGAGTCGATTTTTACGCAGGGCGAGCCCGGACTGGGGATGTACATCATCGCGAAGGGTGTCGTCTCGATTCAGTCGGAGCCTTCTGGACGTGAACTCGTGGAACTCAACGATGGCGATTTCTTCGGCGAGATCGCCTTGCTCAACGAGGTCATTCGCTCGGCCACGGCCCGGGCAAAGTCGGACTGCATGTTGCTCAGTCTTTTCCAGCCGGATTTGATGGGCCTGCTTGAACGAAATCCCCGACTTGGGGTCAAGATTCTCCTTTCTCTTTCTCGTCTGGTCGGCATTCGACTTGTCGAAGTGAGCGACGAATTGGAAACGATGCGAAAGGATTTCGATCGTCGTGAATCCGCCCACTCCAGTTCGAAACGCGAGCACGTCCTCGCGCCGGATCATCCCATCGCCGACGACCTTGCGGATCCCCTGGTTTAAGGCCGTCCTTTGGCTGTCCTCGCTCATCGCTCCCGCGCTACTGTTGGTGTATGGTCGCGACCTGCTGGTATTGATCGTCGTTGCAGCCATAATGGCCTACCTCCTGTTCCCGCTGGTCAACCTCTTGGAACGGCGGGGGATTGGGAGGACGCTTTCTGCTTCAATCGTCTTCTTCAGTTTGCTGCTTCTAATTGTCGCGCTGAGTTGGTGGATGATCCCACTTATTGCTGAACAGGCTACCGAATGGCAGGCAAGCCTCGGCGATGGGCGTCTGTACGACTTGCTTGACAGTCTGGAAGCCGACCTAGCAATGCACTTGCCATTCTTCGAGCCAGGCTCGCTCGGTCTTTCGGAAACGGCACGGCAAATCCTTGATGCGCAGGAAGGCCATCTGCTGGGCTATGCCACAAACGCGCTTTCGCTCATGGGAAATCTGGTGGTAATCCCATTCGTGCTGTTTTTCCTCTTGCGGGATGGCTCACGGATCCAAAAAAAGCTTGTCTCGCTGGTCCCGAACCGCTACTTCGAGTTCACAATGGGCGTCTTGTACAAGATTGATGCGCATTTGGGTGGATATCTCCGCGGCCAGTCGCTCGTAGCCCTGCTGGTCGGATTGGCAACGATTACTGGTCTAGGCTTGGTTGGAGTCGATTACTTCGTGCTTCTGGGAGTTGTTACTGGTTTAGCCAATTTCATTCCCTACGTCGGGTTCATCATCTCCGCTGGCTTGGCGCTCGCCGTATCTGTTCTTTCGACAGGCGGCTTGGGCCAGATCTTTGGAATCGTCATCGTTTTTGCCATCGTGCAAACGACAGAGAATGTGGTCTTCCAGCCTATGATTACGGCCCGCAACGTGTCTCTTCACCCGGTTTCTGTTCTGCTTGCCATACTTCTTGGAGGTCGCATTGGGGGTGTTCTTGGGATGGCTCTCGCAGTGCCCGTCGTTGCGATAGCGAAAGTGATTATTGTAGAGACGGCGATCACCCTCCGCCGCTTCCGCCTTTAGTGAATGGCATGATTGAAGAACCCGTCCTGAATGACGCTTTGTCGATGCGGATGCAGATTCGCTTTTGGGGAGTTCGGGGCTCTATCCCCACACCAGCACCGACACACGTTCGCACGGGAGGCAACACAGCCTGTGTGGAAGTGCGTCTTCCAGACGGCTCGGCCTGTATTCTGGATATGGGGACGGGGGCGCGTGAGTTAGGTCGGCGTCTCGTCTTGGAATCAAATGGTGAGGCGATGGATTTGCACGTTTTTATCTCACACTTCCATTGGGATCACATCCAGGCTGTCCCATTCTTCGCTCCTTTGTACGAAGAGAATTGTCGTATCACATTCTACAGTTCGGAAACTGATGGCGAGCCTCTGGATCTGCTCGCGGAGCAGATGCGCGAGCCGTTCTTTCCGGTCGCTTTCGACGGCCTTCCAGCGGATACCCGACAAGTTGTTCTTCACGCCGGAATCCGCGTTGAGGTTGGAAACCTTTCAATTACCCCATTCCCAGTCCATCACACTCAATTTGTGTTCGGCTACAAAGTGGAGGCCAATGGTGCGACGATTGTCTATTGCACGGATTATGAGCACGGCAATGCAGAGCTAGATGCGCTCCTTACTCGTACGGCGGCCGGCGCGGATCTCCTCATTTGCGACGCGCAGTACACGCCAGAGGAGTACGCACATTGTATTGGCTGGGGGCATACAACATGGGAGCACGCAGCAAATCTTGCAGCGACAGCGAGGGTGAAGCGCTTAGCTCTCTTCCATCACGACCCGGCTCACAACGATGATCAACTCGCCCAGATTTTGAGCGACGCTCAGCGAATCTTCCCCCATACCATGCTCGCGATGGAAGGCGAAGCCGTTTCCTGCTAGAACGACTAGAACGACTAGAACGAACAAAAAAGGGGCACAGCGTCCAGCCATGCCCCTTTCCGTAATGACCAAGTTGCCCTAGCCTACACTCCTGCGAGTCTGGATGCTGAGCCGTTGGCCGGGCCGGATTGTTGTACTCCGGAGGTTATTCCAGTCCATGATTTGACGAACGGTAACACCATATCGGCGAGAAATGCCCGTCAGGTTCTCGCCGCTCCGAACGCTGTGGCGGATAGTCCGGGGACCTGAACTCGCTGTTGTCGTGTTGCTACGTGAACGTGAGGCATCTGCGTTAATCCTCAGTCGCTGCCCAACCTGAATGTTCGTGCTGCTGAGGCGGTTCTCGTTTACGATCTGGTTGATCGTCACGCCGTATCTGCGAGCGAGTTCGGTTAGCGTTTCTCCTCGCTGAACACGATGGGTCGTATTGCGAGGCGCGCTCTCTGGCTCCGCTTCGCTCGGTGGCGTGTTGCTGCGTGACGCGTCGGCAACGGTCCGCACTGGTGGACCCTCGTTTTCCGAAGCAGCGTCTGGCTCGGCTCTGCGAGCGCGACCGGTTTGCCTTGCAACCAAAGAAGCCGCTTCAGAGGCCGTTGGGTTGCGAACAGCGACGGCAGTCGTCGTATTGGGCGTGGGCAGATCTCCATCTGTGGCGGCAAGCGGACGAATAGCTCGCGATCCATAATGCACAGTTCGGGCCGCGTAACTGGCATTATTGCGAACAGACGATGATGCGAAACGACCGAGTTCATCGGCGTGCGCATTCTGGTAGCCCGACGGAATCCGCAGCATCCACGGATCACGCTGAGTTGGCACGCGGCTTTGGCGGATTGATGGATTCAGCGCGCGGATGGCTTCGACATCTATATCAAGCACACTGGCGATTGATGTCAGCGAAGTGCCACCCTCCACTGGGATCTGATCGTACACATAACGACTTCCCTGCTCCCCGATCGGTAGGCCAAACGCTGTCGGGTTCGAAACAACCAAAGACGTGGCGATGAACATCGGGACGTAATTACGCGTCTCCCGGGGAATGTTATCGTAGATGTCCCAGAATGTCGCGCGGCGGCCCAACCGATCCTGCGCACGACTAACGGCGCGCGCGATAACAGCTGGGTTGCAGTTATAGCCGGCAAGAGCAAGGTGCCAATCGCCAAACCGCTCGTAGAGGTCGCGCAGGTGCTGCGCGGCGGCACGCGTGGCTTTCTCCGGATCGAGGCGATCGTCAACTTCCCGGGTAACGCGCAAACCATAGGCTCGGCCTGTTGCCGGGATGAATTGCCACATTCCGGCCGCGCCGGCATGACTATAGGCCCGTGGGTTCAGCGCGCTTTCTACCATCGCCAGATATTTCAACTCATCCGGCACCCCCTCTTCCGCCAGAATCTGCTCCACCATCGGAAAATAGGTGTCAGCTCTGGTTTGGAGTCGGGTAACGTGACTAGGCGAGCGCTGCAGGTAATTGAGGCTGTTCTGCACAAGGCGGTTCACATTCATCGGAATGAGCGCCGCGTAATTGCCTATCGGCAGGCCTGGAAGGTCAACATCCTCAATCAGTGGCCCATCAACCGTGTGCATTTCTGCAAACGCTCGTTCCAGGAAGGGAAATATTTCACCTCGGTCGAGAGCTGGCTGGTCGTAGTACTGTTCGTACTCCGTCAGAATGGAGCTATAAACCTCGCGAAAACGCGCATTTTGAATCAGATCCGATCTTTCCGAAAGTAACTGGACATCCCGAACGAGGTCCTCCAGAATCGTTTCGTACAAAGGGAGATTTCCGGAAGCTTCGGCTTCGAGAAGGTCGGACTGGCGGAAATAAAGCTGGGCTATGCGGCGGGCCAGTTGTTCGTCTGTCGGCGAGTCGGTCGCGACGGCGTCGAGTTGGTGAGCAGCTACTTGCGAGGAAATCGTTTCCGCTGGGCGGCTCTGAAGCGCGGCGTCTGTCGAGGCGGACTGAGCTAGTGCTGGTACAACGACGAACAAGGAGACCAGCGCCGAGGTTAGGGCGCGTGGCATCTGGGTAGGGGGGGTTAGTTGGGGGAAATAAGGACGGAGCCTAAACTATTACTTGAGGCGAGCGTGTCCAAACCTGAATTAAGGTTTTTATGAAGCTGGATCTAACATCAAGCAACAGTCGACCCAATCGTCCAATAAACTGGTGGTTAATGGCCTAAAGTGGAATGTTTCCGTGCTTTCTCCGCGGATTGGTTGACACTTTGTTCTTCAACATCTCAAGCCCGCGGATCAATGCAGCTCGGGTTTGCGATGGCCTGATCACGTCGTCGATGTAGCCGCGCTCAGCCGCTACGTACGGGTTCGCAAAGCGATCCCGGTACTCTTCGACAAACCGCTGCTCAGTCGCTGTCGGGTCTTCAGCTTCCTCAATTTGGCGCTTATAGATGATTTCAACCGCACCCTTTGGCCCCATTACGGCGATTTCAGCCGTGGGCCAGGCATAATTCAGGTCGCCGCGGATGTGCTTCGAGTTCATCACGTCATAGGCTCCACCATAGGCTTTCCTGGTGATGACCGTCATCTTCGGCACCGTCGCTTCGCAGAACGCATAGAGGAGTTTTGCGCCGTGACGAATAATGCCGTTCCATTCCTGTTCGGTGCCTGGCAGAAAGCCTGGCACATCCTCGAATACGACTAAAGGAATGTTGAACGCATCGCAGAAGCGTACAAACCGTGCTCCTTTTACGCTTGCGTCAATGTCCAGGACGCCCGCAAGAACGGCTGGCTGGTTCGCAACGATGCCCACGCTTCTTCCGCCTAAACGAGCGAACCCAACTACAATGTTTGCGGCAAAGTCTGGGTGGATTTCAAAGAAGCCCTTGCCATCGACGACGCGCTTGATCACATCATGGATGTCGTACGGCTTGTTCGGGTTTTCGGGGATTATAGAATCGAGCTCGGCATCCCCTCTGTCATGAGGATCGCTGGAGGGAACGAATGGCGCGGGGTCCTCGCAGTTCGGTGGAAGATATCCGAGGAGCTCCCGGATCTTGAGCAGGCAATCCGCCTCGTTTGCTGTGGCCAAGTGTGCGACGCCCGATTTCGATGCATGGGTATCCGCTCCACCGAGTTCCTCCTGCGTAACCACCTCGTTCGTAACAGTCTTCACAACGTTCGGCCCGGTCACGAACATGTAGCTCGTGTTTTTTACCATGAAGACGAAGTCCGTGATAGCCGGTGAGTAGACGGCCCCACCAGCGCATGGGCCCATGACTGCCGAGATCTGGGGCACTACACCGCTGGCGAGTGTGTTCTGCAGGAAGATGTCGGCGTAGCCGCCGAGGCTGGCGACACCTTCCTGTATTCGCGCACCCCCAGAGTCATTCAAGCCAATGATCGGCGCGCCGTTCTCCAGCGCCAGCCTCATCACCTTGACGATCTTGTCGGCGTGGGCCAGCCCCAGCGACCCACCGAAGACAGTGAAATCCTGCGAGAAGACGTAGACGAGGCGTCCGTCGATTTTCCCAAAGCCCGTAACCACGCCGTCGCCATAGGGACGGTCGTCTTCGAGACCGAATCCCGTCACCTGATGGCGTACGAAGGCGCCGAGTTCCTGGAACGAGCCTTTGTCGAGAAGCAGATCCAGCCGCTCTCGAGCCGTGAGCTTGCCCTTGGCGTGTTGCTTCGCAATGCGGGCTTCGCCTCCGCCTAGTTGGGCTTCCGCCCGGCGGCGCTCCAATTCGCCACGTGGAACGGCGGACTCGTGATCGGATGTCGTGTTGGCACTCATCGTTTAGCGTTGCGTGGACGCCAAAACTACGGCCTACGGCGATTGGCAAGCTTCTGGCTTGGGGGAAGTGACGAAAGCCTATGAACTGAAGTGCTTCTCTACCGCATCCGTGAACGCAACGATGGCGTCGCTGTAAATCTCAACCTTGTTGTTTTGGTACGCATCTTTAAGGATTGGCCACGCAGCGTTCCAATTTGGGGCTCGGTCGAGGTCCTCAAGCACGGCACGATAGGCCGCTTCTGAACCACTGGTTAGTTCGCCCGCGTACCAATCCCTACGTTCCGTTGCCGTAGGCCCTAGAACGCGATGTTCGATGTCACGAAGAGGCTCGGGGCGATCTTCGATAATCATTGTGCTTGAAGTTTTCTTGGGCGTTGGTGCGACAAGCCTTTCGGATGATTCTGCGGACGCTCTCGAGGCCGCAAACTTCTTCCAAAGTGGCTCTCCCTCCTGGTCGCCATCATGCCCATCCAGTTCCTCTCCGGATTCATTCGCTGCCTCGATGGGGTGGTCCTCAATTGCATCTTCGCTTTCCTCGGTTTCGGCATTCTCCACTGCAGCCTCGTCTTCGGTCTCGTCCGTCTCGTCGCCGATTTCAACCTCCTCGGACTCCACAGCAATTCCAGATTCGGAGCTCTCGTCTTCAGTTGAATCCTGCACTTCTTCAGGAGTATCACTTTGCGTAGCGCCCTCAGCGATTTCGACCTCCATTGACGCCTGATCATCGTCTTCGTCCGCGGGCTCGGGTACAAGCGCTGTCGTCGTCGCAGCAGCCTTGTCCCTTGCGAGCCGCTTCCAAATAGGTTCCGAACCAGCGTCTTCAACCTCAGCCAATGTCTCTATCTCCTTGCCGTCAGAAGTGGGGTTCGCCGTGTCGACAAAACCTGTTGACTTTTGACCTTCTTGCGCTTGGGCGGGCGCCTCCGAGCGAATCAACATGTTGAGCAACCGTTCTTTGTCGTACGCTTCGCCGTCCTCCAGCTTTGAGGCAATGTCTTCAAATCCTTTGGCTTCAAAAAACTGCCGCAGCAGGCCAGACGGAATGCCGTACTTGTGCT
>JBBKWZ010000123.1:0-4128 GCA_037969195.1 Rubricoccaceae bacterium | reverse complement strand
GTGCGGAACAGCATATTCATTAAAACGTCCGGCTCGACATTTCGCGAGCGCGGCTCAAGCACGATGCGAATGTCTTCCGCACTTTCGTCGCGCACATCAGCCAGTATCGGCACTCGCTTGGTCTGGATAACTTCGGCGATCTTTTCGATCAGCCGCGCTTTCTGCACCTGATAGGGAATCTCAGTGACCACGATCTGCCACTGACCGCGCCCTAGATCCTCGACTTCCCATTTTGAGCGCACACGAAAGCCGCCGCGCCCGGTTTTATAGGCCTCGGCAATCGCCTCAGGCGGCTCGACAACCACACCACCGGTCGGGAAGTCGGGACCTTTGACCATTTCAATCAGCGTGTCATCCCGCACCAAATCGCTGTTCTGCTTCTTGGCCAGATGGATACACGCGTCGCAAAGCTCGCCAATATTGTGCGGAGCGATGTTTGTCGCCATGCCCACGGCAATGCCCGTCGCTCCGTTGACGAGAAGGTTTGGGAACGGCGCGGGTAGAACGATGGGTTCGAAGAGCGTGCCGTCGTAGTTCGGGCGGAAATCAACTGTGCCCTTCTTGATCTCCGTTAGCAATTCGGCGCCTAGTGCCTGAAGTTTGGCTTCCGTATAGCGCATGGCCGCCGGACTATCGCCATCAAGGCTGCCAAAATTGCCCTGACCGTCCACAAGCGGCGCTCGCAGCGAAAAGTTCTGCGCCATGCGCACCATTGCGTCGTAAATCGCAGTGTCGCCGTGCGGATGGTACTTGCCCATTACCTCACCGACGACCGTGGCGCTCTTGCGGTAGCGCGAATCCGGGGTGAGCCGGAGGTTTGTGTACATTGCGTACAGAATCCTCCGTTGCACGGGCTTAAGACCGTCGCGGATGTCCGGCAGCGCTCGGCTCGTGATCACCGAGAGCGCGTAGTTCAGGTAGCGCGCGCGGGTGGTTTCGTGGAGCGGAATGGTCTCAACAATATTCATCGCAATAACGGACTAGTTGTCCGTTTCTCGTCTATTCGGCAATGTAAGAACGATCAACACTCGTTCTCTGGGCTGTGGACATCTTGGAATAACGGCTTTCCACGTTTTGCACGACGCCCGAGATCTTCCATTAGATACGAACGGATCTTGGCTCTGCCCTTCTCCGCTGTTAGTTTTGCTACGTCTTACCCCCGGACTCTGCCATGTCTTTGTTGTCGTCTTTAACGCAGCCGCGAATGCGCAAGCGTTTTCTGTTGATGGGCCTCGTTGGCCTGATCGCGTGGCTCACCTTCTTTGATAGCCACAGTCTCGTCCGCCGCGTTGGTTACTACCACGAATTGCGCCAGGTCTCAGCCGAGAATGAACGGCTGCAAGCGGAAAACGTCGAGTTGGCCGAGCAGGTCAATGAGGGGCTGTCCGACGAAATGACTGAACGAGTAGCGCGCGAGCAGTATGGCATGCGCCGCCCTGGCGAAATCGTCTATCGGGTAGAAGAGGAGGATTAACCGAAACTCGCCACGGCCTTCCTGCGGCTTGGTCAACGGTATCTTTCGATTCGCCCACCTCCTGTCCGGTGTCCCCCCGCCTTGTTGTTTGGTCCGCTTTGATTCTCGTCCTCTCAGGGGGGATGGCGGACGCGATTGCACAGCCAATTCCGGTCGATTCAACCGCGGCCGATACGCTCGCTACGATCATTCCGCCGAACGCGGAAGTCGTGCCCCTATCAATTGCGCCACCCGCCAGCGACGGACTTGAACAGCCCGTTCGGTATACCGCACGCGATTCGCTCCGAATCATTTTTGCAAACCCCGATTCCACGGCGGACGGCGAAAAGCCTGATGACCGCGCTCACTTATTCGGAAGCGTTACCGCGCAGTATGGCGAGGCAACACTTTCTGCCGGAATCATAGAACTCCGATTTAGGAGCCAGGAGCTACGGGCAACTCCCGCTCAGAGCGATTCTGGGCAGACGGAGATTCCACGGTTTTCAGAAGGCGACGAGGCGTTTACTGGGCGGGAGTTCGTGTATAACATGCAAACGCGGCGCGGACGCGTGGTTGGTGCGCGTACACAGGTTGAAGACGGTTTCCTACTTGGAGGGATTATCAAACAGCGTGATGCGCACGTTATCTACGCGCAAGATGCCGCTTACACGACGTGCGAGCTGGACCATCCGCACTACGCGCTCGAAGCCTCGCGTATGAAAATCGTTGACGGTGAGTGGGTCTACACAGGACCGGTTAGACTGTCCATCCTCGGCATTCCCATGCCCGTCTGGCTTCCGTTTGGATTCTTTCCGGCAGCGGAAGGCCGACGAAGCGGCCCCTTGGCCATTTCGTACGGTGAAGACCGCTCTGCTTTTGGGTTCTACCTGGAAAACGTTGGGTGGTATTGGGCCGTGAGCAACCATTTCGACGCTCTTGTGCGGGGCAAGATCGGCTCGCTTGGTTCCTATCAGATCGACACGCGGTTTAACTACGTCCGTCGCTACAGCTACGACGGCTCGTTGGACCTGTCATACGCGCGTCTTCGACGTGGAGAAAGCCAGGACCCCGATTTTGCAGTATCACAGAACGCGCGGATTCGCTGGAGCCACGCCCAGACCTTTACGCCCAACACAACGCTCAACGCATCGGTGGACCTGACATCCAACTCCCAGCGTTTCATCTCAGACAGCTTTGATGACCGTGTGACGCAAACGAGCACGTCATCCATCGCCTTTCGTCAGAACTGGGCACGAGCGGGTCGTTCTCTTTCCATTGATACAAGAGCGACGCAGCAGCTTTCAACAGGCGGCGCAAACCTGACGTTGCCCTCGCTATCGTTCAATCAGCAACGTCGGTTTCCACTCAAGCGACAGACTCGAGCTGGGCGTAACGAAGCGTGGTACGAAAAGATTGGGATTAGCTATTCGGGGACCCTAACCAACACGTTCGATTTCACGCCGCTCGCCGACACCGTGTTGGCCGGCTCGGGATTCGAGGATGTTTCCTGGGTCGATGCGTTGTTCAGTCAAACCGACTACGAAGGTGCCACTGGCCGTACGACTGGCCGGTTGACCCCACAAGCCTCCCACACAGTTCCGGTTAGCGCTGCCTTCACCGTTCAAACGCCGTTTCGGCTCAACTGGTCTCCTTCCGTTCGCTACACCGAGAACTGGTATGCTCGTTCGGATTTTCGTTCGCTCGATTCCACGGGCACCATTCTAACTTCACAGGAAAGCGGATTCACCGCCATTCGTCGAGTCAACCTGGGCATCAGCGCCAATACGGAGTTTTACGGCATTTTCCCGTTTCGCATTGGGCCTCTTGATGGTTTGCGACACACTGTGCAGCCTTCAGTCAGCTTTTCGTACGAACCTGATTACTCGGCTAACCCATTCAATTACTTCCGTACAGTCACCGATACGTTAGGGCAGGACATTGAATACCCGGTCATTGGTGGCATCCCGAATAGGAGAACGCAGAGATTGGGTTTCAGTCTTCGCAACGTGTTCCAGACGCGGGTCGTCAAAACGGATTCTTTGGGCGAAGAAACTCGAAACACCATCCAGCTTTTCACGCTTGGAGCGCGCTCCGCATACGACTTCGCCGCCGACCTACGTCCGTTCTCCGACGTGACGCTGGACCTGACAAGCCAACTCAGTCGCTACAGGATGCGTGCGGATGCGACGCTTTCGCCGTATGCCGTCGACTCGCTTGGCGTGATAACGGAGAATTCCTACCTCAGTGAATCGGGCCGGCCGTTGCGTCTCACTCGGTTCAATCTTTCCGCTGGCGCTTCCTTCCGCTCATCCGCCGCTGGAGGCCGTCCTTCCGCTCTACCACCTGGGTACGACGCGCCGTTCGGCTATGATCCGTCTCTCCCCGGCGCTGCCATCACACAAAATGGCGTTGTGGTTTTCGCCATTCCCTGGTCACTCTCGCTGGATTTTACGTATGGTTTTACCCCCGCCGTCGGATCAGGGGACTCTGAGCGTAGCGCAATCCTTTCCGTGTCGTCCTTCGACTTCTCGTTAACGCCGCGTTGGAAGATCGCCGGACGAACGGGTTACGATTTCGAGCTGGGCGAGCTCTCGACGACATCGCTGTCTGTCGTCCGGGACCTTCATTGCTGGGAGATGCGATTCAACTGGATTCCCTTTGGCACGTACAGTTCG
>JBBKWZ010000122.1:0-3335 GCA_037969195.1 Rubricoccaceae bacterium | reverse complement strand
TGCGTGTTGTCGCCCGGCATGATCATCTCAACGCCTTCGTTCAACTCGATGTCGCCCGTCACGTCTGTCGTGCGGAAGTAAAATTGAGGGCGGTAGCCCTTGAAGAACGGCGTGTGACGGCCGCCCTCATCCTTCGAGAGGATGTAGACCTCGCACTCGAACTCCTTGTGGGGGGTTACGCTGCCGGGCTTGATCAGCACCATGCCGCGCTCTACCGCTTCCTTGTCGATGCCGCGAAGCAGTATGCCCGCGTTGTCGCCCGCCTGCGCCGAGTCGAGCAGCTTGCGGAACATCTCTACGCCGGTTACCACCGAGCTCTGCTTCTCTTCCTGCATGCCGATGATGTCCACCGGCTCGCCCACCTTGATCGCACCACGCTCTACGCGGCCGGTCACGACTGTGCCGCGGCCTGTGATCGAGAACACGTCCTCGACCGGCATCAGGAACGGCTTGTCCACGTCGCGCTCCGGCGTCGGGATGTAGGTGTCAACGGCGTCCATCAACTCGTCCACCTTCGCCACCCACTGGTCTTCGCCGTTCAGGGCGCCTAGGGCGGAGCCCTGGATCACCGGGATGTCGTCGCCGGGGAACTCGTAGACGCTCAACAGCTCGCGGACTTCCATCTCGACGAGCTCAAGAAGCTCTTCGTCATCTACCAGGTCGGCTTTGTTCATGAACACGACCAGGTACGGCACGCCAACCTGGCGGGCCAGCAGGATGTGCTCGCGGGTCTGCGGCATCGGGCCGTCCGTGGCCGCTACCACGAGGATCGCGCCGTCCATCTGGGCTGCGCCCGTCACCATGTTCTTGACGTAGTCCGCGTGGCCCGGGCAGTCGACGTGGGCGTAGTGGCGCGCCTCCGTCTCGTACTCCACGTGCGCTGTCGCGATCGTGATGCCGCGCTCGCGCTCCTCCGGAGCGTTGTCGATCTGGTCGAACGAGACGGCTTCGCCGCCCGACTTCTCGGCCAAAACTTTCGTGATCGCCGCCGTCAGCGTCGTCTTGCCGTGGTCGACGTGTCCGATCGTGCCCACGTTAACGTGGGGCTTCGTGCGCTGGAATTGCTCCTTAGCCATTTCTTGTAGTCGTCTTCAGGGTGAAAGAGGAGGTCAGGCGGCGATTGCGGAGCCGCCCTGGCTGTCAATGATTTCGTCCGCGATGGACTGGGGTACTTCTGAGTAATGATCGAACTGCATCGAGTAGATGGCGCGTCCCTGCGTGTTGGAGCGGAGGTCAGTGGTGTAACCAAACATCTCCGAGAGAGGAACGTGAGCCTTGATAAGCTGCGCTTCGCCACGCTGACCCATGCCTTCAATCCGTCCGCGACGGCTGCTTAGATCCCCGATGACATCGCCCATATACTCCTCAGGCGTAGTGACTTCGACGTCCATAATCGGCTCCATTAGAACCGGTTTGGCTTTGCGAGCTGCCTCGCGAAACGCCATTCGGCCTGCAATCTCAAAGGAAAGCTGATCAGAGTCAACGTTGTGGTACTTGCCGTCATATAGCCGGGCACGGATTCCCTCGACCGGATAGCCTGCAATCGGACCGCGATCGAGCGCACTCTGAATGCCTTTCTCAATACTCGGGATGTACTCACGCGGGATATTTCCGCCTTTAATTTCGTCGATGAACTCGAAGCCCGTTCCGTCTTCAGTAGGCGAGAACTCGATCTCGACGAGAGCAAACTGGCCGCGTCCACCTGACTGCTTCTTGTGAGTGTACTTGAGATCGACGCTGCCGCGGATTGCTTCGCGATAACTCACCTGCGGTGCGCCCACGTTCGCTTCCACGCTGAACTCCCGCTTAAGGCGATCTACGATGATTTCCAGGTGCAACTCGCCCATCCCAGCGATAATCGTCTGGCCGGTTTCGTCGTCGGTGGAAACCTTAAAGGTCGGATCTTCTTCCGCGAGCTTCTGAAGGCCAATGCCAAGCTTGTCAATGTCAGCCTTGGTCTTCGGCTCGATGGCAATTCGAATAACCGGCTCAGGGAAGTCCATCGACTCGAGCACAACCGGTTCTTTCGGATCACATAATGTGTCGCCTGTGCGCGTTGCCTTCAGGCCAACAATCGCGCAAATGTCGCCTGCGCGAACCTGATCGACGTCTTCACGCGAGTTTGCGTGCATGAAAAGAAGGCGACCCGCTCTTTCTTTCTTCTCTGTGTTGGCGTTCAAAACTTGCGAGCCCTTTTCAAGCGTGCCTGAATAGACACGTGCAAACGTCAGCTTGCCCACATAGGGATCAGTGGCAATCTTGAACGCAATGGCCGAAAACGGCGCATTCGAATCCGGCTCACGAAGGACGATTTCGTCGGTACGAGGCTTGTGCCCTTCCAGAGGCGGAACGTCTAGCGGACTTGGAAGGAAGTCAATAACTCCATCCAGAAGGCGCTGTACGCCTTTGTTCTTGAACGCAGATCCACAAAACACTGGTGTGATATCGAGACTAATCGTCGCCTCACGCACGATTTTCTTGATTTCCTCGGGCTCAATGGTCTCACCTTCGAGGTACTTCATTAGAAGCGCGTCATCATGTTCAGCGACGGCTTCCAATAGGTTAATTCGCCAGTGACGGGCTGCGCTCTTCAAATCCTCAGGAATTGGGATTTCATCCCACGTCGTTCCTTGGGTTGAATCGTCCCAAACGATCGCTTTTGCCTCAATCAGATCGATTACTCCGCGGAACATCTCCCCTTCGCCAATCGGGATCTGCACCGGGACGGCGTTGGCCTTCAGCCGATCCTTCATTGCCTGAACCGCATCAGCAAAATCAGCGCCTGTACGGTCCATCTTATTGACGAAAGCAATACGAGGGACGCTGTACTTGTCCATCTGCCGCCACACTGTTTCTGACTGCGGCTCCACACCGCCGACAGAACAGAACAGCGCAACCGCGCCGTCAAGCACGCGAAGCGAACGCTCGACTTCAACTGTGAAGTCAACGTGGCCGGGGGTGTCAATAATGTTGATGCGATGGCCATCCCATTCCGCCGTTGTGGCTGCGGACGTAATCGTGATGCCACGCTCCTTCTCCTGCTCCATCCAGTCCATGGTCGCGCCGCCGTCGTGCACCTCACCGATTCGGTGGAGCTTGCCGGTGTAGAACAGGATGCGCTCTGTCGTCGTCGTCTTTCCGGCGTCAATATGAGCCGAAATGCCGATGTTGCGCGTCTTGTCGAGCGGAAATGTTTGTCCGTGGATGCTCATTTTCTTTCGTGCTTCGAGCTCGTAGCTCTAAGCAAATGCTTTCTAGAGACGGAAATGGGCGAAGGCCTTGTTGGCCTCTGCCATGCGGTGCGTGTCGTCTTTCTTCTTGACGGCTCCGCCTTC
>JBBKWZ010000121.1:0-9518 GCA_037969195.1 Rubricoccaceae bacterium | reverse complement strand
GCTGCTCCCTGCAGGTCAACTTCTGGCCCATCAGCAAATACGTCGATTCCCGGAGGACGACGACTAAGCTGCAGCAAGTCCCACCCGACACCTTGAAGCTGGACTCGGACCGTCGGCGGAGGGGATTCCGCTAGCGATTGTCCATCCGGCAGCGTAACGACGTTTAACGGAGACTCTACCGTTACGGTGTACGTCTCGCGCATGCTTACCGTAAACCATAAAACGAACGCCACGGTTACCGAAAACGCAATGGCAACGAATCTTCGTTTCGTCTGTACGGAATCCTCCGGTTCCCGAAATGTCTTGGGAAACAGCTCCCGTAGTCGCTCGAATGGATCGTTTTTCATCCCTTCCGGGCAAAAAACCTGAGGAGGTCCTTCTTCGACGCCTTCGAGATCGTTCGACCGCTGAAGTCTTTGTCCGCCCTTTCGCGCGCAAGGCGACGAAGTTCAACCACCGTCATCGCTTCGTAATTCGATCTTGACGCGGGAACCGAAGGTGCCAAGAACGATGAACGGGCTTCACTAATTCCCAGATCGGCGAGGACTTCACGCGCAGGTCTTGGAATCACATGCGCGGATATCACACTGCCAACGCGCTCGGCCGCGGCTCGGCCGGCGTCGATGGCGGATTGTACGGCAGCCGTTTCGCCCGTGATGATGCAGGTAATGAGGGCAGGTACTGTGCGCTCTTGCCTCACAAGCCGAACACTCGCAGCCTTGAGCATCGCATCTGTGCCCTCCAGCGCGGCAATCAGCCCCTTGGTTTCCAGTAGGCCAAGCGCCTCGCCTTCAAAACCTGAGTTGCGCGGAGGAGCCATAGCGTGCGGACGTCTATCGGAGCCCGCCCGTGAATCAAGGTGGGCCGCCGACGAAATGAATTAGTTGACGACACCGTCAGGCAAGATCGCCTCAACGTCTGCATGAGGCCTTGGAATAACGTGAACCGACACGAGTTCGCCGACTCGTTCAGCCGCAGCTGCACCAGCGTCGGTGGCCGCTTTCACCGCACCGACGTCCCCCCGGACCATAACCGTTACGTACCCTCCTCCAATTTTTTCTTTGCCAACGAGTGATACGCGAGCGGCTTTCACCATCGCATCGGCGGCCTCAATCGCGCCAACCAGGCCTCGTGTCTCAATCATACCGAGAGCGGTGCCAGAATCCGTGGAAGCCATAGGGGTGCGGGAAAAAGAAGCTGTCTGTGTCGGTCAATATACCGGCCTGGTTCGCCACGTGTCAACGTAGCGCACCCGTACGATGCTCCCTAATTACGTCGGGTGCTCCCTGAAAGAGGCTATCCCCTGGATCCGCCAATAAAAGACGTCAGACGATGAGCGAGCTCTCGAAGCTCGTCTCTTGTATACAACCGAGCGGCTACGATGAGGGCCGGGTAGCAGCCGATCAGGAGGAGCCTGAAAGGAAGTCGAAGTGCCGTTCCCCAGACGTTGGACATCTGCGCCAGTGCCCACAAACCAAGGAGGATACAAAGTGACGTAATCAGGGAACTCCAGCGGTACTGCACTGCGGCAACGGAATGAGCCCTTACAAGCGTACCCGCGGCAAGCACGACGTACGAGATCAGTGTGGAAAGTGCTGCTCCCATCGCTCCCCACAAAGGAATGGTTATGACGTTTAGAGCGATGTTGAGTGCAGCCACCAATGCAACACCTATTGCAATTGTCGGGGTTCGACCGTGGGCATAGAGGACGTTCATCCCTATGAAATAGACACCGTAGGCCATGAAGCCGAGCGCGATGGGGAGAACGAGGGGCTCCGCGGCGAGGAACGCGGGATTGGGGGAGAGAACCTGCGTTACGTCGCGGGCAAGAAGTGAAACACCGAGGACACCCCACCCAGTGAGCACCACATAGTGCCTGAACGTGCGCCGATGAACGTGCATACCCCCATCGGTAGACGAAAGAGCTTTCAGTCCGATTACCGAAAAGGCCATGTTGAAACTCTGAACGAAGAGCATATTGATGAGGCCTCCGTATTTCGCGGCGAGCCCGTACACAGCAACCAAATCGGCATCAGTCAGGGCTTTGAGAATGAACCGGTCCCCCGCGTTTAGGGCAACGGAAGCAAGACCGGCGAGTGCTAGAGGCGCACCAAGCTTGGCCAGCGGGCGGAGTAACCTCAGCTGAACTCGGATTCGAGACTCCTTCAAGAGAAGCAATGTGAGTAAGAGAGTGCTGCCCCCCGCAGAAATCACATAGCCTATCATCACGCCGTTCAATCCCGCATCCAGAACGACCAATTGAATGCCAATGGCAACGATTAGCAACAACGCCTCTCCAGTAGCCGCCGCGGCAAACAAACCCGCCCGTTCGTGAGCGCGCAGCATCATGAACGGCACAGTCCCAATCAGTTTCAGAGTGATATAGAGTCCAGTTAACTGTATCGGTTTTACTGCCGCCGGGTCATCCACCAAAAAAGAAGCCAGTGGACTTGCGAACAAGGATATGAGGGTCGCGACCACTATTCCGCAGACTACTGACCCAAGCAGCGCCGTGAATGGCAAGGCCTCACGGTCGTTGGCATAGGAATCGTCGTGCAGAAACTTCAGCAATCCCGCCGCCATACCCATTCCACCGACCAGAATCAGCAGTTGTGACAGTACTTCAAGAAGCTGAAAACGCCCGTAGTCAGCCTGATCGAGGTACTCTGGGTTTAGAAAGAACGCCAGCAAAAGCAAACCCGCGATCTTCACGGCAAGGTTGCTCAGGGTGTACATCCCTCCTTGACGAAGGAGACGCATGAGTGGCGAGGTCGTTACCGGGGTCGCCGCACCGTCCGAAATCTGACTCACTTTTTGCTCTCCTGAATCAATTGGTTGAAGGCAATGCGCAGCCGTTCAGCCCGCTTTTCACTCGAGTAGGAGGACGCAATTTTACTTCGTGCCGCCTGGCGGTCTACCGAGGTGCGTTTCAGTGCGTTTCCCAACGCTTCGACGACGCGGTCGATATTGGGCTGATCGACGACCTCCCCGACGTCCCCAACCACATGCGGCATACCGCCGACCCGACTCACAACAGGTATGCATCCGCTTAGCATTGCCTCACACAGAGCGTTTGGCAGTCCTTCCGAGCGCGAAATCTGAGCATATACCGATGCGCTCTGGTATACGTCCGAAAGCTCCAATCTCGGCCTTGGAGGTTCGATCTCGACATTGGGCGGCGGCGAATGCGATGCTTGAATCCACGGAAGCAAGTCTACGTTGACGCCGACAATTTTGAAGTGAACAGTCGGCATTCGCTCGGCAGCTCGGAATAACAAATCAATCCCCTTCAATTCGAACGTGCGTTGATCATTGATGATTGCAACCGAGCAAACAGAATCGTTTCGCTCTTGGGGGCCGAGTGGCCACGCATTTTGGTCGTAGCCCGTCGGGATCACGTAAAAGGGCGTGGCCAGCCCCGGAACATGCGACGCGACACCCTGAGCGGATCCCTCTGGCCCAGGTTCAAAATCGTTCTCGGAGTTGATCAACGCTGCAGCAACTGGTAAAAGCAGGGACGCCTCCTTGAGCACGTAGCGACTCAAAGGTGCGCGCCAGACGCTTCCAAACACGCCGTAGTTGAGTCGCGGAAGGTGGACCGCATCATATCCACCGAGAGCAACTACTACGGGTACGCCGAACTTCTTCCCGATCCTGACTGGGGCTACCATGTGGAAATCTGCGAACCAACCGAACACGATGTCTGCATTCCGTACTTCTCTTTTCAACCAATCGCGTTGGCCGATCAACCGTGGGATTGTACGAATTCGGGAGAGCGTGGTCGGAGCGAATTCGAACGAACGGACATCAAAATGTTCACCGAGACTCTCTAGGTCATCGAGGACAAACGACGTCGGCTGGAGATAGACGAAGAGCAAACGGGGTCGCATCAGGCTTGGCTGGGGTTAACGCCCCGTATCTTGCACGCGAAGGTAATTCCGCCGAATTGAGCCCGGCAATCCATCTGTGTGCAGTCGTTCCTGAGCCTTGCGTTTCCGACTATCGACAATTTCCGCGGGGATGCGCAGCAGAATTAGCCGTCCGCTCGATCTCACGTTGGCCGACACAATCCTTGTGCTCGGCAATCAGAAAACGGGGTCGTCGGCAATCGCAGGCTTGCTTGCCGCTCGGACAGGCAATTCTCTAGCAACTGATATTACTGATGCATGGACACGGGAGTTTGCGCTTGCGCATGATCGCACATTGCTTGAGCAGTTTATTAAGGCGAACCGTCGTTACTTTCGGCATGATATTGTTAAGGAGAACAGCATCACCCTCGCGGCAGACGGGCTCTTTGCGGCGCTACCAAGAGCGCGGGGTGTATTCGTTGTTCGGCATCCTGTCAACAACATTCGGAGCATCCTTGACCGGTTGAACTGGCCTGGAGATCCAAGTCCGTTGGAGTCCCTTCCAGCAGCCCCAGGTGCGTGGCGTCAGGTCGTGGATGTCCGACCATGGGGTGTCGACGTCGCCGATCACATCACATCGCTTGCACACCGATGGCGGCTGAGCTCCGAAGCAATACTTCGCAATCGTTCGAGAGGAATCCTAGTGCGCTATGAGGACTTTGACGACGATAAAGTGAGCACGATTGACCATCTGGCGGATGAGCTAGGTTTCCGCGACCGGAAGCCAATACATCATTTACTGGATCATGCGTTTCAGCCCAAAGGCACCCGACGAAATGATCCTGTTCAGGATCATTTTTCGGAGCAAACGCTAGCTCTGATCACACAGATATGCTCCGAGAGTATGAATGCTTTCGGATACGATGCCGCAATAAACAATGCGTGAGGCATGAAATCATCGATTACGGAACGCGTGCTTAGAGGGATGAATAGCGCGGGGTTGTTCGGACTGAGCCGTTACGCGCACAGGAAGATGCTCCTTGTTCTAACGTACCACAGCGTTGTTGACGTCGAAACGGATGTGCTCGAACACGTTCCCTTTTTATATCGGAATGCAGTGACGGCATCTCAGTTCCGTGAGCAGTTGGCATTCCTTCAAACTCGGTACACTCTCGTTGACTCCTCGGAATTCCTCGGAATACTGACCGGAAGAATTCGAAACCCAGGAAATGTTGCCCTTCTCACGTTCGACGACGGCCTGCGCAACAATGCCACGATCGTGGCACCGATTCTTTCAGAAACCGACACGCCGGCTGTCTTCTTCCTGCCCACTGCATTTGTCGACGAAGCGCACGTCCCAAAGCTTCACTGGACGGAACTGCTCGCAGCTCGATTGCTGGAGGAACCGGAGAGTATTCTTTCGCGCTTATCGACAGGTATACATGAGGTATCACACGTCATTAACTCGCCCGATTCAATCATTCGCGGCTGCATAACTTTTTTGCGCACACTGGCAGAAGACGAACGAGTCGATCGCCTTCACTCGATTGATCTATCGGCTGTCGATGCCTCACGTTATCCGGCAGACCGTAGAGGTTCTTCGCTTTTCGAAACCATGAGTTGGGACGAAGCCAACGAACTCCCTTCGTGTATCGAGTTGGGGTCTCACAGCCACTCTCACGCCTCATTGGCAGCCCTTGTGGCCGACGATGTTCGAACTGAATTGGCGTTGAGTAAGCACAGGATTGAGGAAGTGACAGGCAGATTGTGCTCACTGCTGGCATACCCCTACGGCGCCCACATCGACGTGTCGCCTGCGTTATATCCCCTTGTTGAGGAAGCCGGATATTCTGCTGCATTTACACAGTTCTCTGGAATGAACGCGGTCGCAGAAAATCAATTTGCTATCAAGCGCATTAACGTGCCTGGGCTTCCGTCAATCGCCGAGTTTCAATACCACACGAGCGGGCTGCACGCTCGACGAAAGGGGCTGTCTTCAAAGAGTTGAATCGATGATGGAGGCAAGCACGCCGGTTTGTTCGCGGCGGGAGTAGTCCTGGACTTCGTTGATCGTTGCACCTCGGAGCTTCTCGCCTCTTGCCCACGCCTGGTAAAGCGTAAGAAGATGCAGCCGAATGCCCTCTGCATCGTCACGGCCAATCATTTTTCCGGCCGTTGTTGAAACAAGCAGATCTGCGGCGTCGCCGACTGGCGGGCCAATACCAACGACAGGTCGACCTGCAGCGAGGTATTCGTACAGCTTGCCTGTGATCATCCCTGAGTCATTGCGGAAAGGCTCTACAACGAGAAGGAGAGCTGCCGCACCACACATGGCATCAATTGCTTCGCTGTGTGAAACGTAGGGCACGACCTCGACGATTGACTCCAAACCATTTTCCACGATTGAAGCACGCACGCTTTCATCGACCATTCCGATTAGACGGACGCGAAGATGCTCACCTCTCCCCTCTTCGCGAATCTGCCTGAGGGCCTCCCATAATGCCAGTGGATTTCTGGATGCGTACAGACTTCCGACGTGGGCCAGCTTGAACACGCTAGCGGTTGAATCCTTAGATGGTCGATCTGCAAAGTCAGCTTCATCGAATCCGTTGTGGACGACGGATATCGCATCCTCCTTCCTCCCCGACTTTTCCAGAAGTACAGACCGCCAGAATGGGCTAACCGTTACGAGGTGATTCGCCTCGCCTAGCACACTTTGTTCAAAACGCTCGTCGCGTCGCTTTGCGTACGTCGATGCCGGAAGGGCATCGGAATAGTTGGTATCGCTCCAAAGGTCTCGAAAATCTGCGACCCAAGAGACTCCAGTTTTCCGCTTCAGTCCCCTGCCTATTAGATGGACCGAATGTGGCGGTCCGGAAGTGAGGATGGCGTCGAATGGCTGAGCATGATGCAATCGAAGTCCTTCGCGAACAGCAAAGGGCACCCAACCTACCCGTGCGTCGGGCAGGAATATGTTCGCCCGAATCCAACTGGCGAATTTCTCAACCAGGCCACCTTCTCGTTTCACTGACCCAACCATCACGGCCTCCTTCCTTGATCGGCCGGTTAATCGAGCGTAAAGCCCGAACGGGTCGATGGACCGGGTTCGGTGAACGGCGATATCTGATGGAATCTCGGACGCCAAGGCCTCATCATGTTGAGGGTATGCGCCTTCTTCCACGGTTAGGACAATGGGTTCGTAACCAAACTCTCGCAGGTACTTCACAAACTTGAGCACGCGCTGAACGCCAGGCCCTCCAGAGGGAGGAAAGTAGTAAGCGACCACGAGGACCCGTCTTTTCACGAGAAGACAGCGCCTTGGCTAGACAGGAACTGTTCCAATGATTGGCCTTGTTGTAGGAAGATCAGAATGAAGAACTACGTCGTTAGCGCCGGACAATAACTGGAACTGTTCTCTTCCAGTCGCCAGATTCAACACATAGAAGGTATGCACCGGAGGCGACCTTTTCGCCGCTTTCATCTAGGCCATCCCACACAAGACGTAGCGCTCCGCTAGATATCACTTCGCCTTGGATCGCACGAATCCTCCTCCCGATCAGATCGAACACCTCAAGATTTACGGTCCCTCGATTCATTCCGTCAAGTTCGAGCGTAACGCTTCCTCCAGACGGGTTTGGGTACACGCGTACGTGGCGAATCAGAGGAAGTACTTCCTCGGGCGCTGTTGAAGTTGGGGGCGGTTCCGTAACTCTAATGATTGTATTAATAGCAATATCGTGAACCATTTGCGATCCACTGATAGGCCAATCAACCATGAGCGAATCCACTTCTACAGCGTCACCAAAACCAAAGTGAATTCGCGTTGGACCTTGTGCCAATCGACCTGTACGCGTATGAACCTCACGCATTTGAACCATTGGTTGGCCGCCTACCGTCGCATACGCATATACTCGTGCTCCAATACCTTGACCACCTACATTCGTTGATTCCAAGTCGATCTCAAGCCAATTATTTTCTCCGTTTGTGGTATTTCGAAATAGCTGATTCCGTTGATTGAAATTGCTGTTACCGTTTGCAATGAAATAATCCAAATCGCCATCTTCATCATCATCAACGAGCGTTGCTACGGAAGACCAACCATCATCCGCGTCCCCGAATAGAATTGGATCGAACGTACCGTCTCCAGCATTTACAAACAGGACGTTTTGATTATCCCGCTTCGCAACCATCAAGTCCAAATCACCATCGTTGTCAACGTCTCCCCAGGCACTGCCTTGGCTGTTTGAAACAAGCGAGCCAACAGCTTTTTGCGAGACATCTACAAAGCCTGACCCTTGATTTTCGAACAAGGAACTGGTTGGCGAACCAGCCACAAACAAGTCAAAATCACCGTCATTATCGTAATCAGCCCAGTTGCATCCTCCCGCCAAGTCCGTATTACTCGTAATCGGAGGCAACGATATTGCAGAAAGGACTCCTCCTTGATTGTCGTAAAAGCGGTTTGCCTCACCCGTTGAGTTTGTTACGTACAGTTCAAAAAAACCATCGTTGTCAACATCGGCCCAGCATCCACTCGTAGAATCATCAAAGTCCTGGCTAACGGCATTTTCAGCATCAAATACAAGCCCTGACGCAGTACCGATATAGTATTGGTTGGCCAAATGGCTCCGTCGTATTAACACAACGTCAAGCATGCCGTCTTCGTCAAAGTCGGCTACGATTGCATCTCGCACGTTGGACACGCCGTCGATCGGCATCGGGAGATGAGCAAATGGAGATCCACCAAAACCCGTATTGACTAGGAGTGCATTCCCAACAAGTGATGTCACAATGAGGTCAATCAACCCATCATTGTTCAGGTCTGCCCAAGTCCCCGAATTAATACTCTCATAGGGGATCGCCTGTATTCTACCAAGGGTGTAATTCCCGTTGCCTTCGTTGTGATAAAAATCATCCAGGACAAAGGCATTACCAACTAATACGTCAATATGCCCATCCTCGTCGTAATCGCTCCAAAGAATGGACGTTGACGCTTCGACTTCCTGTGCTAGTTCACTTAAAAAGTCCTCCTCGAAGGGAAATGGTTGCGCGCTAACTACGATACTACTCGATAGTATCGTCGCCACGCACCAGACGCTGAGTACGCACGAAAACCGATTTGTCATATTAAATCCCACCTTTTCGCCTTGAAAGGCATGCAATCTAGGCGACGAATACTTTGCATTCAAGCCAGTTGCCCGCTTGAATATCTAGTTTCACGCCGGGTGTCCCTTTCGGAACCAAGTCAAACCTGCGAAAGCGATCACGCCTAAATAGACGAATAATGTCGCGATGAGTGACAGAAGGAGCCCTTTACGGTGTGATTCGGGATCAAACTCCATCCGCACAATGTGGCTTCCAGCCGGAACCTGCACCGCGCGCAAGAGATGGTCGGCACGAAGAATCTCCGCCGGCTCGTCATCAATCTGGGCGATCCAACCCGCTGGATAATAAACCTCGCTCACCACCATCAGGCGCGGTTCATCTGTTTCTACTTCCCAAACGAGTTCACGCGGACTGAATCGCCGCAGTTCGACGGTGGAGATGCTCGTCGAATCTGAGGGTGCGGGAACGAAGCCATCTAAGGGTTCGGGGAGAATTGCCGTCTGTCGTAAGTCAAACGACGTGTCGCGGATGCGAGTGAACGCATCCTGGTTATCTGCAATCAAC
>JBBKWZ010000120.1:0-3025 GCA_037969195.1 Rubricoccaceae bacterium | reverse complement strand
TGAAGTTGGGGACGCATTCGAGGAGGGGAGGGGCATGGGCGAAAAGTGATGCGAACGTCGACTGAGTTAACGACTTCACGCCTCCCAAATATCACCCAGGAGTTCTGTTATTCAGAACCGCCGCCAGTGGTTTCACTTGACCCACCACTCGGAGAAGTGCCAACCGAACCACCGCTTTGGCCGGTCCCACCTGTTGGAGGCGTTGGGGCTTCATTAGTTGAGGAGGACGTGGGGCTATATCCACGCCCATGCTCAGACGGCTGATAGCCTTCGTTTATTGGTCTGTAACCGCCTTTGAAAGTCCCGTTGTCACCGTTTGAGGGGTTGTTGTCTTCAGACATTGGCGCTTTGTTGGTTTTGAATGGGTTTCGGCGAGGGTACTTTGAAGAGTTCTAGATAGTAGTACTCATCTCGACGAAAGATTGCACCATCTGTGGATGCAATCACGTCGCCGAAAGTTCCATCATCATTGACCTTGTATATCGTTTCAAGATATATCTCTCCATTATGTGGAAATGATGTCGCGTAGGAATTTCGACCGTAGTAACCCCCTATCAGGCCCCCGTCCTTGAGGTGGAGTAGGACGAACGCGGTACGACGTTGGCTGAAATAGTAATCCCATGCAGAAGGAAACGGAAGTTGCAGCTTGTTCAGAAGGCGTGTCTTGGAAAGGAGCAGTCGCACAATAATTGGCCAAAGGATTGGCGCAATAACCAGGACGAAGATGCTTCCAAAAACGTAGAGCTTCGGATTTGTAGTCGGAAAGTTGTTTTGGTGGATTGCCCAGATTAATGGCGAAAGTATTGCGTAATTGATCGCACTGAAAAAGCCGCCCTGAAGGATCGCATTGCTCCAGTCGATCTTCTCCGATGGTAGAACCAATCGATACACTTGCATCGATATTAGTCCCGGAAGCACAAATAGGAGTACTAGCGGAAGTGTATCAAGATCAAATGCGGCGTCCATGTAGCAGGTCTTATTGAGACAATGCGTTCACGCAATCAACCCTTCCACAACCCCATTCTCAGCAATCACCGTCTCCTTCGGCTCAGCGCGCTTGGATGCCTCCTTTAAGGAAGGCCCGAGTTCGAGAATCGTAGAAGCCCAGGTTAGTCCAGCGCCGAAGGCTACGAAGGCAATCGTGTCACCCGGTTTGGCGCGACCTTCCGTGAGAGCTTCGGAAAGAGCAATCGGCACGGAGGCCGCCGACGTGTTTCCGTAGCGATCCACGTTCACGACAACTTTGTCGGGATCCAGATTCATCTGCTTCACGGCGTACTCGATAATGCGTGCGTTGGCCTGGTGGGGGATGAACAGGTCGATGTCGGACGGCGTCATTTCCGCCTTGTCCATCACGCGCTGGAGGGATGCGCCCATCGTTGTCGTGGCAAACTTGAACACTTCCCGTCCATTCATCCGCAGATACTGCCGCCGTTCGTCGATGCGCTCGTGGGTTATGGGCTCTGCTGTTCCGGGGCAGTAGGCGATAATGGCCTCGTGGTTGGCGCCTTGACTACCGAGTTCGAAGGAACGCACGCCGCATGGTGTTTCAGTCGCCTGTAGAACCACAGCTCCGGCGCCATCACCAAACAGCACACACGTCGTCCTGTCTTCCCAATCAAGGTTGCGCGAGATCAATTCGGCACCGACCACTAATACCGTTTTGAATGCACCCGTCTGTATGAATTGATCGGCCGTGACCAGGGCGTACACAAAACCCGTACAGCCTACCATCGCAGTCATTGCTCCGCAATTCAGTCCCAGCTGATCCTGCACCTGACTAGACACCGGCGGTGTCATGTAGTCCGGGCTGCTTGTGGCGACGATCAGAAAATCGACGTCCTCAGGCTCGACTCCGGCTTGTTTCATGGCCAGTCGCGCCGCTTTTGATGACATCGTCGACGTGAATTCCCCTTCTCCAGCGATGTGGCGTTGTTTGATGCCCGAGCGCGACTGAATCCACTCGTCCGACGTATCAACCGTCTTGGCGAGTTCGTCGTTGGAAACAGGGGTTCCAGGGGCATAATGGCCCCAGCCTATCAGATTGCTATATAGACGTGGCATAAGCTGTATAGTGCGTTTCGCGGTAACCTACGAAAGTCGCCACCACTCCGATGCAAGGAAAAGGCGCTAGTATTGATGCCCTGACAAGAGCATTAGGAACGCAATCCCCTCATTACACGGTGTGCTGTGACCCTACTCAAAGCGCCCATCCCTTAAGAAAGCGAGCGTTTGTTTGATCGTAACCGGAGCGTTCATGATGAATGTGTGGCCATGAGGAACGATGGTCCAGTCATTCATTCCGGCGACCTTCGTCCGCTCAACGGCCACGACACCATCCGAAGGCCCGTCGAAGTGGCGAGCGAACCCCGGAAAGAGATTTCGGTCGCCTGCAATAACGCCAGTTTCCAGATCTATCGGACCAAGTTGATTGGGCGCGCTATCGCTTTCTACGCCGAGTTCGCCGAAAGCAGGGCCACAGAACCAGTGAAGCGGAGGAAGTTCGCGGAAGAAGTTGACCAATTCGCTGCCCTGATTGGGTGGGGCAATCATCACTGCCCTGGAGCCGTCTGGCATTTTGTTGTGTTCATCAAACTGCCGCAACAGGATTCCGCCCAGCGAATGCGTCACGAAGTGGATGCGCTCAGCGCCTGCCATTTTTGCTTGCTCGATCCGCGGACCAATGATGTCATCTGCAAGCTGCGCAATGGGGCCCTTCCGGAAAGCATACGATTTGTTGATCGTAGCGTAGCCAGCCTTCTTCAGCGACCGTTCTATCCAAGCCATTGAGACGGAGGTCCGGCCGAGGCCGTGCAGTACAATTACAGTTTCGCGGAGGGACGACATGGGCGGTTGAACAAGGCGATTGTATTTAGGATTCCGGTTGCAGCGCCCGGCTTCGCCGGTCGGTTTCCGCCGCCACAGATTGACCCAATCCAATCCTCTGCGGATTTGACAGCATCGCTTGCCCTTGACCACCTTTTTGGGCTACCTATTAGGCCGTCCGCGCAACGTGTAGCTCGCC
>JBBKWZ010000119.1:0-40775 GCA_037969195.1 Rubricoccaceae bacterium | reverse complement strand
TGCTGCAGCTTAGTCGTCGTCCTCCGGGAATCGACGTATTTGCTGATGGGCCAGAAGTTGACCTGCAGGGAGCAGCTGCCGAAGCTGGAAGCCTTCCTGCCGGCGTCCTTGTCCAGAGTGTCCAACCTCAACAACTGGATCTCGTCCTAGACGCGACGATACACCGCGAGCTTCCTATTCGTTTGGCCGGAAGAATTGAGACCGAGCCCACGTACGGCATATTGGGGCCACCCACTTTGCTACCCGATTCGGTTGTAGTGACGGGAGCTCGTTCGTTGCTGGAGGGAATCAGCTCTTGGCCAACGGCGCCGTTGAATATGGAGGGCATCCGTCGTTCCAGCACCAACTTTGTGATGCTCAGCGACACACTTTCGGGCCTCCTGTCGCTGTCCATCCCGAGGACACAGGTCTCAATCAATATTGCCCAGATGACGCAGGGGAGCCGACAGCTCCTAATTCAAACGCACAATGTGCCGCTCGGCGTTCTGGCCGTTCGGCTTATCCCCCGGATGGTCCGCGTCACGTACCAGGTCCCTACAGCAGGAGATGATTACGATCTGGCCGAGACGGCGGAGGATTTTTATGCCTACGTCAATTACGAAGACATCGCCAGCGATTCGACCGCGGGTACCGTTCCGGTATTGCTGAACTTACCCGAGGGCCTGATGATCCAGGACGTGCGTCTTGAGCAACGACGGGTAGAGTACTTCACGGTTCGAGAGTAACACCGTGTATCGGTGCGAAGCGCCGTGAACACTTGCTCCCGCTCAATTAGAGGAAAATGATCTGGCTCGTTCTCGCGATCTCGTGCAGCCTCTCGATTGCGATGCTGTTCAAGTTCAGCGAGCGGCATGGGATGGATCGGAATGCATTGCTGGCAGTCAACTACCTCGTGGCAAGTTTCGTGTCCGTTGTGTGGTTAATCGCTGAAGGAGCCGAGGTGCAAATAAAGGCCACGCCCGGCCTAGTTGGGCTGGGTGTTTGGACCGGAGTCCTCTTCATTGTAGGGTTCATCATCTTCGCGTATGCCATTCGCGAAGCAGGTATGGGGTTGGCGACGGGCGTCATGCGCATAGCCGTAGTCTTGCCTGTTCTCGCGTCCTGGTTCGTTTGGAAGGAGGTCCCAACGACGATGCAACTGGCGGGACTTGCGCTTGCCTGCGCTGCGTTTTTCCTGATCGCAAAACCTGCGGTTCCTTTGGGGTCATCGGAGCTGCCGCAAACCAAGCGCCAGGGTATCCGGATATTTGGCGTTCTTGCGATTCTTTTCCTGTCGGGTGGGTTGGTGGATGTTTCAATGAAGACGTTCGGAGAGGTGTATGCGTCAACAAACAGCCGCGGTCTATTTCTGCTTCTCGTCTTCTGCGTCGCATTTTTTATTGGCCTTGGATTGGTCGTCAGCAAGGGCGTACGAACGGGGGAATGGCCTGAGCGTCGCGTTTGCGGATGGGGGATCATTCTCGGAATCGTCAACTACGGCTCGGCTGCCTTCATTCTGGGGGCCATAGCAGTGCTCCCGGGCCCATTCGTTTTCCCGGCAAACAATATTGCGCTCATCGCTGGGGCGGCTGCGTTGGGCGTTGGCGTTTGGGGAGAGCGGCTCTCGCGAACCAATTGGGCGGGCCTTGGTATGGCGACAGTCGCGTTCGCCTTATTGTGGGGCTGAACTGAGGGCGCCCCGTATTATTCGTCTATGAACAAGCCCGGCCAAGATGAGATTACAACTGGCACGGCGTCCTCAAACGCTTGGATGCTGGGTTCGATAATTCGCTCGGTACTTCCGATTCTGGTTGTCGGAATAGCTGTTTTCGCACTCTGGTCATTGTGGCCGCGACTCACCGAAGAGCATATTCAAGAGACGATTATTTCCACGTTGGCCAGCGAGGCCCAGGAGTCCTTCTATGTGACGGGAACACTCACATTTTCGACGACGGTGGAAGAACGGAGCGAAAAATTGTTTCTGCCCGGTATTCTCAATCTTAATCTCGGAACTACTACCGCCGTTGTTCGCGTCCCGGGTCGTGTCACGTATGGGTTCGATGTTCGCGATCTGCAGGCTGAACAAATTCGCTACCTCGAGGACGGTGTTGTTGAGGTTGACCTCCCAAGCATAAAGGTGTTCTCCGTTGAGCCAGAATTGGAAAACGTAGAGATCGAGACGGAAGTGGGCTGGGCGCGCCTGCATCGAAGTAGCGGCCAGGAAACAGAACAGCGCGCGCTCCAAGCCATCCGCCCAGCCATGCGTGCGACAGCAGAGGCTCACTTGGCTAGATCCGAAAGCCCGGAACTCAATACCGCGGAAGCTCTCGTTCGACTACTCAGCGCACCTCTTGAAGCTGGCGGCGTTTCCTCGCCTCGCTTCCGATTTCACCTCGTGTCCGGCGGAGTCCTTGAATTGGATGCGTCGCAGGTCACGTCTTCCGACGAGTAGCCGAACAAATCGACTCTAGCCCTTGAATTCGCGTTAGTGATGAAGGCATTCTCCTCCTCTGGAACTACGTACGTGGACTCACCGAGTGGGATTGTGACGGCTTCTGGTACCCGATACCGGACCACGGAAGGGCTGTTGCGAGAGTTCGCTGCGCCGGTCTTCGAACGCGAATCGTTGGGCGATCTAATCAGGCAGGCCGAAGTCTGGGGAGCGTCCCCAGTGACGATTACGCTGTGGATTCTCCCCGCTATGCTGCTCCTCATGCCAAGTTGGGCAGCCATCGGGACGATGTTCGCTCTGTTTGTCACATGGACGATTTTGACGCCTGCGGTGCCGGTGCAGGCCGGAATCGCAATTGTGAGCGTGCTTCAAAAACCTGCACTGCAGGGTGTCTATTACGTGACTGTGCTTTCGATCCTGGCTTGGCAAAGCCAAACAGTAGCGGTAATAGTTGGCCTCGTCGGATTTATCGCGTTGCGATTTGGGTTGGTGGATCGTCTCCTACGCCCTTTCATTGCCCCATTGCTTGTCCGGATGTATCCCTTGCCGGTGCCTGATCAGGTTTTGCGGGCTGTCATCGTTCGCGCGGCGCTTCGCCACAACGTTCAGCTTGCGGCACTTTCCGAACTTGAGAAAAGTGCGCGGGAAGCGTGGAATATCCGCGGTAAACGCTGAGAATTCCTAGACGTCTCGTTGAAGCCAGAAAACAAGAACGTCGTCCGCGAACTCGGACTTTGCGCTGCGATTCAGCATTGCTGATAGCATCGTTTTCACAGGCCGCTCTGTCGTCAGCGCCTCAGTTGCAGAATGCGCCACGCCAACTTCTCCAAATTGCTCGCCACCAACGGCCACTTGCTCGTTCAGTCCATCCGTATAGCAGAGCATCGCGTGGCCGGCTGGAATAGTGAAGGCCTTGTCCACATACTCCGTGGATTGATCAAGGCCTAAGATCAGGTCGGAATACTCCACAATTCCTGCGCCGCCGGGACCCAGAAGAATGGGGCGACAGTGCCCTGCATTGGCATACGTGACCCTGTGTTTTTCGGGCTCCCATCGCATGAGCAGGAGGGAGGCAAACGTTTCTTCCAGTACCTGATCCTGAATCAGCATTTTATTGACATAGCTCATCAATGCTGCTGGCGATGACGTGCTGCCTAGCATGGCGTGCACCGTGGAGCGGATATACGAAAGGAAGGAAAAGGCGTAAAACTTAGCCTGGAGCCCTTTCCCCATGATGTCGCCGACAGTGAAGAGATAGGAGCCATCGCTTGCTTGCGCCCAATCGAAGAGGTCGCCGCCTCCGTCTTCCCGCGGCTGGGAGAAGAACAGTGCACGGTAGCCGTCTACCTCGGGCATTGTCTTCGGAAGAAGCCGGTCGGAAAAATCCCGACCGATCTTCGCATTCAGTTTTGTCTGGTAGACCCGGCTTCGAGCGATGATTTGCTCCACACGAGCAAGCACGTAATCGATATCAAATGGCTTCGTTATGTAGTCGTCTACGCCGTTGTTCAAGCCTTTCACGCGGCTGGGGTCATCCGACTTTGCCGTGAGGAATATGAATGGAATCGCGGCGGTGTTCTCGCGCTGGCGTAGTGCTGCCAAAAGAGCGAAGCCATCCATTCTCGGCATCATGATGTCCGAGATAATCAGGTCGGGAAGTGCCTCCTCGACCAGATCTAGAGCGGCCTCGCCGTGTTCTGCCGTCCGTACGTCGTAGTGCTTCCCAATTCGGTATTCAAGGAGTCTCCGCAGGGTGGCGTTGTCCTCCACGATCAGGACGGAATGGCTATGTGTCGTTGAATTGTTCAAGCTTGATCCGACGCCCGGTTTACAGCTGGAAAGAAAGAGGGCATGTTGTCCGAATCGACTGGCGGGTTAACCACAAATTGTAGGTGCTGAACGCCGTTACCTCTGGCCTCGTAGACGAGGTCCTCGGCGCATGCAAGCATCATCAGGAGTCCACGGCCCCGTTCGGAAGGCACCGGATCGCTCAGTCTCCTCGACTGTTCCTCAATCTGTGCGTGGAAGTCAAATCCTTCGGAGTTGTCTTCAATCAAGCAATGAAGGCCAGCGTCGTTAAGCGAAATGACCAACCGGATGTAAGGGGGCTGCACCTTAAACGAGGCGTGCTGCACGAGATTGGCGATCCACTCGTGCACCGCAAGCTTCATTACCAGAAGCCCATACCTCTCTCCATTCGCAGCAGATGCGCTTTCGCGCACCCAGCCGTCGAAGAGGCCATGGACTTCGTCGATGACGCCGTCGATTTCGTGGAAAGTATGCTCGCGCATGGCGGTGCGAAGCTCTAGGCCGAAGCCTGCGGCTACATGTGAAGTGCCTTTATGCAGTACCTGTCGGGCGGCCTGCGGATGTACGCTCTAAATTCTCGAAGGCCGCTTCGACCGTCGGGAATTGGCGGAAAACCTTGTAGGTTCTCGTCAGTTGCACGACAACCTGAACGGGGCGGCTCACGCTCGCGAATACAACTTGCCCTCCGATAGGAGTAAGCTGACGATAGAGCGAGAAAATCACACCTAGACCCGTTGAATCAAGGATGCCTGTACCGGTGAAATCCAAAACGAAATAGCGGATACCGGTGCGGGTGTGTTCCTGGCAGCTAGCCTTGAAGTCGGCGGCGTTGCGGAAGTCGAGTGCCTTGCCGATGTGCACGACAACAGTGGTCGGCGAGGTCTTTTGAACGGAGAAGCTCATGGTGCTGAGGATGGCGGATGACCAGCGAGAGTAAAGTGCCCGGCACGAATGCGCGGGCGGTTGGCGCCACAATGGTCGAATATCGTACCACCGAATGCAGTGAGTTACCCAAGATGTCCATTCCTTGCGACAATCCGCGAATGAATTGTCTCAGGACGGGTTTTCGAAAACTCGGGCGACGAACTGCATAAAAAGGCTTTCGAGGTATCGACTGCATCGGTGCATTCCTGTAATGCGATGCGGAGGAATCGAAACATGCGCTGGCATTGGCTCGGCCATGATGCGGGTATCTTTCACACGTGATTTCACGCCAATCGATCCTGCCCCAAAGCCAAATCGAGAGCCTACCCCGCGTGGTATTTCTCGTCAGTTTTGCGCTTTGCTTCTTAGTGCTGTCGTCAGGCTGTACCAAGCTCGCGGGTGCCGACGTAACTGAAGAGCAATTGGCCGCGATGCCCGATCAGGAAAGCTGGAACGCAGAGCTTCGGATTAGTAGTGAGGGGCGCCCGAAACTCGTGATGTCAGCACCCTACATGGCCCGGTATGATGGCCGAGATACGACGTACGCAATCCTTGGCGCAGACCCGCTTGGCGGGGATTCTTCTGACGTTCGCGTTGAGCTGTTTGACGACGCCGGAGAACCTACGGCGGTTCTAACGACGAGGGAATTAACCTACTTCGACATCCAACACCGGTTTGTCGGACGGGGCGATGTCGAGGCTTTATTGCTTCGTGCCGGAGGTGCTCGGCTCACTGCAGATCGGCTTGTTTACAACGAAGAGGATGGGAGATTTGTCGTGACGGGAAATGTGCTCGTTGTTTCGCAGGATGGCAAACGCCTTACAACGGAAGAGCTGATCTGGGACGCAGCGGAAAAACGGATGCGCGCAAATGGATCGTTTCGGTTTACTACACAAGGCGAACGAATAAGCGGCGTAGGCCTCGTGACTTCGGAGGATCTCGCACGGTACGCCTTCTCCCGAGCTAGCGGTGAACTGGAGGTTGAGGAATGAAGGCAAGAGTCAGACTCAGGAGGGGAATGGACGGACGATGCGCAAGAAAACTCGCCTGTCTACTTTTCTGGCTGGTGGTGATGTGTTCTCATCGCGTCTCCGCCGGTCAAACGCGCCTCGTTGAGCTAATTAATGCGGATGAGGTCGTGGTCGAATCCGACAGCGTGAATGGAACTGTCAGGCGGTTGTACGGAAACGTGGTGCTTCGACAAGACACGGTTAGCCTGCGCGCGGCCCGTGCAACTCAGTACGAGCAAAGAGGTGAGGTTTTTCTGGAAGGCTCTGTGCGAATCATTTCTGGAGACGACACACTTACTGCCCAACGGGTCACGTACGACTCAAACGACAAAGTCGCAGCGGCCATCGGCACTGTTAGAATCAGCGACGGCGAGTCAGTACTTTTAGCGCCCTCGGCTACATATTTCTCTCGACAGAAACTCGCAACGTTCACGCAAGGTGGTCGGTTATTGCACGAGGACGCTGTGCTATCCGCACCTGCTGGCCACTACAGCACACGCGACAAACTGGCTGAGTTCGAGGGGCCTGTTGAGCTGCGCGATTCGACCGCCGTGCTCACCAGCGAGTTCGGAACCTATGATACGCGAGCCGAGAAGGCCGTTTTTTCGGGTGACGTCCTCCTTGTACGTCGAGGTGTTCGCGTTGAAGCTGATTCACTCACCCATTTTCGCCGAACCGAAGTGTCAAGCGCCATCGGTCGCGTCGTTCTTGAACGGTTTGGAGATGCCGCGGACGGTCCGGATGGAGGAGCCGAGCCCGATTCCACGCGTCGTTTGATTCTCTTCGGAGACGTTGGCGAGTACGACGCGCGGAACAAGACGAGCCGAGTCAGCAGCAGTTCGGGCCACATCCCCTTACTTGTTCAATTGCGCACGGATTCAACGGGGGCGACAGATACAACGCTTGTCCGAGCGCGGCGCTTCACGGCTGTTCAGAGCGATAGCCTCTCACGCAGAATCGATATTGTCGAGGCGATTGATGACGTCCGAATGAACGGGCCGCGTCTATCTGCCCTCGCCGATTCTGCCCATTTCGAACGGGTGGAGCCGATAGGGCCAGCTTCGGGAGCAGTCCGGGACCAGCTGAGGCTATATGGTGGGGAGCGTCCGTCCGTCTGGTTTGAGGATGCGCAGGTAAGTGGCGACACGCTTCTCGCATTCGCAGTTGCCGAGAGTATCGAACACATGGACATATACGGAAACGCCTTCGCCGCTCAACTCGACACAACCTTAGGCCGTGTTCGGCAGATCCGTGGCCTTCGTATGCGAGCCGTATTTGAGAAGGATTCCTTGCGAACGCTTTCTGTTTGGCCAAACGCAGAGGCCATTCATTTCCGTGCAACTGCGGACGGTCTTCTTGATGGAGCCGATCGTTTGACAGCGGACAGTCTTTCCTTTCAATTCGGTGGCGGCAGGTTGGAAGAAGTTTTTGGCGTGCGCAATGTGGAGGGCATCACCTACGGTCCTGAAATCATCCCCGAACCGTTCCGCTTGCCTGGATATTTGTTTACGCCAGATCTACGACCTAGTCGCTCGCAGTTGCTTCCCGAGCAGGGCTGGGAAGCCGAATGGTTGCGATTAAAAATCAGAGACGCTGCCGTCCCTGATCCTGCAGACGAGGCACATGCCCCGGTTGAAGGCGACGCGGCGTCAGGGTAGCTTGCTGCATGGCCGAGACCGACGTAGCTACCCCACGCCAGATCCTCCGAGCTGAGGGCCTAGTAAAGCGATATCGTCGCCGCACGGTTGTCGATCAGGTGTCGATAAAAGTTGAACAGGGGCAATGCGTGGGCCTACTCGGACCAAATGGCGCCGGCAAAACCACTTCCTTTTACATGATCGTGGGAATGGTTCGGCCAGACAAAGGCGACATTTACCTCGGCGCCGAAGGTGGCCAGGAAAAGCGACTCACGCGCATGCCTATGTATAAGCGTGCACGGTTAGGGCTTGGCTATCTAGCCCAGGAAGCGTCCGTTTTTACGAACCTCTCCGTTGAAGCGAACATCCACGCCGTGCTTGAATTCCAGTCGATGGCCAAGAGCGAGAGAACTGACCGTGTCGATCAACTGATAGAGGAATTCGGGTTAGAGACGGTGCGAAAGTCGAAGGGCTACATGCTCTCGGGTGGAGAGAGGCGGCGGACTGAAATTGCCCGTGCGCTTGCGACAGAACCAAGTTTCATTCTCCTAGACGAACCCTTCGCGGGTGTCGACCCGATTGCCGTCGAGGACATCATGCAGATTGTCTCGGGGCTCCGCGAGAAGGGGATTGGCGTTCTCATCACCGACCACAACGTCCACGAAACGCTCGCCATCACGGACCGCGCCTACCTGATGTACGAAGGGCAGATTTTCCAGGAAGGCACGGCTGAAGCCCTCGCAGACGACCCCGAAGTTCGAAGGCGTTACCTCGGGGAGAAGTTCACGCTCGAGCGTTACCGTTGAAGCAAGCGCGAGGAAGCTGACGGGCAATACCCGTCGTGCAGCCCAGGCAACACCGGTGAATCCCAAACGCGACCGGCGCGTATCTTTCGACCCGTTTTGCAAACCAACCCGTTTTAACTGTGACCGACATGGTCGTCGTCATGGATCCAGGCGCCTCGAAAGCGCTAGTCGAAGCCGTCGTTGTCCGACTCAACGATTATGGCTTTGATGTTCACCGCTCTAACGGCGTCGGGACGGTTATAGGTGCGGTTGGGCGACAGATGGACTTCGATCTTCGACATATCAAGATTCTTGACGGTGTAAAGGACGTCTTCCGCGGCAGCAGCCCTTACAAGTTTGCGGGCCGGACATGGCACCCCGACGACACCTTCGTCGACGTGGATGGCGTGCTCGTCGGCGGGGATGAAGTGGTGGTAATCGCTGGACCGTGTGCGGTTGAAAGCGAGGCCCAGATCGAGGAAACCGCGGAAGCGGTAGCATCTGCAGGAGCCCGCATCCTAAGAGGCGGAGCGTTCAAGCCACGCACATCACCTTATGCTTTTCAGGGTTTGGGGGAAGAGGGGCTGGCTCTGCTCCGCTCCGCCGCGGACCGGAATGGGCTCAAAGTTGTGACGGAAGTGATGCGACCTCGGCAGATCGATATAGTGGCGCAGCATGCTCACGTTCTGCAGATTGGTGCCCGTAATATGCAGAACTATCCGCTTTTGCAGGAAGTGGGTCGGGCTAAACTTCCGGTGTTCCTAAAGCGTGGCATGAGTGCAACAGTGGAAGAGTGGCTGATGAGTGCGGAATACATCTTGGCGGAGGGCAATCCAAACGTGATTCTTTGTGAGCGCGGCATTCGCACGTTTGAAACGGCCACCCGCAATACCCTCGATCTTTCGGCTGTCCCTGTCATCAAAAAGCTCAGTCATTTGCCCATTTTCGTTGACCCGAGTCATGGTGTGGGACTGCGCGATATGGTCACTCCTCTCGCTCGGGCAGCCGTAGCTGTTGGTGCGGACGGCCTTATGGTGGAAACCCACCCGGATCCTCCGCAAGCTCTTTCTGACGGTCCTCAGTCTCTATATTTGAGCGAATTTGCCGCATTGATGGAGCAGATCCAGCGCGTGGCTGAAGCCGTGGGACGAACGGTTTTTGAAGCCCGCGAAGTGGCGGCGTAAGATTCCTGAACGTTCGGCGAAAAGAAGGTTTGGTCGCCTTTGGCAGGATCCGGATTGCATTATCCTCATTGAACGAATTCTCATCCCAACTTGCCGCGTCCCCCTGAACGCGTTGGCACCAAGCATCTATGTGTGGAATCGTCGGATACATCGGACATAGGAACGCAGGCGAATTTTTATTGGCAGGACTTAGACGTCTCGAATACCGCGGCTATGACTCTGCCGGCGTGGCTGTAGTCAACGGGCGTGTCGATGTGCGGAAGAAGGAAGGCAAAGTGAGTGACCTTGCCGCCGTCCTTGAACACAACCCGGTTGTGGGCACTGTTGGCATCGGCCATACACGGTGGGCCACACACGGGGCGCCTAATGACGTCAACGCCCATCCACACGCATCGGGTGGCAATCGATTTGCGCTCATCCACAATGGAATCATCGAGAACTACTCGTCGATCCGCGCGAAACTGAGGGAGAAAGGCTACGTCTTCACAAGCGAAACGGACACCGAAGCGCTTGTTCATCTAATCGACGATGTCCAGAAGGAAACCGGGCTTTCACTCGTTGAATCTGTCCGACAAGCGCTTACACAGGTAAAGGGTGCGTATGGCATTGTTCTGGTTAGCGAGGACGAACCCGATCAGATTATTGCAGCCCGCAATGGCAGCCCGCTTCTGTTGGGTATAGGAGATGGCGAAAACTTTATCGCCAGCGACGCGAGCCCGCTCATTGAATTCACGCGGCAGGTAGTGTACCTCAACGACGGCGAGATGGCCGTCGTGAAACGCGATAGCTATGAAGTGCTGAGCATTGAGGGCGGGACGGTTGACGCAAAGGTGCACGAACTGGAGTGGGATATCGAGGAGATCGAAAAAGGCGGCTATGATCACTTCATGCTCAAAGAGATCATGGAGCAGCCGGAGGCCATCGAAAACTGCCTTCGGGGTCGCGTCCGTCTTGAGTCCAATCAGATTAAACTTGGCGGCCTGGAAGATGTCATGGATCGTCTTCGCGACGCGGAGCGAATCATTATTTGTGCATGTGGAACAAGCTGGCATTCCGGACTGGTTGGCGAGTACCTCATCGAAAAACACGCGCGCATCCCCGTTGAGGTTGAGTACGCGAGTGAATTCCGCTATCGCAACCCGATTATCAACGAAAAGGATGTTGTCCTCGTCATTTCTCAAAGCGGCGAGACGGCAGACACGCTGGCTGCGATGCGCCAAGCTCAAAAGGCAGGTGTTCTAACGATCGGCGTGTGCAACGTTGTGGGAAGCACGATTGCTCGGGAAACCGATGCAGGCGTATATCTCCACGTTGGTCCTGAGATTGGCGTTGCGAGCACGAAGGCGTTTACGGGACAGGTAACCGTTCTGGCCATGATTGCGCTGCTCCTCGGTAAGGAAAGGGGCCTCCTGGATGATTCGAAGCTTCATCATCATCTCGAGGCATTGGTTGAGATCCCGAACCAGATTCGTCGAATGCTGAACACAGACGCCAAGATTCGCCAGATTGCCCGGGACTATCGCTTCGCTTCCAACTTTCTGTACCTCGGCCGTGGAAGCAATTTCCCTGTTGCGCTCGAAGGCGCTCTGAAGCTCAAGGAGATTTCCTATATCCACGCGGAGGGCTATCCGGCCGCCGAGATGAAGCACGGACCGATCGCACTGATCGACCAGTTCATGCCGGTGGTATTCATCGCCACCCGCGATGCCATATACGAAAAGGTTGTTTCGAACATTGAAGAGGTTGCGGCCCGTGGTGGTACCGTTATCGCAATTACGAACGACGACAACGACGAACTCGACCCGCTTTGTGAGTACGTGATTCGCGTCCCCGAAACGACGGAAGGCTTCGAGCCGCTCTTGACCGTGATTCCTCTACAACTCCTGTCGTACCACATCGCCGTCATGCGCGGCTGCGACGTCGACCAACCACGCAACCTCGCGAAGAGCGTGACGGTGGAATGATTGATCCCGCCGTCCTCGAAGAAATCGTCGCGCGTTTCAAGGAAGTTGGCTCGCTTCTTTCGCAGCCTGAGGTTGCCTCCGATCCCAAGCAGTTGGAAGAGCTGGGTCGCGAGTACTCCGATTTGAAGGAGACAGTCTCCGTCGTAACGACCTACCAGGATTTGCTCGTTGAGTCGGAAGAGTTGAAAGAAATGGCCGAGAAGGAGGTCGGTGAGATGGCCGAGCTAGCCCAAGCCGAATTAGAAGAGGTTGAAGTACGGATTCCAAAGTTGGAACTGCAATTGGAGCAACTCCTCATCCCCAAGGATCCGGAAGACGCACGCGACGCTATCGTTGAAATCCGCGCGGGCACAGGAGGTGACGAGGCTGCGCTCTTTGCTGGAGACCTTTATACGATCTATGAGCGGTTCGCCGCCGAGAAGGGGCTGAAGATTGAAGTGATGGATACAAGCCTCGGTACAGCGGGTGGATTCAAGGAGATCATTTTTGCAGCGAAAGGCAAGGGCGCTTTTGGTTTATTGAAGTATGAGAGCGGCGTCCATCGCGTGCAACGAGTGCCATCCACGGAAAGCCAGGGTAGAATTCATACGTCGGCGGCGACTGTGGCTGTGCTGCCCGAAGCGCAGGATGTGGATGTCGAGATTCATGCGAACGATCTGATAATAGACGTCTATCGGTCGTCGGGCCCTGGAGGACAAAGCGTGAACACAACGGACTCTGCTGTGCGAATAACCCATAAACCAACAGGCCTCGTGGTAACGTGCCAGGACGAGAAGAGCCAGCACAAGAACAAAGACAAGGCGCTCCGGGTGCTCCGGTCACGACTCTATCAACTGGAGCGCGATCGCCTCCACAACGAACGCGCTGACGCCCGGCGTGAAATGGTAGGATCGGGCGATCGATCCGCGAAGATCCGCACGTACAACTGGCCTCAAGGTCGGGTTACCGACCACCGTCTTGAAGGTGAAGACAAGAACCACGCGCTTCAGAATGTGCTGTCCGGGAGCTTGGAGCCAATCCTGACGGCACTTCGTTTGGCGGATAACGCAGAGCGGATGGCCTCGCGCTAGAGCGAAATTGCTTGCGCGCTCCTAAAAGTCTTCACTCCGGAGTATTCCAGGCTGGAACTCCACGCCCGTATCTTTCTCGGCTACGCCCTGCCCGCTGCTGAAATCCGTTCTGACGGTGGGCATACGTAAAATCACGTATTCCGGAGGGAACACACGATGGCTGAACAGTCAGCAATGTACGAGTTGATGTACATCATCAACCCCGTACTGAACGACGAGCAGACGCAGGATATCGCTGCGCGCGTGCTCAAATATATTCGCGAGAATGGCGGCGAAATCAAAGAGGTCGTCGAGATCGGTAGCCAACGGTTGGCGTATCCGATCCAGAAGAAGCGCAATGGCTTCTACGTAAACGTTTACTTCACGCACGATGACGGTGATTTCAACGCCAAGTTCGACCGCGTGATGCGTATCAATGATGACATCATGCGCCACATGGTTTTGCGTTTCGATGCCAAAATGATTCGTCATTACGAGACGGAGAAGGCTAGTCGCGATGCCGGGCCCGTTGCCGCGCCAGCGACCGAGACTGCAGAGGCGTAGAGCCTCGTTCCTGTTTTTAGATTCTGACGACTTAATCCATCATGAGTGAAACAAAAGAAGCCTCTTCGGGCACGGCCGGTTCCGAGGCAATCGCAAGGACCGCTGCCCCAGGTGCGCGTTATACCAAACCTAAGTGCCCATTCAAGGAAGCCGGTGTCGAGTTCATCGACTACAAGGATGTTGAAACGCTTAAGCGGTATTTGAATGACCAGGGCAACATTCTTCCCCGCCGTCTGTCGGGAGTGTCGGCCAAGTTCCAGCGCCAACTCACGACCGCGATAAAGCGGGCGCGACAAGTGGCGCTCCTCCCGTTCATCGCGGACAACGTTAAGTAACCAAACTGGAAGCGTCCGGGGCGTCGGTTGCACGACCTGCCCCTGTCGCACACAGCAAACAGCAATCGATCAATGAAAGTCATCCTGAAGGAAGACCACACAAATCTTGGCCTTGCCGGCCAGGTCGTGGACGTAAAACCAGGCTACGGGCGCAATTTCCTGATTCCCCGGGGTCTCGCCGTTGTAGCCAACAAAGGGAATACCCTCCGATACGCGGAAGAAACGCGACAGCGGGCCCACAAACTTGAGCAATTGAGCAAAGACGCCGAAGCATTGGCAACTCGCCTATCCACACTGGAAATCGTAATCAAAATGCCTGTCGGTGAAGAAAATCGCTTGTTCGGGACCGTAACGACTCAGCAAGTTGCTGAGGCATTGTCAGCCAAGGGATTTGATGTCGACCGACGCAAAATCTCGCTTAACGAGGAAATCCGCCTGACCGGAGTTTATCCAGCAATGGTGAAGATCCACCCGGAGCACACGGCGGAAGTCAAGATTACTGTAGAACCAGACATGGCGCGGGCACCGGAAGTCAAGGCTGCTGCCGAGGTCGAGGTTTCGAAAGAGGAGGAAGTGATCGCCGCGGTAGATTTAGAGGAGCAAGAAGAGATGGAAGAACGCGAAGCGTCTGAGGGATAACAGCTCACTTCGCATCCGATTTGAGGGCGCGTGGCAAGGCTACGCGCCCTCTTTCGTTTCCTCGCTTGTGATGGATCTTCAGTCCACGTTCTACGTTTTGGAAACCGAACTTCTCAAAGCACTTCGCAAAAAGATGCACATTCGGATATTCACGCTGCTTTTCGGCCTGGCTTTGTTGACCCCGACCTCGAATGCGCAGATTGGAACGAATGTGCCTGAGACAGTCGTTGAGTGGACGGCGTCAGCTCGCCCTCCATCTTCCGCGCCTCGGATGACGAATAGTTTTCGCGTCGGCGAGCGGGTATACATAACATTATCTGCCAACATCCTTGATGGATGGAGGGTCTACGCGATTGATTCGCCCGCGGGACGCCCACTCGATCTAGAATTGGAAGCGCTTCCTGACGGTGTTGTGAAATTCGGAACACTCGGCCAGTCCCAAACGCATATTGGCCACGATCCCGGGCTTAACGCCGACTATACCTATCATGACGGGTCTGCCCGTGTTTGGCAAGGATTGCGAATTCAGGATGGCGCGCGACGGGGAGAGCGTGTCGTAACTGGCAATCTCCGATACGCTGCGTGTAACGACGAAATGTGCCTGCCGGTCAGGACGATCCCGTTTAGCGCGCGATTCGTTATCGGCGGCTAAAAGCACGAAAGAACTGCGTTGTTGCCACGTCGAAGTGGAACGCGGGAAACGCAGAGTGACAATCGCAAGCCTGGTTTAACGGTCGCCGAAACTGGCCGAAAGCTCCACGGAACCCTTCCGGTGGAGTAATGCGAATGTCAACGCTTGTCTTTTGGACGCTGACAACCATCCTTCTTCCAGGCTGTGACGCCGTCACCGACCTCCTGCCACAGCCCTCGAGTCAACCTCCATCGTCGGAGTGGGGTGTTATGCTGGCGACAATCAATTCAATTCGTGCGGAAGGTCGAACGTGCGGCAACGATTATTACGGCCCCGCAGAGCCCCTTGCGTGGAATGGAGCCCTTGAGTCAGCAGCTCGGCGACATACCGAAGACATGGCCGAGCACGGCTATTTCGACCATGTAGGAAGGGATGGAAGTACGGTCGGCGAGCGAGTTTCGCGTGAAGGCTACGAGTGGCGGCGTGTCGGTGAGAACATCGCACATAACCAGCAAACTGTTGAGGAAGTCGTTCAGGATTGGGCGGAAAGCCCCGGGCACTGCGTCAATTTGATGAACCCTAGTTTCGTGGAAATGGGAGCAGCTGAAGTGGATTTGTATTGGACGCACGTACTAGGTCGACCTCGGTAGAGCGACCAGTCAACCTGTCCAACATTTGTGGTTTTGGAGTGCGATATTCCGACGCCCTTCATCGACAATTACGCTGTGGAAACCGTCCTTTTCGTCTGCACTCACAACTCTGCCCGGTCTCAAATGGCCGAGGGACTACTTCGCGCACGCCATGGTGATCGGTACCAATCGCTCAGTGCCGGAACCGCGCCGGGAGGGGTAAATCCCTTCGCCATAGAGGCCATGCAAGAGCTTGACATCGACATCAGCGGACATTATTCGAAGCACGTCGATGCAATCGCTGGGCAATCGCTTGACTACGTGGTTACCGTGTGCGATTCGGCGAGGGAGGCGTGTCCCTACATTCCCGCCGAGAGGCAAAACATCCACATGAGCTTTCCTGATCCATCAGCGTCAGAGGGAACGGATGCCGAGAAACTCGCGGCATTCCGCATGGTGCGCGATGCTATTGCGACGTGGATCGACGCCACATTCAGGCCTAACCATCAGGCCTGAGCAATCTCCTTCCTATCCGCGCCGGCGGTCGAACTGCTCCTGCTGAGGTGTGCCCGCGGGAATGTCGTAGGGGTTTGGTGGCAATCGGACCATCATCTGTACAGGATAGTCTGGTCGATACTTAAAGGGAGCCGGTGGGCCGTTGATGTCCTGCCCAAGGATCAAGACCATAGTCCCCTGAGTGTGGATTGTAGCGCCAGCAGAGGAAATAGCATCCCCGCCCGTCTTAGTCCATGTGTCGGTCCAATTGAAAAGCCAAATCGCGTCGGGCTCAAGCATTCGGATGCATCCGTGACTGGCCGGGCCACTTGTGGGAAGCGCGTACTGATGCATGTGGATGCCGCGTGTCTCGTGCAAGTTCATCACCCAGTACATCTCCCACAATTCGTTCGAAGCCGCGGGATTGATGACGCCCGGGCTCAACGTCGAAACGCGATAATCCACCTTCCAATTGACGTTAAATCGACCGCTTGGCGTGCGATTGGATTGGACGCCGGTTGAGATGATGCCCCAGCGGCTCAGCTCGCCATAATGGTAGGCTGCCCAGGCTTGGACGTTCTTGTCCAGAATGACAATTTTCTCCATCCTCCGAGCCGCGGGGTAGTAACGTGGAAACGGCGAGTACGCGCGAAAATCCAGCCCAAATTGACTAGGGACGATTAGCGTGTCGCCGGGATGGAGGTCCTCCAAATCGTTCCGGTTGAGCAACCACAGCAGAGGCTTGACAACATCTCGGTCGCCAAAAAGGCTGTAGACCTGCAGGCGGGCCCGGAGTCGATTGAGCCCCTGTGGGATGACGTGATATCGGTAGGTGACGTTTGGCACCTGATCCAAAGATCCGGTTCGGCGCTCCATTGTATCAACCAGCCACGCCTGGCTGAAATATGTGTCTTCACCGCGAGCGGCTGATTCAGCCAGATCCTGTGTGATCAGTGCATCTGCAGTTGCGGCTGAAGATTGGGCGGTTGCGGCGGGAAAGGCCGACAGAGCGCCTGCCATCAAAAGACAAAGTGCTATTAGACGCATGGAAAGGGGGATGGTGGGCCCGTCAGAACCGAGTTAACAGTATACGATGTGAAAATAGTATGGCTTGGAATCTAGAGAACTACCGCGCAGCACTTTCCGCTCGCGCCGAGCATCCTTCGACCTGGATACACTCTATCGTCTCGGGTGGGCCGAGGACAATGAGCGTGTCTCCACCAGCAATCGGCAGTGAAGCGTCGGGGTTAAAGTTCCACTGCCGCGAATCTTGCTTCATGATTCCCACGACAATCGCGTTGAAGCGGCGTCGAAATTCAACTTCCGCCAGAGAGCGGCCGTCAAGCATCGCCCCAGGTTCCACTTGCAGTTCTTCCAGGTCAAAATCGAGGACATCGACACCAAGCACTTTCTCCATGAATCGGTCGACGTGAGGGCGGAGGATAGTTTGAGCGATGCGATCTGCTCCAATCTCCAACGGTGAGATCACCTTATCTGCACCCGCGCGAAGCAATTTCCTTGTAGAAGTCTGTTCGTTTGTTCGAGCAACGATGAAGAGCCCATTGTCGGGTCGGACTTCACGGGCTGTAAGTGCGACGTAGACGTTAGCCGAGTCTACGGGAAGCACGAGAATGAGCCCCGAGGCACGTTCAATACCAGCTTGCCGAAGCGTTGAATCCTCCTCGGCCTCGTCCTGAACGAAGAGAATGCCATTCTCTTCCAACTGTTTGGCCCGATCATCGCGTCGATCGATAACAACGATATCTCGTTCCGCAGCCAGCAGGTCCCGGGCCACCCGCTGGCCAATTCGCCCATAGCCGCATATAATGAAATGACCTTCCAGACGATCGATCTTGCGTTGCATGATGCGCTTGCGAAATAGATTGTTTGTAACGATGGACTGGACGGTTCGTGAGGCAATGTAGGCGAACGTTCCAATGCCCACTGCGGAAATTGCGATGGTAAAGATTTTGCCGGCTGTGGAGAGCGGCGCAACCTCGGCGAAGCCAATTGTCGTCAGCGTAATGAACGTCATATAGAATGAGTCCATCAGAGACCATCCTTCCAAAACGGCATAACCAAAGGTGCCAGTTGAAAGAAGCGCAAGCATCGCGCCAGATCCGATCAGGAGATCTCTGTACGCGAAAGGTCCATTTGAAGGAGAATGGACCATCTACACGGTTTCGGCCGCTGGCAGCAAACCCGCGTGCCACGAATCGGCCACATGCCGTCTAATTCCTTTTTCGCGCAGTTCGTTGACAGAGGTAGTGGACAAGTCAACGACTGAACTCGCAGAATTGACGTGGCCTTCCATTGCGCGACGTTTGAATTCAGTACGCGAGACAATCTCAATTCTGCTTTCGTCGTCCACGAGGAGAACATCCAGAGCCCCCGAAAGCTCGAAGGCGAGTTCGTTCGCCGTTGCCTCCAGCGCATGCGTGAGGCTATCAATTCCACATCCAGACAATCCTGCGTTGACCTCACGCTCATCAATCATCGCACCCACGATAAGAACGTGCGCCATGTGCACCTCTGCCACGCCCTCCACCGGCCTGCCGTGCGACGTCCAGCCGTCGATAAAGGCTCTGGTCTGAGAAAGAACGGCGGATTGCTCGTCATCTGAAAGAGTTCGATTAGAGGCAAAAAGCCAGACACGTGCGTCGTCGGGTAGGGATGGCAGCATGGGTGGGTTGGAACGGTTGAAAGTGTAGACGCGCGCGGGCATTTCAGGATTCCGGAAGTTGCCGAGGTTGCGTGCAGTCGTCTGGCGAAAGGTCTGACTCGATGCCTAGAGGCGGACGACACGTCCTTGCTATCACAAGGGACATCACCTCCCCTAGTTCGATTTCGCGCCTTGAGCCAAGCGAAAACGCCAGATGCTAGGCCGACGTTGGAATCATGAGTAATGGAATGTCCGCGGCGGAAAACTGGAAAGGGGGCCGGATAGGTTTCATCCCCACGCATTGGAGCGCCGAGCCTCTCCATCCGCGCGTACAAAAACGGCATCCAACACAGCAAGGGCGCCGTCGAGTGGACGCCGAGCTATTCCGGCAAAATCGTAAAGCACGTAGCCATTGGAGCGCATGAAATCCAGGATATCCGCAAACACCGGTACATCCTTGAAAAAGGGAAAGAGGTTCGTCTCAACAATGAAGACTTCCGTTTTGCCAAACAATTTCGATGCCCCACGAAGCACTTCCAACTCAAACCCTTGAACGTCAATTTTTACGATTTCGGGCACCGGCATCCATCCCTGATCAACGAGGCCAGAGAGCGTAACTATCTGCACGCTTCGGCGCTCATACCCACTTTCGATCTCCGGAGCGTCAAAAAAGGTTGAACCAACAAGGTCTGGCCAGACGGACATTTCCATCGTGTCGGGTTTGGCACCAGCACCGGCCTGCATCCAGGTGGCTCTCGGCGTTCGTTCGCAGTACGAGTCCAAGGTGGCAGCCATCTCCTCCTGCGGCTCGATCATGAAGAGGGCAGAATCCGGAAAGGCGGCGCGAGCCTTCCGAATCCATTCTCCCCGATTTGCCCCTACGTCGAGGCAGGTTGTCACCGTCATCCCTTGCCGGACAAGCTGTTGCATGAGCCTGTCCATTGTGAGCACATCCTCGCGAGCGTTGCGTCTACTCTTCAGTCGCTCAACGGCTGCAAACCCCGTTCTTCCAATCCGGGGATGTTGAATGAGGAACTGCTTAATGCGTTCACGCACCGACACGCCATTTCTCAGCATCAACTACGCCGCTTCCACTGAATGCCGATCGCCAACGAGTTTCCGTGCGTGTTCGGTGAGTCCGTCTGGGCCGATCCCAACTTCGTCGTGTAGTTGGCGCTGCGAGCCATGGTCAACAAATCGATCTGGCAGGCCAAGGCGAAGTACCTGCGGACGCGCAAAGCCGTTGTCGCTGGCCCATTCGACTACGGCTGAACCTGCGCCGCCATGAACGACGCCATCTTCCACCGTAATAATCTTGTCGAAGGTTGTAAAAATCTCCGTGAGGAGCGCCTCGTCTAGTGGTTTGCAGAACCGGAGGTCGTAGTGTGCCGCCGCTACGCCCATCGTTGCCAGCCGTTCTCGAGCTTCCTTCACATACTGGCCGATGGCACCGTAGGTCACAAACGCGACGTCGGATCCGTCGGCGATTTTTCGTCCTTTGCCTATTTCCAAGGTTTCAAATCCTTCACGGAGCGCCATCCCTGTCGCCGATCCGCGAGGATAGCGGATCGCGAACGGGCCGTCCTCGTACATGAGCGACGTGTACATGAGGTCACGGAGGTCCTGTTCATCTAGCGGAGCTGCGCAAATCATGTGTTGGATGCAGCGCATATAGGGGATGTCTAATGCCCCGTGATGCGTCGGGCCGTCGGCACCGGCGACGCCCGCTCTGTCCATACAGAAAACTACCGGCAAATCCTGAAGAGCGACGTCGTGGATGATGCCGTCGAAACCGCGCTGGAGAAACGTCGAGTAGATACCAACGAATGGGCGGAGGCCCTGAGTAGCCAGGCCCGCGGCGAATACAACACCGTGCATCTCAGCAATGCCGACATCAAACGCCCTGTCGGGCATCTCTTCCAGCATATACTTCAGGCTTGTTCCGCTGGGCATGGCCGCCGTAATTCCGACGACGCGCGGGTCGAGCTCGGCAAGTTCAATCATTGCCTTGCCAAATACGTCCTGCCATTTCGGTGCCTTCTTGCCATTGGTCGAAGGCGCCGCGAGGCTCGCTCCCGTCAGTTTATCGAATGGCGAACTCGACGCGTGCCATTTCACCTGATCCTCCTCAGCGGGAGTAAACCCCTTGCCTTTGACCGTAGTGATGTGGAGAAGAATCGGGCCACGCAGCTTGCGAACTTCCTGCAACCGCTTGGCAAGCGACTTGACGTCATGGCCGTCGATGGGGCCAATGTAGCGGAATCCGAGTGCTTCGAATAACATCCCCGGCGTAATTGCGGCTTTTACGCCGTCCTCCACTTTGGATGCGATTTTCTGGAGCGTATGACCACCGAGACCTTCCAGCTTCTCGAAAAAGGACCAGACGTCGTCCTTGAGCGCGTTCCAGCCACCGCTCGATGAGATCCGAGCGAGGTATTCGTGCAGCGCGCCGACATTGGGGTCGATCGAGATGCGGTTATCGTTCAGGATTACGACGAGGTCGGATTCATCGGCACCCGCGTTATTTAGGCCTTCGAACGCCAGACCACCGGTCATCGCACCATCACCAATAACCGCAACCACCTTATTGTCGGCTTTCAGGATGTCACGCGCCTTCGCCATCCCCAGGGCTGCGCTGATTGATGTTGACGCGTGTGCAACGCCAAACGTGTCGTACTCCGATTCCGACCGCTTCGGGAAGCCGGAAATTCCGCCGTACTTGCGATTCGTCGAGAAAACATCGCGCCGGCCTGTCAAAATCTTGTGGCCATATGCCTGGTGGCCGACGTCCCACACAATTTGATCCCCAGGGGTGTTGTACACGTGGTGTAGGGCGACAGTCAGTTCGACGACACCTAGCGATGCTCCGAAGTGACCACCATGTACCGAGACGATGTCGACGATGTACTGGCGGAGCTCATCGCAAACCTGCGGAAGCAGCTCAATGTCGAGTTCACGCAGATCGGCCGGGCGATCAATCTTGGAAAGAAGAGGACCAGGAATGAACTGATGCTCTGCCATAAATCTTGCAGTATGGGGAATGCAGTGGCGGGGCACTGCGATGCCGGGTGTGGATGCGAAATATACGGCTCTGGTGGCACGTCACTTATGAAAGCAGAGTTAGCCTCCGTTGACGAATCGGCGTGCATGCGGTTTCCATTTTCGCTACGTAGGTTCACGAAAACGGTTGAACCGGTGTGCCTAGAAAAAGCGTTTGGCAATTCCAAGGACACCCTGCTTCCACGGCACGCGATGGCTGACGCCACTCTGGCCTTTGAACGACGCGATATTGTCGAGATACCAGTGGAAATTGCGCAGCAACGCATCCTTGTTGCTGAACTTCGGCTGCCACCCAAGCTCTTTCTGGGCCTTCTCAATCGAGACAAACGAGTCCTTGTTGGCCGTCTCGTACACCCACGGATAAAGCGGGGAGAGGCCGAGCCGATCCAGAACTCGGAGCGTCCAGATGGCGGGTGCAGCGGGAAGCCCCACGATGTGCTTGTCGTATCCCGCTTCGTCGAGAACTACTTGATAGTCCTCGCGCATTGTCGTGAAGGAACCGGCGCCGATGTTGAACACGTCATTGGCTTGATCGCCTGGTTGCGTCGCGCATCGGTGGATTGCGTCGCAAAGATCTTCTACATCAAGCAGCTGGTAGCGATTCTTTCCGTTTCCTAGCATCGGGAAATTCTTTCCATCAACTGCCCAATCGTAAAAGAGCGAGAACACGCCGAGGCGCTCTGGCCCTACGAACGATTTTGGGCGGATGACCGAGACGTAAAGCCCGCGTCGCCTGAACTCCTCACAGAGGTATTCGGCCGCGACCTTGGCTTCTCCATAAGGTCCAACACCATGCATCGGATCCGATTCGACAAGGGGGTGATGATCGGGCACACCGTAGACCGCGGTCGAGGAAATCTGAATCAGCCGTTTGACGCCGTGTTCCAATGCGGATTCAAGGACGACCCTGAAGCCCTCAACATCCGTCGAGAAAATTTCTTCGCGACTAAACCGTGGCAACGCGGCCGCGCAATTCACCACAACATCCGCTTCAGCCATCAACCCGTCGACGGTTGCCCTGTCGCGGATGTCACCCAGAACGACCGTGATCTTGTCCCGCTCCGGATAATCGAATTCCGCGATGTCCAGCGAAGTGACCGTGTGGCCCTCCTTCAGTAAGAACCTGACGAGGTTGATACCGAGAAACCCTGCTCCGCCCGTAATGAGCACACGCAGCGGTTGAGTTGATGGCGGGGTATCAGCCATATTGAGGCAAACGGGATAGCTTGTGGCACGTATGGCACACAACGGAAAGCTGCCTTCTGTGCCTTGAAAGGCCAGAAGATACCGGCTCGCTCCACGGCGGAATCCGATATGCCGTTCCTCTTTCCTGAATCCTTCTATTCTCCCGCGTCCTCGAAAAGCGCACGAGCCTATCCTCGTCCAATTCCGCTTCACAATCCCACCGATGTTCGCAGATCTTTTTGAAACCGCAGTTGGACTCGTCCTGAGTCCTCTCGTGTTTCTGCTGCCAGGGTATGCAATAGGGCGGCTGACGGGTGTGCTCGAATTCTGTAGTCGATCATTTGTCGTAAGACTTGCAATAGCCCTGATCCTTTCCGTCGCGGTCGGGCCCGTGCTCATTCACCTCCTTCTACATTTTGGTTGGGGTGCCATGTGGGCGGTTTTCGGAGTGAGTTGGATAGCCGCCATCGGATTCTTTGTTCGAGGCAGACCTGACATGAGAGGTTTACGCAGGCCGGTGGTCATCGCATTCGGCGTTGCGATCGTGCTGGTTTTCCTCATCGTGGATGTCGGCTGGGGCGACCGGCTTTACTTCAGCGTTGTCGCCCGGGATTATCTCAAGCACTTTGCCCTCACCGAAGTCATCCGTGCTGGTGGAATTCCTCCCACGAATCCGTTCTTCTTCGACGGAGAGGCGGTTCCGCTTTTCTACTATTACGGCTGGCTGCTGATGACGTCGGCGCTGGACGCGATCGGAGGGAGTCTTGTTGGGCCACGTGGGGCCGTATTTGCCGGGACCGCGCTAATCGGCGTTAGCCTGATGGCCACGGTAGCGGTATTCGCCCACACCCTGACGAATTCTTTGCTGTCTAAGGACACCGCTAATCGAGGTAGGTGGGCGCTTCCTTTCGTGGCCGTAATGCTGCTGTTGGTCGGTGGCTTGGATATCGTCATGTTCTTCGCCGGAATGGCGGGGCAGGCGGCCCTTGGGATTCCGGTTGTCTTCACCGACATCGAGTGGTGGAACGAGCCGCTCTTTTTGTGGATCACATCAGTGATGACGGTCCCGCATCACGTGGCCGGACTAGTTGCTGCACTGGTCGGGTTGCGAATTGCTCGCTGGTCCTTTGAGCCGACAGGAGGGCGCGTTTCGACAGGCGTGGTCGTCGCAGGAATGGCCTTTGCATCGTCCGCGCTCTGCTCTATTTGGGTGGCCATGGGGGCTGCGGTTATCGGAGGTGCCTGGGTTCTTCTCAACGTCATTCGGAGGAACTGGCGAGAGGTGATGGTCTGGGTCACCTCCGGGGTCGTCGCATCGCTCGCGGCCCTGCCATACCTGGTGGAACTCAGTACAAGCAGTACCGGCGACAAGTCCCCATTGAGCTTTGGAATTCGATATTTCGGCCCTTTTGATCGATATCTGCGCTTTGGGCGAACTGGATTGGAGGGACTCGCGCACCTGGTTTTCCTGCCGATTGGCTATGCGGTTGAACTGGGCTTCGTCGGCGTGGCCGGTTGGCTGTTTTGGCGAGCCAGAAAAAGAATGGCAGCGAAGCTGTCGCAGGATGAACGGTTGTTGCGTGTCATGTTTGTCGTCGGTCTCGTCTTCCCAACATTCTTTTACTCGGCGATTCGAATGAACGACCTCGGCTTCCGTGTGCCGATGTTCGCTCAGTTCGTACTCCTCCTGTGGGCCGCGTTTTTGATCGAGGGGTTTAACTCAGGGGCAATCGCCGCGCCGACTAATTGGATGAGGCGCGCTTTGCTGGTTCTGGCGATGGTTGGTGTTTGTTCAACATTTGCCCAGAGTTTGATTTTGCGTTTCGTACCGATTGCTGCAGATACTGGGCTCATTGCCATGCCGGGCATGTACGCGCAGGATGTTGAACTTGGCAAGCGTACCGCGGCAGAACGAGAGGCCTACGAGTGGCTTCAGCAGCATACTCCGGAGGGAGCGATTGTTCAGCACAACCCGAAACCTCGCGTTGTTCGCACAGCTGGAGGGCTGGCTTTTTCTCCGGCGCTCTATGCTCGCCGGCCGTTCGCGGCGTACGATAGTGATATGGGCACGCTCTTCAGCGTCTCCGAACTTAAATACTTTGAAGTTGCCGACGACATCGCAACGGCGTTTGATCGTCCAGATGCAGAGAACGCCGCCGTCGTTGCCGAGCGCCACGGCCTTGCCGCGCTCGTGGTCGGCGATACGGATCCGATCTGGGGAGATAGAATGGGTTGGGCGTGGTTGATGACGCCGGATTTTGCAAATGACTACGTTCGCGTTTACCTCTACCCAGCCGAACGATTCTGACACCATGCCAGATCGCCCGATTCGTGTTCTCTTTGTCTGCCTCGGCAACATTTGCAGAAGTCCGTTGGCTGAAGGCGCCTTTAGAAAGAAGGTGGAGGAGGGGGGCTTCGCCGACCTCTTCGAGATTGACTCGGCTGGAACTGGAAGTTGGCATGTTGGACAAAAGGCGGACGCACGCATGCGCTCGACCGCGAAGCGAAGGGGTGTAAACCTGGACGATCTTCGCGGTCGCCAGATCGATCGCGATGACCTCAACAGCTTCGACCACGTCTTTGCGATGGATCGTAACAACCTGCAAGACACGCTCTTTCTCGATCCCAACGGCGATCACGGTACGCGCGTCCGGCTATTCCGAGAGTTCGATCCGGAACCCGACGACTATCAGGTGCCAGACCCGTACTACGGAGGGCCAGATGGATTTGACCACGTGTTCGACATCGTGGATCGAACGTCCGAGGCTATCCTGAACCGGTTTCGCGAGATTTACGGGTTGTGATTCCGAACTCTGTACGCGACGTAATCGAACCGATCACAGGCACGATTTCGCAAGAGAATTCAGTTGGCGGAGGCTGCATCGCCCACGCCACCCGCATTGAGACATCGAACGGCCTCTTCTTTCTCAAATGGGCAGCGGGCGAGGCTGGGTTGACGTTTGAATCAGAAGCCGACGGGTTGCGTGCCCTCAGCGATGCCGCAGCAGGGCTTGACTTGATAGTTCCGAAGACTTTTCTCGCACAGAATGCTGACAACGGCGCGGGATGTTTATTGTTGGAGTGGATTGAGCCGGGACGGCCACAGGCTCATCACTGGCGCCGGTTCGGGCACGCGCTCGCGGGGCTCCATCGCGTTGAGCAGGGTGGAGGCTACGGCTACGCATCCGACAATTGGATTGGGAGCAAGCCGCAGCAAAACGGCTGGATGCCTTTGTGGCCAGAGTTCTTTGGAGAACGACGACTCAGCGCCCAAGCTGAAACGGTTCGTATACGCGGAGACTGGAACGGAGGCTGGGATGCCCTGCTGCAGCGACTCATTGCGCGCCTGCCGGAGCTTCTTCCAGAAACACCACTCCCATCGCTTCTCCACGGCGATTTGTGGGCTGGGAATGCTTTGACTACCTCAGATGGGCGTTTTGCACTGATTGATCCGGCAGTCTACATCGGCCACCGCGAGGCCGATCTGACGATGACGGAGCTGTTCGGCGGATTTGCGCCTGAGTTCTACAAGGGCTATCGGGAAGCATGGCCGCTGGAGCCCGGCTACGCGGAGCGACGCGAGATTTATAATCTCTTCCACCTCATCAACCACCTTACGCACGGGCCTGGGTATGCGGCGCAGGTTGAACGAACTCTTGGTCTATATGGCACCTTGTAACGGTAGATCTGTGGTACCTCTACAACGGTTGAAATCCCTCAAGCGTTTCCAGCACGACGTCCGGCTCGCAGGCCGCTAGGTCGTCTGCCGTGAAATGCCCGGTCGCCACCCCGACGGTCGTAGCGCCCACCATCTTGCCGCATTCGATGTCGCGCGGCGTGTCGCCGATGACAACCACGTCTTTTCCTGAGAATGCTCTTCCCGTGTGGCTTTGAGCGCGTGAGAGTGCAAAAGGAGGGAGCTCGTTGCGCTCTTCGGAGTCACAACCAAACGCTCCAAACGGGAAGTATCCGTCCAGGTTGATTTGAGCCAGCTTGAGGTAAGCCATTTCATGGACGTTGCCAGTGAGGAGGGCGAGTTGGGCGTCCTCCCGCTCGTGAAAATGCTGCACCAGGTCGATTGCGCCAGGCAGTCCGCGAACATCGGCCGTGGGGAGATACCCCCGTGCGGCTTCCTTATAGGCCTCCAGCGTTTCCGTGACCGCTTCCTCGATGGTCCCGGCAAACTCGCCGCCGAGTTCAATATCCAGGATCACAATCTCTCGGAAGATCTGCGGATCCGTTTTCCCAGAAAAGGAAATCCCGTCAAACGAGAGCGCCCTTCCGAACACGTCCGCCAAGGCCTGGCTAACTGCGTCCATGTCCAGGCCCCTGATCGTCAACAGTGTGCCGTCGATGTCGAAGAGGATGAGTTTCATCCGTACTGCTCAGCGAGGTACTCCCGATACGAGCCGTCCATCGTGGCATCCAACCATTCGCGGTTGTTGAGGTACCAGTCAACTGTCTCGCGCATGCCCTGTTCGAACGAGTGCGCTTGTGTCCAGCCAAGTTCGTTTTCCAGTTTGGATGGATCGATGGCGTAGCGGAAGTCGTGGCCGGGTCTGTCCGTTACGAAGGTGATCTGTTCTCGCGCCGTGCCTTGCCCGCGGTCCAACGATTCGTCCACCAGATCGCAGATCGTTTCGACGACGGTCATGTTGTTCTTCTCGGCCCTACCGCCAACGCAGTACGTTTCGCCGCCCCGGCCTTGGCGCAAGATTGCGTCGATGGCGTCCACATGGTCGCTAACGTGCAGCCAGTCACGAACGTTTGCGCCTTTGCCATAAACAGGAAGAGGCTCGCCCGCGGCTGCCTTGACAATCATCAATGGAACGAGCTTTTCGGGGAATTGGAACGGCCCGTAGTTGTTCGAGCAGTTGGAAATGACAATGGGCAGTCCGTAGGTGTCGTGGTACGCACGGACGAGGTGATCAGAACCAGCTTTGGACGCTGAGTATGGTGAATGGGGGTCGTAGGGTGTGGTTTCGGAAAATGCTCCGGTATCGCCCAGCTCACCAAATACCTCGTCAGAGGAGACGTGGTAGAATCGAACATCTCGTTCAGCGCCGCCTTTCGACCAGGCCTTTCGAGCGGATTCCAGAAGCGTTGCAGTGCCGACAACGTTCGTTCGTACGAAGGCCAACGGATCCATAATGGACCGGTCCACGTGGCTCTCAGCCGCAAAGTGGATGACGGTCGATAATTCGTGCTCCTCAAAAAGTCGCGTAACCAACTCGCCGTCCGCAATATCCCCGTGGACGAAGGAGTAATTGTCCGCGTGCTCAATAGTCTTCAGGTTGAGCAGGTTGCCCGCGTATGTCAGCAGGTCCAGATTGACGAATTGCACATTCGGGTAACGGGGCACGGCACGAAGCAAAAAGTTCGAGCCGATAAATCCGGCGCCGCCGGTGACGAGAATGGATGTGGGGGAGTGGGGCATACGTAGTCTAATGAGGTGGATCGAAGATATGATGCCTGGTTGCTCGTTCACCCCCTATTCAGCACCCCAGGTGCAGAATTTGTCAACTTAGATAAGGGGGGCAGTTCCTGAAGCAGAGCGAAGAAACGGGGTGCCCAGACTAAGACTGTCTCTTGCGCGCTCCGACTTACCCTTGATTTGCGTGCTCCACCGTAGATTCCATCGAAAGAAAGACACCTTCCCCATGCCCGCACAAGCAACACTTTTTGACGCACCCAAAGCCAAGAAATCGACTACAGGTGAACGCGAACGCCTCTACTTGGCGGATGCCATGGCCCTCGCCTATCGCGCCCATTTCGCGTTTATCCAACGGCCTCTCATCAACAAGAAGGGGCAGGACACATCGGCGATATACGGGTTCACGGCAAGCCTAATCAAGCTGTTGGAGGACGAGCAGCCCGACCACATCGCCGTCGTTTTCGACGCGCCGGGCAAGACGTTCCGGGACGAGATCTACGAGCAGTACAAGGGGCACCGGCCGCCTATGCCCGATGGCATTCGCGAGGGCATCCCGTTCATTAAAAAAATGGTCGAGGCGCTCGACATCCCGGTCCTAGAAATTGACGGTGTGGAAGCCGACGATGTCATTGGAACCATGGCGAAAAAGGCCGAGGCGGAAGGGGTGGATGTGATCATTATTTCACCCGACAAAGACTTCCGCCAACTCCTCAGCGAGAACGTGTCAATGCTGCGTCCTGCTTACCGCGGCGAGGGCTTCAACATGGAAACGCTGGAGACTTTCCGCGAGCGATTCGGTGTCGAGCCAATCCAGTTTATCGACGTGCTGGCTTTGATGGGCGACGCGGCAGACAACGTGCCCGGAGTGCCAGGTATTGGGGAGAAGACGGCGCTAAGCCTGCTTCAGGAGCATGGATCGGTTGAGAAGCTTCTGGAGATTGGCCCAACGCTGAAGGCCAAGCGCGCGCGCGAAGGCCTCACCGACCACGCCGACAACGCGCGGATGTCGAAGGAGCTCGTCACGATCATGACGGACGTGGATGTGAACATCGACTGGCACACACTGCATCGCACGCCACCGAACATGCCGGCCGTCCACAAGCTGTTCGACGAACTGGAGTTTGGGACGCGTTTGCGCGAGCGCGTCGTGAAGTATGCGTCGGGCGAAGGCGTGCCAGTCGAGGAAGCCGCGTCGCCCGAGCCCGAAGAGGTAGAAGCGATTGCTGGGACGATGGAAACGGAGGAGGCTGAGTACACGATCGCGCTAGCGAAAGGTGATCTGAAGAAAGCCGCGATGCACATCGAAGGTCAGTCGGAGTTTTGCTTCGATACGGAGACCACATCAAAGGACCAGATGATGGCCTCACTCGTCGGCGTGGCGATCTCAGGAAACGCAGGCGAGGCGGCGTACCTGCCCACGCCGATGCCCGACGGTACGCAAACCGATGCGATTCTCGATGCGATCCGAGGTCCACTGGAAGACGAGTCGATTTTAAAGATTGGCCACAACCTGAAGTACGACATCACCGTGCTGGCGCGGCATGGTTTGCGCGTTCGCGGGCCGCTTTTCGATACGATGGTGGCCCACTACCTCGTCGACGCGGACGCCGGCCACAAGATGGACGATGTGGCGAAAGAGCTACTCAACTACACGCCGCAGCCAATTTCAGATTTGATTGGGGAGGGGAAGGAGCAGATTTCGATGCGCGATGTGCCCATCGAGAAAGCTGGCCCGTACGCGTGCGAGGACGCGGATATCACGCTGCGCCTCGTCGCGCCACTCCGGGAGAAGCTGAAGACAGATGGGCTGACGAGCATCGCAGAGGACATAGAGTTTCCGCTGATCCATGTGCTCACGGACATGGAAATGTTGGGTGTGAAAGTCGACAAGGCGATGCTTGAAACAATCAGCGCAGATTTCGGCAAGCAGCTTGATCGCCTGGAGAAGGAGATCTACGAGGCGGCAGGGACGACGTTTAACATCGCATCGCCTAAGCAAATCGGCGACATCATGTTCGGCCCGAAGGAAGCGGGAGGCCTGGGCCTGGAGCCCATCGAAAAGACATCCAAAGGCCAGGCAAGTACAAACGAACGCGTGATGAGCATTCTTGCCGCCGAGCACGCGTTGCCTGCGCTGATCCTCGACTGGCGCAAGTTTGCCAAGCTGAAGAGCACGTATGTCGACGCGCTGCCTGAGCTCATCCATCCCGAAACAGGCCGCGTGCATACGGATTTCAACCAAACAGTCGCGGCAACTGGAAGGCTGTCTTCGAACAATCCAAACCTGCAGAACATCCCGATCCGCTCTGACGAGGGGCGAGAGATCCGCCGTGCGTTCGTGGCTGAAGATGGTTTCAAGATCCTTTCTGCCGATTACGCGCAGATCGAGTTGCGCATCCTCGCGCACATGAGCGGCGACAAAGGGCTGGTGGGTGCTTTCAATGACGGGTTAGACATTCACTCGGCCACCGCTGCAAAGGTGTTCGATGTCCCCCTCGAAGATGTGACGCGGGAAATGCGGAACAACGTCAAGCAGGTCAATTACGGCATCCCGTACGGCATCTCAGCCTTCGGGCTGGCGCAGCGGATGCGGATTGGGCGCAGTGAGGCGCAGGCGCTTATCGACCAATATTATGTGTCGTACCCCGACGTGCCGCGCTTCCTCCACCAGCTTGTGGAATCGGCCAAGGACAACGGCTACGGCGAAACGCTGATGGGGCGGAAGCGCTGGCTTCCAGCGTTGAAAAGCAGCAACCACAACCTGAGGGCGGGAGCTGAGCGCGTGGCGGTGAACATGCCGATTCAAGGAACACAGGCAGATATGATCAAGATGGCCATGGTCAACATCCACCGCCGCCTCGCCGACGAAGGCTTGAAAAGCCGCATGATCCTGCAGGTCCATGACGAACTCGTGTTTGAGGTCGCCGAGGACGAAATCGAAACCATGAAAGCGCTCGTCACCGAGGAGATGAAAGCCGCTCTACCGCTTGATGTGCCAATCGAGGTTGGTCTCGGTGTGGCAGATAATTGGTTGGACGCCCACTAACTTCCATACATCCAGCGTGGCGCTATCGCGCTGCTCCTCGCAACAGACGTTCAACTTAATCCTTTTGCTCATGAATCCGATTGTACGAAACGTATTGGCCGTAATTGCCGGTGTTGTCGTGGGCAGCGTCGTCAACATGGGGATCGTGAATGTGGGGCCGTCCATCATTCCGCTCCCCGAAGGTGCGGACGTGTCCACGATGGAGGGCCTGCGCGACAGTATGGCGTTGTTCGCTCCCATAAACTTCCTTCCTCCGTTCCTGGCTCACGCCCTCGGAACGCTTGCTGGAGCCTTCGTCGCAGCGAAATTGGTCACAGGACACCGCCTCAAGTATGCAATCGGGATCTCCGCATTCTTCCTGATCGGTGGGATTTCTGCAGTCGTCATGTTTGGCGGCCCACTCTGGTTTAAGGCCGCAGATCTCTTGTTGGCGTATATCCCGATGGGCTTCCTTGGCGCTAAGCTTGCGGGCGGAGCGAGGGAAGGAAGAGCGTAACAATCCGTCGAACGCTCAGCCGCATGTTCGTCCAGTTTCATGGAGAAATAGACACAATGGAAGCACTTGTCATTGAGGAGATAAAAGCGGCCTCACCGCTCGATATGCTAATTGAAGTGGGTCTCGGCGTGGCAAATAACTGGTTGGATGCGCATTAGTCGACCGTACTCATGTTGAAATCGAATCGCACAATTTTCGGAGCAGTCCTTTTGCTGATCGCACTCTCGTCGATTGGATCTGCACGTGCCCAAAACATATACCTGGACTCGGTCTTTGCGTGGGAAGGAAGAACGCTACCTGCTCCGCTAACCATCAAAGCCGACTCATCAGAGAAAGGAGAGTTCACTGCTGTAGACTACGTTGTCGTCGGCGCTGACGGGGCGCAATTTGCTCCGTTCACGTCCGGCACCGGATTCCCGTCGATGCGGACATCGCCCAATGGCTGGGTTGAAATACGCCAGAGTTGCGGAACCACGTGTACTGTTTCCGTGATTGTCGATCCAGCCACCGGCAGAGTATCCAACACAATCATGATGCTGGCTACTATTGATCACGAACGAGGTCTCGCCGCCTCTCTCGATGATGCCGGTATTGTCATCTTTGACCCGTTCGGGACTTTTGTAGAAGTACCTCTGAAACGCGCAGATTATGCTGATATGGGCTTCGCCGAGTGGGTCGGACTGATTAAAGAAGTGGCGTTCGTCACCGACCAGGACGCGTTGTATGTCCATTTTGGTACTGAGGAGAACATGGAATACCTGATTCTTCCATTTGAAGGCGATCGAAAGCGTTGAAGTAAGGAAACGGCAGCCTAGGAGACCGTAGCGAATCGAAGTACCTCGTGCGCCCTGGCTCGATGCTTAATTGCGGTTTGACGGAGTGATTATGCTCCACGCTAAGCCTTACCCGATTATAGAGACCTATCGTACTTTACCTCAACTTCACATTCTGGGTCACTGTGACGCCAAATACGTAATCAGCTATGGGACTTGGACTGAAGCCAGCGATTCATGTTATCTCTGTGGGAATCGACCGCAACGGACACCCTTCACCCCCTTTTAATGTGGTGTCATGCAAAAAGGACGCTCAGTCCATTATTGACAAGATCGAAAAGGACAGTAGAGATACTGGCGTCGCTTTCGGTGAGCTCAATATTTATTTGCATTGTGATGAAGAGGCCACCCTTGACCAAATAAGCGAAAGCTTTGAAAAGATCCTTAGAGACGCCAGGCCTGATGACCTTTTAGTGGTCTTTTTAGCAGGAGTGAGTGACTCCATGGATGGATTTAGGCTATTCACCCATCCGCCGGATAGACTGGAATGGAAGGATGGCAAAGAGGCCATCGAATCTGCTTTGTCCCTGAAAAAACTACAAAGTTTAACCTCCCAAATAGAATGCAAGCGACAGTTGATCATTCTCGATCTTTGCACAGAAGAGGGAATGCAGGAAGGCTTGATCTCTGAGTTGTCGGGCCAGGACCCCGAAATTACCCAGCTCACTGATCGTAACCGCGTAATAATCTGCACGGAAGGGTGGGCTACCGAGGATAGCGAAGGCGGCGCATTGACCCATACACTGACAGGTATAGATACTAATCTACTTTACATATTTGATCCTAAACGCAGAAAGCAGGTTGAGTTTGAGATACTAAAAAAGCAGCAGTCTTTAGAATTGATCCCAACTGAATACAATTGGTTCTATTCCAGAATCTTCTATGAAAGGGACTATGTAAACACCGCAACGGCAATTGGGAACACGCGTGGGAAAGACCATTTGGCTAATCGCGTTAAAAAGAAAACCGCGGAGGGACCTCAGGATTACGCCCTCGTTATAGGCATCAATGAATATGTGGCATATGATTGGTGGAATTTAAAAAACCCAATAGAGGATGGGACAAAAGTGGCAGAGATTCTGAAGGTAGAGTATGGCTACGAAACCCAATTCCTGCAAAATGCGACGTATGATGACCTGCAAAAAGCATTGATTGGATACTCGAAATTACAGGATAAACAAAATCTGATTTTATTTTTTGCTGGCCATGGTCATTTTGAAGATCAACTTCATAAGGATGGCTTTTTCGTGCTAAACGATTCAGAATTACTGAAACAGGACCCGGGCATGAGATCTTATTACCAATTTGTCAACTTGCAGAAGATTGTGGATAACTTCAATTTCAAGCGTATTCTGCTGGTTATAGATGTTTGTTTCGGTGGAACATTCGGATACAATACCAGGACTAGCTATGATTTCACACCAGAACAAAAGGAACAGCTGAAAGAACTGGAAAAAACCGTAGAGGAGAAGAGCTCCAAGGTCACTTACGAATCGGTTGGCAAGAAAGAATATCTCGATCGGAAGCTCATGTTTAAATCGCGTAACTTTATCGCCTCAGGTGCAGGTGTAGTCAAGGAAGGGGAAGAATTGCATTCACCTTTCGCACGTAATTTGTTGGATGCGTTAAAAAGCAAGGGTAACGAATCAGTCCAGAAAGATGATTTACTTACCTTCGAGGAGTTGAAGGCTTATTGCGACAAGAACATCAATATGCCGATTCATGGAAACTTTGGCTCACATGAGGGCGGGGATTTTATTCTTATTCCGAGTAAGGTCAAGGAAGAAATGCTCGGCAGTTAAAGTTATCTAGAGATCTCGAGGGTTATCAGACCGGCTCAACGCCCGCATACTTCACACCCGTCAGGCGCGCGATATCCCGTTTCCACGTCGTAAGGTCGTTGATACCGAAGCCGTTCAAATGGTCATGGCCGCACGCGCGGGCGAGGACTTGCATAAGGTGAACGGTTGCCTCGAAGTAGTTCGCCAGTTGCCGCGCTGAAGCTGCAACTTTGATTCGAGCGCGCAGATTCGGCTTTTGCGTCGCGATGCCCACAGGGCAGTTGTTCGTGTGGCAGGCACGCATCCCGAGGCAACCGATTGCCTGCAAGGCGGAGTTGGCCACGGCAACCCCATCAGCGCCGAGAGCGAGCGCTTTCACGAAGTCGGATTCGGTTCGCAATCCGCCTGTGATAATGAGGGTCACACCATCAGCACCACGTGCATCCAAATGGCGGCGTGCTCGCGCCAAGGCCGCAAGCGTTGGGACCGAAATATTGTTTTTGAATACCTCCGGAGCTGCACCGGTGGCTCCGCCTCGCCCATCAAGGATGATGTAATCAGCCGAAGCATCTAGCGCGAAGTCGATGTCGGCTTCGATGTGCTGGGCGGATAGCTTGAATCCGATTGGGATGCCGCCGCTCTCTTCGCGGACTTCTTCGGCCACACGCCGAAAGTCTTCAACAGTTTTCAGGTCGGGGAAGGTAGGTGGGCTAACAGCAGGAGTGCCGGGTTCAAGGCCTCGCACCTCGGCAATCTTCCCAACCACTTTTTCGCCGGGAAGATGCCCTCCGGTGCCTGTTTTGGCTCCCTGTCCACCTTTGAAATGGAAGGCCTGCACGGTTTGGACTTTGTCGAGGCTCCATCCAAAGCGCGCTGAAGCCAGTTCGTAGAAGTAGCGCGAGTTGGCTTGTTGCTCTTCGGGGAGCATCCCGCCCTCGCCTGAGCAAATCCCCGTTCCCGCCATTTCAGCACCCATAGCAAGCGCGGTCTTGGACTCCTCGTTCAACGCGCCGTAGCTCATATCGCTGACGAAAAGAGGGATTTCAAGGTGCAGCGGCTTTTTGGCGTTCGGACCGATGACCAGCTCCGTACCCACCGGGTCATCATCTGCCAGCGGACGTGTCGCTAGCTGGGCGGTCAGCAGCTGGATGTCGTTCCATCGTGGCAAATCGGTCAGCGGAACGCCCATCGCCGTGACGGCTCCATGGTGTCCAATACCCTTGACGCCCTTCTTCGCGAGGTTCTGGATGTAGTTGTTGTAAGGCTCCTCTTCCGCGCCGTGGACATCCGCATAGAGCCCCAGGTAGGCTTCGCGATCATAGGGCTGCGGGTTGTCCTCCGCCCACTCGATCACCTCGTCCTCGTCTACAAATACGGCGTCCTCGCTCGGGTCAATCCACGCGTCGAAACGGTAAAGCGCCTCTTCGTTGTTGTAGGCACTGACACCAGAATCCAGCCGGTAATCCCAGTTGTGAACGCCGCAGATCAAGTTCGGACCATCAACGTGGCCATCCGCCAGGAGCGCTCCACGATGAAGACATCGTCCGTAGAAGACCGATACTTCGTCGTCGTAGCGAACTACGACGAGATCTACATCGGCGACAAGTGCATACGCTGGCTTGCGGTCTTCGAGTTCGCTCCAGCTAGCGATTTTGATGGCGGCAGGGGGTTGAAGTTGCATAGAGGAGCAATGGGAAGGATTGGTCCAAAGTTCGTGTGGTGTGGCTTACGATACCTCATAGGCCTCTCACATCGCGTGTGCAGCGTCTGATGTTTTACTCGTACGTTTGGTGACAACCAATTCCGACTCCAATGAAACGCTTCGCTCTTTTACTCCTTCTTCCTTTCGCGTTTGGCTGTGGTGGTGACTCAGACGGATCCACGTCAACGGCAGGGGATGTTTCCCGCATTGACTCGCCATCCATTAACCGCACAGGCGGAGATTGTCTTGTCGGTTCGTGGGAAGTCGATCCCGAGTCCATCAACATGGATGGCGTCAATGAGATGATTGGAGAGGGAGGCGGCGGACTAACAATGGCGTTCGGCGGCGCTTCGGGGCGCGGCGTGATGGCGTTCGGCGCGGATGGAACCGCACGCAACACAATGGAGAATCTGGCCATCACTATCAACGCGGACTCTGAAATCGGCGCAATGGAAGTGACGACGACGATGAACGGAACGGCCGATGCCACCTACACGATTGATGGCGACCAGCTTCATTTTGAGCCCGGCGAAGCAGATCTCACATCGGGTTCGCGCGTCGTGCTTGGTGGTCGCGAAATCAGCAACATGTCAATGGATTTAGAGAGCCTTTTTGAAACCGCCGAGCGTAGTATGATGACGTTCGAATGCACAGGCGATGTGCTGCTGCTGGACATCCACGAAACCGCAGAAGGCGGCCGCATGATGTTCGAGGACGCGCGATACCTACGTACGAACTAGGCCGCCAAAATTCGTAGGGCGACCAGCACGTCGCCCTACGACAAACTGGTTACGGGCGTCCAAACCGCCGCTGCAACTCGTCAATAGTCGACATCCGAACGTCGCGGTGAGTCGCGAGGAGTTCCATGTCGGGGTTCTCTTCAACATTGAAGAAGTCCAGCCCGGCTTCGCGCCCTGACACGAGGAAGTCGTTCGTTGCCATGCGATACGTACGATTGGGATCGAGTGGCGCGCCACCAATCACCCACGTTTCACCATCCCGGGTGACGTTAGCGGTTTGCAGAAATCCGCCCGTGCCTCTGTTGGCCAGGCCCTGCGTTAGCGCTTGCGCGAGGACAGAGCCCTTGATCGCCACTGTAAGCACGTTTCCGCCAAAGGGCATGACCCGGATGAGGTCATATTGCGAGACGTCGCCAGCAGGCAACACGTCGTCAATGCGAACGGAGCCGCCGTTGAACACGCCAACTTCGGCTTCTCCCGATTCCGCAACAAACGATGCCGCGATCAGCGCGCCGAGGTTTGTCTGTCGGTTGCGGATAGTCGACTCGCGCCCATCGAGAGCCTCGGTGGTTGTTGTGACAACCGCGTTGGGCTCAAACCCCTGCTCAATGAAGCCGCTGAATGCGATATCAACCCATTCCTGAACGACCGCAGCGACCACCGGGTCGTCGGGGATCGCTTCAGTCACCGGCATAAGCTCGGATTTCAACGTGAGATTGCCCGTTGCCGAGTCATACGTAAACCGGTGGATGTAGACGGATCGAGCGTTCGCATCGGCCTTGAAGATCGGCGTGAAATCCGAGCCCCTGTAAAGCTCAACATTCTCGTGCTCGTGGCCCCCCATGATCACGTCAATCGCGGGCACTTCAACCGCGACATGTATATCATCCTCCAACGCAAGATGCGTCAGCCCGATGATCGCATCTGAGCTACCCGCGAGGGAAGCTGTCTCATCGTAAAGTGATCGGATGGGATCGGCGTATTGAACATAGTCCTTTTGGTTCGCGTCGAGCGTAACGCCCACAAAGGCCACGCGGACCGTGTTTCCACTGGCATTTGAGAAATTGACGATCCGGTGCGGCGCCGTGTTCATAAACATCGTCCCAGACGCGTCCGTCACATTCGTCGACACCCAGTCGAATTGACTCTCCTCCATGCGCAAGAGAAAATCGGCCTCATCCAGATCGAACTCGTGGTTTCCAAATGTGGCGAGATCAAGGCCCATCGTGTTCAGTACGGAGACCATTTGCTTGCCACGGAGGCGTTCGCCATCTACGCGAGCCGTTCCCAGTGCCGACGGACTGAAGAAGTCCCCTCCCATTACTGTGTACACATTGGGGTTCTCCGCCAAAAGTCGTTTGCGGATCGTTGCAACGCGGGCCATTCCGCCGGTCCTTCCGCCTTCAACGGGGGTGATTTCGTAGACGTCGTTCAATTGGAGGATGGTAAACGAAACCTGTGTGGACGCCGCCGCCGAGGACGCCGTGGATTGAATCGAAGAGGTTGCCGAGCAACCGGCGAGAAGGAAAGCGAACGAGAGAGAGAGAACCCAGCGCATGGAACAGTATGAATGGTTAGGTGAGAGGCGTGAATGTAGGGGACTCGACTCATACGGTGCATCGAAAGCAATCAGAATCTGGTCCGATTCGATTTCTGTGGTTTATCATGGCAATACAAGCACGATCCACGGAGAAGATGCCACACGACGAATCCTATTCCGCGATTTCTCCCTACCTGATGGTCGACAAGGGCGACGAAGCGCTGGAGTTCTTCCAGAAAGCGTTCGGTGCGGAAGTGAGAGAAACGTATCCCTACGAAGGAAAGCTGGGCCACGCGACGCTTCGCATTAATGGTGGCGATGTGATGATCTCGGACGAGTTTCCCGAGGCCATGACAGGTGTACGATCACCTCGCTCGCTAGGGGGCACGACGTGCACGATTTCGCTAAACGTCGAAGACGCAGATGCGTGGTACAACCGTGCGGTACAAGCCGGAGCGGAGGTTATTCGCGAGCTGACCGATGAGTTTTACGGCCGCGCGGGCAAGGTTCGTGATCCGTTCGGGCACACATGGGGCATTGTCGGCCCAATCCCAGAATAAAAGCCAGCGTTGGTTCTCAGTTGACGCGGTGCAGCTCAAAACTCACTTCCTGCACGCCGTCCCTGTTGTGGAGTGCTAGATAGATCATCAGCTGATCTTCAGAAACGAGCCGATACGTGAGGCCTCGGAAGTACGCCGCCTCTCCTGGTTCGATTCGGACGAGAGGGAAGGTGACCACTTCATCTTGTGTCTCCCATCCCGTAAGGTCGGGGTTGAAGTGTTTCAGCCTCAGCGCAAGTGTGTTGTCTCCTTCGGAGATCTGCATGAGCTCAGAAAATGAGGGTTCGCCGCTCTGAAGATGTCGGAAAAACCCGACCATGCTTCCGCCGAGTGGCTGCCCCCAGACTTCCTCATTGAATCCGCCCATGCCCTCGCCTTGCCAATGGCCGAGGAGAAACGAAACGTCCTCGATAGAAGCAGGTTGCCCAGTCTCACCTTCTGAAAGCGTGAGCGTGTTTTCAGTCTGGGCAGATGCAGTAGTAGCGATCAGAAGAACTGCAAAGACGAGGAAACGCATGGGTTCGGAATTTAGCTGGCCGTAAATGTAGCGATCATCCCGGCATCTTCCTGAACCGTTGCTCGGCCTCCTCAGGTCATATGTCCCCGGCCGGCAGGCCACCCGCATTGGTCGCGGAAGACATACGTATCTCCTGCAGAACGGCCGCCGAAGAACTCGTCCTTAGGGATGCGGGGGCATCGTTCAGACAGCTAGCCAGAAACGCCACTCGTCACCTGAGTCACAGTGTCGGGGGCCATGCCATTCGCGCCAACGGAGTCCTTTTCAATCACTTCGTAGAGATCGAGGCGTCGGTCGGTCCACGGACGAACGGTGCCGTCCAAACGGTTCTGCCGCAGCAGCTCCAGATCGAGATCGGCAGTGACGAGAGCTTCGATGTTTGCCTCGCACTCGGCGGCGATGCCGTCGCGCGCGAACGGGAAATCGGACGGAGTGAAAATGGCCGACTGCGCGTAGTGCACATCCGAATTCTCAACCGATGGCAGATTGCCCGTCGTACCCGCCGTTATCACAAAGAACTGGTTTTCGATGGCGCGCGCTTGGGCGCAGTAGCGCACACGGAGGTATCCCTGGCGATTATCCGTGCAGAACGGGACGAAAAGCATTTGCGCACCTTTTGTGGCAGCGAGTCGAACAAGCTCTGGGAACTCAACGTCATAACAAATCGCGATGGCAATCTTGCCCCGATCTGTTTCGAAGACGCGAACATCGTTGCCTGCTCGGACGCCCCACCAGTGCTGTTCATTCGGTGTGATGTGCACCTTTTCCTGCTTGTCTATCGAGCCGTCGCGCCGGAACAGGTAGGCTACGTTGTAGAGGTCACCGGCGTTTTCTGTGTAGTGCGATCCCGCAACGATATTGACCGCGTACCGGATGGCAAGCTGTTGGAAGAGCTCGATGTACTGATCGGTGTGCTGTGCGATTGCTCGTGCAGCCTGGCCGGGCGATTGCGGTGGTAGGAATGAGAGGAGCTGGAGTGTGAAGATCTCTGGGAAGAGCACGAAATCGGCACGGTAACCCGAGGCCGCGTCTACGAAATAATCGCATTGTTGGGCGAACTCTTCGAATGACCCCACACGGCGCATTTGATATTGCACTGCGCAGACTCGCACGATATTGGTCGAGCGAAAACG
>JBBKWZ010000118.1:0-5564 GCA_037969195.1 Rubricoccaceae bacterium | reverse complement strand
TTGTAGTTCTCAATGTCGGTCCGGTTGACTTTCCAGAACCGGTCAAAAGGCGTGCAATCCGCAGGTGGATTGCCAGCTGCATCCAACGGGCCCGGGTAGAATTCCCAGTTGTTGTAATCCGAACCGGCAAAGCGGGTGACGCCATTGACCTGGCCTCCAACCCAAATCCCGGATGCGAAAATGGCTGTCAAGCCACTGCCTTGAGGGACTTCGTATTCAGGGTTTCCACCCCGCCAGAATAGGCCGCCTGTATTGTACAAGCGCGCACGAACGTTATTGACGTCCAGATCCACAGCATTTGACCCGAGGGTGCAAGCGCCTTGCGAATTCGACGACGTGTTTGGATTCGTTCCTCTATCGCGGTCAGCACGTTCCGCAGCTTCGCTGCGGAGAGGTGTGAGACCGAGCACTACTGCAAATGCGAGCAGAGCGATTCGATTTAAAGTGTACATGAGTGCCATCTCCAGAGAGTGTGTTCGAGTGGGATACCAAATAGCGCGACGAGCGCCAGTTTTCAGGCGCTCGTCGCAAGCCATTCAGGTTTAGAAGTCGAGGATGAAGCCAACGCGCACTTGGCGTGGAAGGCCGTACATGCTATTGCCGTTCGCTCCCGTACGGAAGTTGCTCTGCGTCACAGGAGAATTAGAGTAGTTCCCGTAGGCGAAGCGGAAGGCATCACGTTGCAGATCGGAACCCAAGTTGTTTCGAAGGAAACGATCACCACCTTCGCTGTCAAGGAAACCGTCGTTGTCGGCGAGTCCCGTAGCGCGGTAGACACCGAGAACGTTTTCCGTACCCAACAGGTTTGTGACGTTTACGTAGGCCTTGACTTGAGCAGGACCGAAATCGAACGACCGATCAACACGAAGGTTGAGCAGGTTTGTCCACGGCTTATAGGTGTCATTGATCGCGACACCGTCTGCGATTCCGCCGAAGCTGGCATCTGGACCATTCAAGCGGGCGATGTCCGCAAGCGGCGTATAAGGCCCACCACTCTTGAACTGGCCAAGAACATTGAATCCGAAGCCGCCGAGTGGGTGCTCACCCATGATCATCGGGCCCTCGCCTTCTGCGAACCTGTAGTCCAGGCTGACATTGATCGAGTGACGGTTGTCAAACTCAAGCGGCGTAATCGTCTCTGGGTAGGTAGTACCACGCCACGCGATTATTGAGGTCGTAGCCGAATCCGAACCCGTGCCTTCCGCGAAGGAAAGCGTGTAGTTCGCATTTACAGCTAAACCAGCCGTGCGCCGCAGTTCAAACCCAAGTTCAAGACCTTTCGTCGTCGAGAAGTCGACATTCCTGTACGTGTTGTACGTGTTCGGAAAAGCTCCATAGATCGTACGCAGTGCAATCTTGTTTTCCTGCGTGCGATAGAAACCCGAAAGCGTAAATGCCGCGGTTTCGCCAACACGTTGACGGAAGCCAAGCTCGTACTGCGTGGTTATTTCAGGCTTGAGTCCCGGGTTGTTGGGAGTGGTCTGCCCGGAGTTCGAGTTGAAATAGTTCAACAGCGAAGCAAAAGCATTTTCACTCGGCCGTTGGCTCGTGACGTTGTAACTAGCGAAGAACAGCGCCTGTCCAGTAACAGGGAAGGAAACTCCAACCCTCGGCATGAACGTGTACTGTGTCTCGTAGTCTGTAAACATCCCTTCAGCAAGACCACCGGCCTTCGCCTCTGGTGAACCTTGATCGGTAATAACGTCAAACGTAGCGACTGGTTGGCCGCCTGCATCGTAGAACTGGCCGTCCAGATCCCGGTAACCGACAACCACATCGTTGTTCATGTAGATGGCGTAGTCGCTGCCGATGTTGGATGGAACTCCACTTTCCGGAAAAAGCGCCACGACCTGCGTGCCATTAAGGATATCGTTACCGCCACCAAAATCGGATACACGATATATGTCCTGAAGGGCGTAAAGGTCGCGTAGAACTCTCGTGTTGTTGTCGAACGCGTCAACGCGAACGCCGAGGTCGATCACGAGGTCACTGAACTCGATCTTATCACGGAGGTAACCACCGTAGTAGATCGGCTGATAGGGGGCAACATTTCGGTTGGTCCCGTCAGCGAAACCAGCAAGGTTTTCTGAATCGACTTCGTTCAGGCCGAGGTAGTCGTAACCATACCAGTTTGCAAATACGGTAAACGCGTCAGACGGAAGGACATAGTTGCCATCCGCATCGGTTTGCCCGTACGTCGAAACAGAATCCGCACCGGCTTCGGCAAACCCATCAGCGAAGTAGTTCGACAACTGAGTTGTGGCCACAATGTGAGCACGCCGTGTTGCCTTCTCCCATTCGCCGCCAAATTCGAGCTGATGCACACCCAGTTGGGTTGTAGCACTGCCTGAGAAGCGCAGCAGATTGTTGTGGTAGAGATCGTGCCGCGATTGAACAGTACCAGGGTTTGAAAAGGTGTCAAAAGCACTCCCAGGGGAGAGCGATCCATCACTTCTCGCGTTCGTGTACAACCCTGTAGTAGGGTTGAAGCTGAGGTAATTATTAAGCTGGGCATTCTCTGGTGCATCAATGTCACCATAGAAGAGTGCGTTCTCTACGCCGGGACCCCAGACAGTCGGATAGATTTCCCGACTCTGATCAGTGTACTCGCCCTGAAGCTGGTAAAACGCCGTATTCGAGATGCTCTGGCGTAACGTTCCGTAGAAACGCACCGTACGATCTTCGTCCGTTGTTGTAGCGTCACGGTTGTACCATGAGCGCGTGTAGCTAAACGATTCGCTTTTCGAATCGTTAATTGTTCCACCCAACCGCAGGCTTAACGCTGACAGCGGTCTAAACGTAAGGTTACCCGTAAGTGTAAGGTCCCGATCCGGATTGTCCTTGCCCCTGCGTGTAGTAAACAGGGAGGGGTCCGAGATTAGTTCTGTTCTGGCTACCGGAGATCCATTTACGATTTCGAATCCATCCAGCTGGCTGCCAAGTGCGGCTGCCAAGGCATCCAGGTCATCCCCAGCGCCGATACTGGTTGGGATCGTTAGGTACGCGATTTCGCCTGTCGTTGTGTTGCGTACCTCAACTGCCTGCGGGCTCGCCTGCAGGTCGTTGTACACATCATCATTCAAAACGAGCGTTTCGATCCCGTACGGGCTGTTATCGGCCTGGCGCTCGTACTGCCCCGAAAGGAAGAAAGAGGCGCGATTCTGGGCCAGTATTGGTCCACCCAAGGATAGGGAGCCAAGTGAATAGCCGTAAGAATCCAGTGCTTCACTCGTGACACCCTCAAGGGATCCGAAGAAGTTGCTGCCGCCCGCGCGTGTCGAAATCGAAATAACACCCGACATGGCATCGCCATAGCGAGGCGGAATAGTGCCAATAAGCATTTCCTGCTCTTGGATGGCTTGGGTTGGAACGCCGAGAGCGCCCGTAACCTTCACGCCATCGACGTAATAGGTTACTTCCTCACCACGTCCACCTCGAATATTTAGCGTACTCGAGCCATCGTCGGAGATGACACCACCTTGAATGGCCGCAACGTTAGCAACGCCGCGAACCGGGAGATTCTCTATGTCGTCACCCGAAAGGACCTTTGGTACACCGATCGCGTCATTTTCAATCAGCGGGCGCGTGTACTCAATGACGACGCCTTCCATTATCTGCGTGTCTTCTCTTAACGCAAAGTCGAGAATACGCGTACGCCCGGAGCTGATACCAACGCCGTTCTGCGTTTCCGACTCAAAGCCCACGAAGGACGCGATAATGTCGTAGTCACCAACGGGTACACCGAGAATGACATAATTGCCGTCGAGATCAGTCGCGGCACCAATTTGTGTCCCTTGGAGGACAATGGTGGCGGAGGGAAGACCCTCGCCTGTGTTCGCGTCAGTGACGCGGCCAGAGAGCTTACCTGTGTTCTGTGCGAACGCCACTATAGGGCTGCCCAACAGCAGGAAGAGTACAAGCGTACTCAGCTTGCGGAACATATGCTACCTCCGATAAGGTGGTGTGGGGTCGCCGCGTTCAGGAATGTTGGAACACGACGTATCGAATGAATGCGTCAGATGACGCTTGGGTTTAAAACTTGGGTGATCATTGGGTCGTGCGCTCCCTTAGTTCAGAAGGGCAAAACCAAAGCCGCACCACGCGGAACCTCTTTTATCAATCGCCGTGGCGATGCACCTGTCACTACGCCTTCCACGAAGGAAAACACGCCTCCCAAGCGGGCGGGAGCAAGAGACGAGCGCGAGATAAACGGTACCAAGTGTGATGGGTCGTGCGGGTTAACAGTGGGTTAACGGAATCACGTGGGCCGAATATAGCCGGGTGGCTGCGAGAGAGTCAAGGCATTTCACCGCCCCTGCTCTTATGCGTACCCTGCTAACGGGAGCCGACGTTGGGATTGAACCCGCCTTAACCTACGGCACAGGTCCATAGGATTCTACTCGTGCACCGATTTATACCCCACACTGTACTTCGTGATGAGTAATTAACAATGACAGGTGTTGGGATGTCCAGACACGCCACCACTCACGTTGCGCCAAAGTTTCACACGGTTGCGACAATAACTTGGCGGACATCCGCCAAGTCAGCGATGCGTTTCAACATCGTGGTCGGAATTGGCTGATCGGTCGTGAGGACGGTAAGTGCCATTGCGCCGGGGGCCTCGCGCCCTAGTGTGAGACCCGCAATATTGACGTTGGCCTCTGCCAATAGCCCACCCACCGTCGCCAGCATACCTGGCCGATCTACGTTTTCGTAAAAAAGGAAGTGACCTTCCAGACGGACCTCTATCGGATAATCGTCGAAACCAACGAGGCGGATTTCGTCTTGTCCCAGAACTGTCCCACGGACTGTGCGCGTTTCGGACGATGTCGTAAGGGTCAGTGCCAGTTCATTCGAATACTCGCCACCGTCCGACCGCTTCTTCTCCTCAACATAAAGTCCCATCTCGCGTGCGAGAGCAGAGGCATTTATGAGATTGACCGGCATGTCGCTCCAGCGCCCCATGACGCCGACCAAAGCTGCGACAGAGAGAAGGTCGGCATAGTGGGCCGGCACCTCTCCAACACACTCAACGGTGACACGCTCAAGGGGTCCGTCGACGATCTGAGCACCAAGTCGGCCAAGTCTCTCGGACAATTTTATATAAGGTGCAACTTCCGGCTGCGCTGCTTGGCGAATCGCGCCAGCGTTTACAGATGTGGTAACGGCTTCGCCTTTGAGTGCGCGAACTACCTGGTCTACAATCTGAATCGCTACCTTCTCCTGCGCTTCGTGGGTAGACGCGGCAATGTGCGGCGTGGCAACGACGGCCGGGTGAGCAAGCAGAGTGGCCAGTTCCGCGGGTGGCGGTTCTTGACTGTACACATCCAGTGCAGCGCCGGCAACTTTTCCGCTTTCGAGCGCAACGAGCAAGGCGGACTCGTCGATTATGCCGCCACGCGCGATATTGACAACACGGACGCCGTCTTTGCATAACGGTAGCGTTTCGCCATTCAGCAGTCCGCGGGTTGCATCATTCAACGGCGTGTGGAACGTAATAATGTCGCTCTCAGCCCAGATTCGGTCGAGCGGGGCGAGGTCGATGCCTAGTCGCTCTGCCATGT
>JBBKWZ010000117.1:0-3358 GCA_037969195.1 Rubricoccaceae bacterium | reverse complement strand
AATAGCGCCTGGCAGCGGGTTATCGAAATAGATACCCGTGGATTTGAGGTCAATCCTAACGACGCGAACGCACTTATCGGCCTCGCCCTCGCATACGTGATGACGGGCCAGCCGGAACGTGGACGAACGATGCTTGAACGCCTTGAAAGCATCCCAACAAAGTTCTCATGGATACAGGAAATCATGGCACAGATCGCCGAACAACTTGGCGAGCGCGATCTGGCACTGCGCTATCTGGAAGAAGGGTTCAAGATAGGACTCAGCCCGACTGACGTGGAGACATCACCTTGGTTGGACCAATTGCGCGCGGACCCGAACTACAAAGCGCTCCACTAACGTGAGAATTGCTGGCGCCTAGCCCCTTATTATTTGCGCCTAGTTGTTATACTCCCAGCACTTGAATCAAAGCTCCCACCTAAAAAGGACCCCATCATGGCAACGATCACCGTAACAATCGCAGCAGACGGTTCACTTTCTCCGGTAACGATTTCCGTCAACGGGGGCGATATTGTCGCGTTTCAGGCGGAAGCGGATGCCGTGCTTTGTGTCGATCCCATGTCGCTTTTCGGCGCTGAGCGATTTGAGATTCCTGGAGGAGGTTCAATTGGATTGGTTGTTCAACCTGATCCACCCCAAGATTTTAAGTACATCACCCAAATGGGCGACCTCGAAGCACGATGCGGCGGAGGAAGGGATAAGAAAGGGGGCGCGGGCGGCGGCACAGGTGGAGGTTGATAGGGCGAGCGCACTTAAAAGCATTCTATTCCCGCGCAAACGAAGCAGCGCCCGACCACGTGGTTGGGCGCTGCTTTGTGTTTTCCCTGTATCGCTTCCGCTTCGTTACTCCACTCTGAACGCCCGGCGCCCGATGAGGTTGTTCCGATCATTGAAAACGCGGAGTTCGTAGGCGCCAGCCGCTTCCACCTGAACGTACTTGTACGTCCTGTAACCCGCGGCCGGAAGTGTCTCATTTCCCTCCTCCAGAATGGTTCCTCCGGGGCCTCTCCATTCCCATCGAATTGCTCCGCGCAGGCTCACTTTGGTGGAGAAGTATGCGCGTTGCCCAGCGGCGAACGTGCTGGTACGAGATCGTTCGGGACAATCAAGGGCACCTGTTGTGCACAGTTCCAAGCTGAGGAGTGTGGGATGCTCGGTTGCAATACTGCGGAGTGAATCAACGGCATTGGCTGCGTACCGCTTGGCGGGACTTTTTCTAACGGTGTCGGCTTGAGCTAGAAAGCTTTCCCAGAGCGTTCTTTCTTCGACAATAGATAGTGAGTCGGCCCGGTCAACGGCATCCACTTCCCGGTAGCGCGCAGACAACGCTTCCAACTGATTGACTCTTCTCCCAAGCATCTCCATCTGCTCAGACTCGAGAATAGAGCTGGCTCCGCCATCGTCCAGAAGATTTCGGTACCGGGCTAGCACGTCGTCATCGGTCACTTCGGGGTTCGTGAATGCATCTTGGGCCATGCTGTATTCACGGTAGACATTGGCCTGCCCCGCCTCTTCAGGAACCACAGTGATATTGTACTTGGCCACAAACCTGCCGACACTGCCCGACGTATCGGCGAAGGCGACGCATATTGTGGCTCGGCCGACTCGAAGGCCCTGGATGCTGACCGAGTACGTGTTACTTCCTGGAATTATCTCCGCAATGGTTGAGTCACCAGGATCCCACATCAATGGGAATCCCATAACTAAATCTTCTGTTGAGATTCTTCGCCCCAACGAATCCATAATGACGGCATGCATCGGCACTGATGTGCCCTGAATCACGCTGTCCGCATCCGCTATAAGCGCAATGGACGCGATTTGATCTGCTGAAGAAAAATGCACTTCGCTCGAATCCGGACTCCCAACAATCAACCATGCCAATCCCATCAGTACAGCAACGACTACCCCAACAATTCCGGCGAGCCTCGCCTTGCTTTTCCCAATCGCAGCCAAGCCGACTGCTACGGACGAAGCGCCCTGACTAACACTATCCTCTTCGGGCTGCACGTCCTCCGGCTCCGTTAACTCTCGGCCCACATGGCCCGGATAAGCCGGCGGAGAGATTGCGGGGGATTCTGGATCCGGAACAAATAGCCGCCCGTCTGGCGATCGCATGTGGAGTACCGGCGTCCCCCATTCCACTGTATTCGACGTGGAGAGGCTGATGGCCTTGCGAGCCTCGGAGACCGCCGCGTCAATCGGTAGTCCTTCCGCCACCGCTTCAGCAAACACCTGCACAAACTGGATGGCTGCGCGGTCCGTGATCTCGAACTGCATGGCAATAACAGCGGGAACGCCGCGCCGAATGAGCACGGACGCAGTACTCGAGAAGACGTCCGTGTCGCTCGCCTGCGCGCCTTCGCATGCGTTAAGCACAACAAGTCGAAGGTCGCTGTGGTCGGCCAGTAGGCGCCCGAGATTCACGGCGGACAACCGAAACGTCTGGTTGTTTTCGTCGCAAAGCGCCAGCATGCCACCCCCAGTGGTCGCGTCAAAGCCTCCGTGCCCGACGAAGTGGAAAACGTGCCACGGTCCTTGCCGCATGGCCTTCTGAAGATCCTGCCATGTGGCTCCCTCCATCCACGTCATCGAAACGAGGCCACGAGCTTCGAGGTCGGACAGCGCCTCGGCAATTCGTTGCTTTTCGCGCCCCACGTCCAGTTTCGGACGATCGTCTGGGCTAGCGACCATTCCCAGAATCCGCATCGGCGGGGTGAACGTGAGCGGGTCGGGCGGGCGGGCGAGCTCCAGGTAACGCACGATGGGCGTGTCCGTGGAGAGGCAGACGAAGTCGCCTTCGGATTCGTCGTAGAGATACTCCCAAGGCATCGACGCCAGTTCGGGTGCCTCAATACGGAGCCGAAGCCGAAGTCCCTTGCCTTCCTGTTTCGCCTGTTGCCGACTCAGCCGGTAGCAACTTCTGATCTCTTCTGGAAAGAGCGTACCGAATAGAACCTTACCAAAATCCTCTATGGAAGCCTTTTCCTCAGGCGGCATGATGTCCCGGCGCGTACTTCCTGACTTGAGCAAAGCAATCTGCAATGCCTGGAGCTTGTTTTTCAGCTCAAGCTCATCGTACGGGAATTTCGTAGATGCCCGCTGTTCTCCCGCTGGAGAGCGAATCACGCTGACCGGGTAGGAAACCCCGTCGCCTACGCCAATAGCTAGTTCGAAGTCGAGGTAGTCCATTAGTCTTCGCGCTGCGCGAATCTTTCGAGCGAGGCAAGTATAGGGATTTGTGCCTAACCAGTTGCGGTAACTGGCTCTCTTGGTCAGATTAGCGAAGAAGTACGGCAGTGGCAGACCTGTGCCGAAGCAGGTGCCATGCGTTTTGAATTAGAGTTGAGGGCAAGCACTGATG
>JBBKWZ010000116.1:0-6588 GCA_037969195.1 Rubricoccaceae bacterium | reverse complement strand
CGTGTGGTGGCGACCATCAGTTGGTTTGGTTTGGACGTACTTGACTGTGGCAATTCAGGGTGATCAAATCCAACGCGGCGGGGCAAGTAGTGTACGGGTGTTCGCCGTGAAAAACAGGGCGGATGTAACGTAGGTCACAGGGAAGTGCCCTTTTGCTAACGAGACGTCCCATTCCGCTAACCCACGAAAAGGGAGTGTGTTCTGTAGTGCACTCCGGATGGACCCGCCAAGAGCGTCCATATTCAAATCGCAAGGAAAATGTGACATGGAAAGGGAACGTAACAGCGACCCGTCTGCTTTCAACCCCGCGTAACTTGCTCTAGTCCCCCAACCGCCCACCATGAGCTACAAGCCCGCCGTTTCAAAGGAAGACACGCGGATCCGCCTGCGCATCTTCTCTGGCGTCGTGCTGTTTATCCTAGTGACGCTTGGGGTTCGGTTGGCACAGATGCAGATCATCGACCGCGAGCAGTACACGGTGCAGGCGGAGGGCAACGCGTTGGAGGAGAAACTCATCCGCCCTGCACGCGGGTACGTTCTTGACCGAAATGGCGCCCTTCTCGTCGACAACGAGACGACGCTATCAGTGACTGTCTCTCCAAGGTATTTTGACGACGAAGACATTCCGGAAGTCGCCGAACTCGCTGGTTTGCCGGAGTCGGTCGTCCGTCGGAGGTACGATGAGATAAGCGCGCGTTCTCGCTATCAGACAGACGTTTTGCTCACGGATGTCTCGTTTGACGCGTTCGCTCGGCTTCAGGAAGCGCAGTACAGGTTGCGGGGCATCGGCTTTGAGGAAGGCCAGCAGCGCCGGTACCATGGCGAGGCGCGAATGAGCCACGCTCTGGGTTATGTACGCGAGATATCTGCGGATCAACTCGCCGAAATGGAGGAAGAAGGCTATCGGATGGGCGATATGGTCGGCATCACTGGAATCGAGCGAGAGTACGAGTCGGTCTTGCGGGGGAGAGTAGGGCGCAAATACGTGCTTGTGAACGTGCACGGGATGGAAGTGCAGCCGTACGAGGATGGTGTTTACGATGTCGAGGCAGAATCCGGATTCGAACTCCACCTCACGATCGATGCGAAAGTTCAGGCCCTCGCAGAAAGCCTTTTTGTAAACAAGCGGGGCGGTGCCGTGATGATGGATGTGCGCGATGGCGCCATCATTTCCATGGTTTCCGCGCCCGATTACGATCTCGCGGAATGGCGTGGCCGACTCTCGCAGGAATTCGTTGACTACGTCTATCGCAATCCAGAGCGGCCCCTATTCGTTCGCGCCACCCAAAGCTATCAACCTCCTGGTTCAACGTGGAAGCCTTTCATGGCCATAGTCGGACTTCAGGAGGGCATCATCACCGAAGACACGCAACTGTACTGCGGCGGCGGATACATGTTGGGCGGACGTCTCTTTCGGTGCCATGGTGGCGCGCACGGTTCAATCAATGTTGTTCGAGCCATTCAGGTCTCATGCAATACGTTCTTCTTCCGGCTGATGAACGATACCATCAACGGAAAGCGCATGGACCTTGATACATGGGGCGAATGGGCGCATCGATTTGGTTTTGGAACGCTCGCCCCAATCGATTTTCCCGAACAAGACGCGGGTCTCATTCCAGATTCCGCCTATTACAATCGGCTGTTTCCGAGTGGGTGGGGTCCGGGTTACACGGTCAACCTGGGCATTGGGCAGGGCAACATGGGTGTCACGCCTCTTCAATTGGCACGTTATTCTGCCGTTGTGGCCAATGGAGGTACGTTGGTTACTCCGCACCTTGTCATGGAGCAGGTCGACCCTGCGACAGGAGAAGTCCGGGAGCCGGTTTTCAGGCGTCAACGCGAGCTCCCAATTTCTCCTGAGAATATTGCCATCGTCCGACGTGGGATGGAACTCGTTGTCGAAGCTGGTACCGCACGTCGCGCGCAAATCCCGGCTTCCGGCGATTTCCCAGAGATTCTCGTCGCCGGGAAGACCGGCACGTCAGAAAACCCACGCGGTCCGGACCATGCCGTGTTCATCGCCTACGCTCCGGCCGACAACCCACAAGTGGCCGTGGGTGTGTTAGTGGAAAACGCTGGCTTCGGCTCAACGACGGCAGCGCCAATTGCAAGCCTTATGATTGAGCAGTACTTCCGAGGAGAGACTACACGGCCCGGTGTGATCAGCGCCGTTCGGGCGCACTCTTCGGCCCGAGAGCGAGGTGACGGATGAGGAAAACTGTCTCCCAAATTCATTTCTAGCCATCCATGCGAGCCTGGTACAAAAACCTCGATTGGATGACAATCCTCGTGTGGGCCCTACTCGTTTGCGCGGGCCTGACGGCGATTTACAGCGCAACACATGGCCCAGCGCGCGAGTTTCTGCTGCTCTCGGTGCAGCGAAATTTCAACCGTCAGTTGATGTGGTTCGGAATCTCAGCGGTGTTGATGATCGTCATTATCCTGACTCCGGCGCGCGTCATTTTCAGGCTCTCGCCACTCGTTTACGTCATTACAGTCGGGCTCCTCGTAGCCGCGTTGGTTTTCGGACGAGAGATCAATGGAGCAAAGAGCTGGCTTTACATCGGTCCGTTCGGGATGCAGGTCTCCGAGATCGCGAAGGTCGGAACGGTTTTGCTTGCCGCTCGGATGCTCTCTACCAATGCCGCACGGGAAGGCAAATGGCAATACCTATTGTTCGCCGGTGCCACCGTGCTCCTGCCCGCGGTCCTGATCGTCCTCCAAAATGACGCGGGAACGGCGCTTGTCTTCCTGGCACTCATTCCCGTCTTGCTTTTCTGGAGCGGTGCCGTCCCTCTTTCGTGGATGTCTCTTCTTGTTGCTCCGCTCGTGGTCGGCTACCTCTACATAGTGAATCCGTTGATGGCCGGTTTCTTTGCGTTGGTGTTCAGTGTGGGGACCTTATTCGTAATGCGTTCGAAGGTGTTTGGTGGGTTAGCCGGATTGTTCTCATTCGGAACGCTAGTGATGGCCTACATCGCTCTGGACAAAGTTCTTCAGCCGCACCAGCAAGGCCGAATCAGGGCGTTCGCCGATCCGGAGAAATACCGCCTCACCGAAGGCTTTCACGTCATTCAGGCTAAAGCTGCAATTGGCTCTGGCGGTTTTTTCGGGAAAGGCTTTACGAATGGCACGCAGACCCAATTGGCGTACATCCCAGAACAGAGCACGGATTTCATTTTTTGTGTGATTGGTGAAGAGTTCGGGTTCATCGGCTCGATTGTCCTGCTCACACTCTTCGGGATGCTGCTCATCCGACTTGCAACGCTTGGCACGGCAGCAGGCTTTGCGTTCCCTCGTCTATTTGCGGCGGGCGTTACGGGAATCTTCCTCGTGCACGTGATCGTGAACGTAGGAATGACGGTGGGGCTGATGCCGGTTATTGGCATTCCACTTCCACTGATATCGTATGGGGGCTCTGCCTTGTTGGCCAACACGGCTATGATTGCCATAGCCCTGAATCTGCACGCTCGCCGCGACGAGTTCGCCATCTATACGGGATGACGCCGTTCGGGTTAGTCGCCCGAACCCTGGATATACACGGTGCTTCGGCCCCGAGGGTCTTGAAGGATGAGACGGCGGCCACTCATTGAAAGTGTGCCACTGCCATCCATGCCATCGAACGAAATCCGGTGGCCTTCAATGATGCCGGTGAAACTCACGCGCCCTGATCCCTCTCTGCGGTCGACGCCGGTAAGCGTTGAGCGACCATTTGGCTGAACGAGCAGGGTCATTTCCATCGTCCCTACCTCAAGGTCGCGTGTTGCGGCAGCGTCTTCAAGAACTTCCACGGCGAACCAAGTCCCGACGATCGACGTGCCCTCAATCGTGACATCCCGCACTGTCGGTCGAGATTGTTCTTGTGGATTGGTGACGGGCATCGTGTCCGCCGGTGGCCGAGTTGCCGTAGTGCGCTGGGTTTGCGAACAACCCGCGAGCAAAAGCACGAGGGCGAGCGGGAGGTACCGAAGTAAATACATGGGGAAGGGAGGAAGGTCTGCCCGGAGATCAGTAGAAGAGCGACGCGCGGCGGACTATCCTAATCAATGTCTGCCGAGCGTGGCAGCGGGTCCGGCGTCCATCAGGACGGATCGAAGATCTGAGTAGGCAAGCGAAACGGTGAACGGACCTGCAACGTACGGTGCAACCGTGTAGGGAGGAAAGTGCAGTCTGAGCGAATCCGGGCCAAGTGTGAAGAGATCGAAGTTCTCCTCGATAGGAGCGTAGCCTTCCGGAAACAGATCGCTTTCAGCCATTCCGCGTTCTTCAGCCTCAGCAACCAGAGTCGAGCCCGCCCGCGCAGAAAGCGTGTCGAGATACGCTGTAGCACCGTCGAAAATGTCCGCCAGGTCAATCTGTGCACCTTTGCCAAGGTCGTAATTGTAGACGATTGTCGTTGTGTTCGGGTGGGCCGTGCCAAGCAGAAACGTGTAGATCCCCTGGCTTGCACTGAAAATGCGGCCGTTTACATACGGATCATCGAAGGCACCTTCCAGCGAACTAAAACCGACATCCGGGTTGTCCGCAAAACCAGCAGCCTCTCGGGCAGAAACAAGAAACGAATCCACGACAGTGGCGATACGCGAGGCGATGTCTGTATTTACGGCATCGAGCATGCGCGCCAATTCCGGCGCAACCGAAGGGTTAAGCTGAGGGTACGTGATGCCTACTTCTAGCCGGTTTTCACGTTCGTTCTCTAGCCGTGCCACGGCCACAACGGGGACGAGCGAGGTGTCCTCAAGTGCGACCGCCGTCGTATCTACCGTCTCAATCGGCGGCTCCGGGGACGTGCATGCGGCGAGAGCCGACAGTACAACGAAAACCACCGGGGAAAAAGTGGTCCAACGCATTACATGGGGTGAAGAAAATCGGAAGGCGGGGCCCAAACGAGTGAGCGAGGCCAAGCTAAGGCATTCGGGTGAAATGGAAGAGGTAGTTTGATGCCTGATTGTGAGCCACAGCCGATGAAAACGTACCTCGAACAACAGATCCGTACCGCGCTTTCTGGCCTGAAGGGTGCGCCTGAGGACTTTGATTCGAGCAGCGTTGTCATCGAATTCCAGACTCCCGGCAATCCCGATCACGGTGATCTGGCAACGAACGTCGCGATGCAGCTCGCTCGACCTCTGAAGCGAGCGCCCCGCCTAATCGCAGAGGCGCTCCTTGCCTCCATGGTACTGGACCCGAAGCGCATCACCGGCGCGGAGGTTGCAGGACCCGGTTTCATCAATTTCCGTTTCTCCAACACCTATTTGGCCGACGGCGTCAAACAGATATTGGTCGCAGGCGATGCCTTCGGGCGAACGAATGAAGGCGAAGGAAAGACGGCTATTGTGGAGTACGTCTCCGCTAACCCGACCGGCCCGTTAACTGTCGGACACGGTCGAAATGCTGTCCTTGGCGATACAATCGCCAACCTCCTTGAATGGACGGGATACGACGTAACCCGCGAGTACTACTTCAACGACGCGGGAAGGCAGATGCGGGTGCTTGGCGAAAGTGTGCGTGCACGCGTTGAAGGGCTTGTCAATCCATCCGGCCCGACGAAAACGCTCGAAGATGGGCTGGTCGTGCCGAAGAGTTTCCCGGAAGAGGGATATCGGGGCGAGTACATCGAGGCTATCGCCGAGAGTGTTCTGTCCGAACATGGCACGAATCTGATGGCCCAGGAAGACGCGGACGTTTTCAAGGAGGCCGCGGAAACTGCAATTTTCGCGGACATAGAGGCCACGCTGGCGCGGATGGACATTCGCATGACCTCGTACTTCAACGAGCGGAGTGTGTACGAGTCTAACGCGGTTTGGGACGCCGTTACGACGCTTCGTGAGAAAGGTCTTGCTTACGATAAGAATGGTGCGATTTGGTTCGCGACGGGCAAACTCGGCAAAACCAAGACGGATGCCGACGGCGAGCACGATGTGGACACGGTTCTCGTAAAGTCCTCGGGCGAACCCACGTATCGCCTGCCGGACATCGCGTACCACATAGATAAGCTCGCTCGCGGCTTCGATAAGATTGTGGATGTCTTTGGCGCTGACCACATCGGCACGTTCCCCGATGTGCTCCGCGGAGTGGAAGCGCTCGGTGGCGACGCCTCCAAAATCGACGTTGTCATCTACCAGTTTGTGACGCTCGTCCGTGGCGGCGAACCCGTCAAAATGTCAACGCGGAAGGCCAACTACGTCACGCTCGACGAGTTGATGGACGAGGTTTCGCCCGACGTCACGCGATTCTTCTTCCTCATGCGATCGCCCAACTCGCACCTCGAGTTTGATCTCGATCTCGCAAAGGAGGCGGGCGAAAAGAACCCTGTTTTCTACCTTCAGTACGCCCACGCGCGGATTTGCTCAATCATTCGGAAGGCCGAGGAAATTGGCCTGAAGCTTTCGGACGAGGCAGATTTGTCACTGCTCGCCAATGAAAGTGAAATCGGGCTGATGAAAGAATTGCTTCGCCTGCCCGATGTCATCGCTCAGGCCGCCGACTCGAAAGAACCGCACAAGGTTGCGACCTACCTGCGCGAAGTCGCTACTTCTTTCAATCAGTTCTACCGCGATAGTCACATTATCGGCGCGGAATCGCCTGAGT
>JBBKWZ010000115.1:0-2899 GCA_037969195.1 Rubricoccaceae bacterium | reverse complement strand
CAATAGTACGGCTGCGGCCTCGCCAAACAGGAGTCGAAGCGCGAGGGAGGGGATCTGGGCAAAGGTCGGTCGGGAAAGTTTGGCTCCAAGGGCCTGAGCAAATTCCGTAAAACGGACAGGAGTCGGCCCTGTCGCATTGACAGCGCCGCTGTATCGGTCATCTTGAATCATCGCTACGAGGAAATCAACGAGATCGTCGATGTGGATCCAGGGCACGAACTGCTTGCCTGAGCCGACGGGCCCTCCCAGTCCTGCGCGGAACGCGGGAAGCATTTTCGACAGGGCTCCTTCTGCGCGACCGAGCACGACACCAAGCCGGGGAGTCACGACGCGGATGCCCAATCTCTCTGCTTTCAAGGCAGCGGACTCCCAATCCACACATAACTGCGCTAGGAAATCTTGCCCGGCTCGCTCGTCTTCAACCAGAACATCGTCCCGACGGTCGCCATAGTATCCCACGGCACTCGCGGAGATAAGAACAGAGGGTTTACGCGAAGCGGATTGAAGGTGGCCTACTAACTCATGAGTCAAGCCTACTCGGCTGTCGCGGAGCCGTTGTTTCTTCGAGTCTGTCCAACGACTACCTAGCAGCGGCTCGCCGGCAAGGTTTACGACGGCTGAAGACCGCTCCAACGCATTTACGATTGTCTCGTCTGCTGAGCTCGAATCCAACAATTCGGCCTCTTGCCCGAGAAGCGATCGTGCTCGGGCCACGTTGCGAGTGAATACCGTGACGGCGTAACCATCGCGCCGAAGCCTAAGCACTAAGGCCCGCCCGACAAAACCGGTTCCGCCAGTGATGAATACATTCATGGGATGGATCGAGCTGTTCAACCAATTGTGTTGGAGTCCCAGCCTAAAGTCAATTTTGTGAGGGCTTCATATGGGTCTTGCCGTCCTACGCCACCGATTTACGTCAGAAGAGGCGGGATTGAGGTAAAAGCAAAAAGGCCAGAATTACGGTCCTGACCTTCTGCTCCATTGGTCTGGTTGTCAACCATGCCCGGCTAATGATTGGTTAGGCGTCATGGGAGAAGGACGTTATCGATTACATGGACGATGCCGTTGTCTGCACTGATATCCGCAGTTGTGACCGTGGCGCCCTCTATGGTCAAGGCAATCGGTAAAGCAGCGCCGTTCAGCGTAGTTGCAGATGTCGTTGTTAAGACGTCCGAGAGCTGCACGTTGCCGAAAACGACGTGGAATGTGAGGATTGATTCCAGTTGTGCCCGATTCTCCGGCAGGAGGAGATCGTCTACTGTTCCTGCCGGAAGCTGTGCGAAGGCGTCGTCGGTCGGTGCAAAGACCGTAAAGGGACCATTACCCTGAAGAACTACGTCCAGGTCTGCGGCTTGAAGCGCTGCGACGAGCGTCGAGAAGTTACCAGCACTCACCGCTACATCAACAACTGTATTGGCGCTTGGTGTCGGATCAGAGCTGGAGCAGCCGACTGTTCCAAATACAGTTGCCAACAGCGTGGCACAAAGAAAAAGGGATCGCATGATATTGATTGGTTGTTTTTTTTAAAAGGGAGTCACCGAGGCGGCGATGGAATCAAGCCGCCTGCGACTAGATTTGAATGGTCTGAATAGATGACCCGCTCCCCAGTTGTATCGTGGGGAACGGGCCATTCATGCGACTAGGGAAGCAGCACGCGATCGATCACGTGGATTACTCCATTGGATGCCGCGACATCCGCCGTTGTGACATTGGCACCGCCTACGCGAAGGCCAAAGGCTGCATCCTGGCCGTTGACGGTTGTGGCCGAAGGGATAGCCAACAGATCAGATGACATGACTTCGCCGGCAACAACGTGGTAGGTCAAGATCGAAATAAGTTGATCCTGATTCTCAGGGAGCAAGAGGCTCTCTACGGTGCCCTCTGGAAGCAAGTCAAAAGCTTCGTCCGTTGGAGCGAACACGGTGAATGGGCCGGGGCCGCGAAGCGTTTCTTCGAGACCGGCAGCCTGGACTGCTGCCACAAGCGTGTCGAATGTGCCTGCCTGTATAGCCACGTCAACGATATCACCGCCGACAAAGGACGAGGAGCCGGTAGCGGTCCGAGGTGCAAGTACGGTTACTGCAGCGATTAGTACGACTGAGAGTGCTGATAGGATTAGGGTTTTCATGATTTCTGCCTCGCGGCTTTTTATTAAGGAAAGCGGTAAAAGTGGCGCGAGCGGACGATATGAACGATTCGCGGAGGCAATATAGACGAAATGGACGATTATGATTTGTTAAATCGTCCAATACGTTCTATCTTCACGGCATGAACGATCTCATTACCACGGCCGAAGCGGCTAGGATTGCCGGTGTTGGTGTCAGCAGCATCAAGCGCTGGGCTGACCAGGCCCTGGTCCAGGCAATCCGTACGCCCGGTGGTCATCGACGTGTAATCAAGTCCGATCTGCTGCGCTTCTTGCAGAATGGCGGTACGCCTTTGAGAGACGATCGGGGAACCCGAACGACAGATTTCGGCACCGTGGTCAAACGAGAAACTGCTGAAATTCGCGCAAACGAGATTGCCCCTGTGGCAGGTACGGTGTGGGCCGATGAAATCCTCGCTGGAGATGTTTACGGGATTCAGGCCTCATTGTTGGATGCCCGTAGCCGATTGGGATCATGGTTCCCTACATCAGACGAAGTCAGCCTCGGGCTTCGAGAGATTGGTAACCGTTGGGTTCGTGGAGAAGTCACCGTTCTGGACGAGCACATTGCATCTGAACGATTAAGCCGTGCACTGGCCATGATCATGCACACGATGCCATCTTCGACGTCTGCGCCAGTCTGTGTTTTGGCATGTATCGCCAAGGAATCTCACACACTAGCACTGTCACTCCTGCAGGTTTGCCTTCTCGAAGCAGGCTGGCATCCACTCTGGGTGGGGGCTAACACGCCAA